>JAVJTD010000032.1:0-39187 GCA_040219065.1 Planctomycetota bacterium
ATCCCGCGCGACCGAAAACAGAGCCCGCGCGACCGAAACGGGAAGCGGTCACCGAGCTGGGAGCCGCTTCCTCGACGGCGCTGACGATCGAATTGAGAGGAGCCGAGCAAGGGCCACTCGGAGTGCGCTGTCTTGGCGGCACGGTGCGCCCCGGCCCAAGCTCGCTTGCGCAGAGCCCTCGCCGACAGACTTGGTCTTTGACTCGCTCCGGCTTGGGCACTCCTTCGCCATCGGGCCCAGTTTCACCCCCTGCCTGCTCTGCCGGTCCGCCGCCGGGGGCGTGGCTGAGGTGTATGCTCAAGCGCGGGCGATCATCCAGACCCCGAGCACGATGAACAGAGCGCCAGCCGCGCGCCGGACCAGCTTGGGGTCCAGCCGGTGAGACAACCAGGACCCGGCGAGAAAGGCGAGCGCAGTCGACGCCACCAGCGCAGCGCAGGCGCCGAAGAAGACCGCCCAACCGTTCTGCTCCCGGGCCGATGCCGCGAGAACGGCGAGCTGCGTCTTGTCACCGAGCTCAGCGAGGAAGATGGCGACGAAGGTCGTGAAGAAGGTCGTCCACATGTGCGGTCCCGGATGAAAGGCGTTGACGTGTAGCGTTGAGAGATCGGCTGGATCGTATACCATCTGAGGATGCCGCGACCCGAGGGGAAAAGACCACTCGAAGGGGAAGCTCTCATGGCTGCCGTCCTCACGCGCGTTCTCCATTCGTTCGTGCTCGCGATGAACCGCCTGATCTGGCGCTACTCACCGGTATCCCGATCCGGCTTCTTGAGCTCGGATCAGCTCTCCTGGGTCGCTCCTCTGGAGCGAGGCTTCGAGACGATCCGCGACGAGCTCGATGCCAACCTGCTGGCGGAGCGCGAGCGGCTGGCACCTGTGCACGAGATCATGGGCTACGCGTCCCCCGACGCCGACGGGGGAGCACGCTGGAACAGCTATCTGCTCGTGTTCTACGGCCACGCCTTCCCAGAGAACTGGAGCCGCTGCCCGCGCACGCTCGAGTACCTGCAGCGAATTCCGGGACTCGTCTCGGCGTTCGTGTCCGTCCTGTCCCCCGGTGGCTGGCTGCCTCCCCACCAAGGTGCCTATGCCGGCGTTCTGCGGGGACTGTTCGCCCTCCATGTTCCACCCGACAAGGAGCGGTGCACCATTCGGTTCGGCGAAGATGTTCGCCATTGGAATGCGGGCGAGTGCATGGTCTTTGACGACACCGCGACGCACGAGGTAAAGAACGAGGCGAGCGGCGACCGGGTAGTGATCTACCTCGATGTCTTGCGGCCCCTGCCTTGGCCCCTTTCCTGGCTCAATCGAGCGATGATTCGCGTCCTGCGCCACACATTCTTCAAGCAGCCCGAACGCAACTATCGCCTCTGGCAACAACGCCAGCAACTCGCATAGGAGCTCCCGTCGATGCCGAGATCCACCTGGGTCGCCGTCTGCCTTCTCTCGCTCTGCCCCTGGACTCTGGCCGCCGGCGATCCCGGGAACTTCGCCGGGAGGTGGCAGACCTCGCTGGGGCCACTCGAGCTCCGCCAACAGGGTTCCGAGGTCTCGGGCGATTACCGCAGCGGGCGACTGCGCGCTCGATTGCACGGCAGCGTGAGCGAGCGCCGGCTGGAGTTCCGCTATGTCGAGGGCGGCCGTGGGGGCGAGGGCTACTTCGAGCTGAGCGAGAATGGAGAGAAGCTGACGGGCGGATGGCGCCGCAGCGGGCGGGAGAGATGGCGGCCCTGGAGCGGGGACCTCGAGACGCGCCGCGAGATCGAGCCTCCTTTCGCGGGAGTGTGGAAGACGACTTGGGGGCCGCTGCGCCTCACGGCGCTCGATGGCAAGCTGTCAGGTCCCTACGGCTCGGCGGGCTCTCGCCTCGAAGGCGAGATGAAGGACGGCCGGCTCGTCTTCGAGTACACGGAGCCGACCACGTCCGGCGAGGGCTGGTTCGAGCTGGCGGAAGACGGTCGAAGCTTCGATGGACGCTGGCGAGAGAAGGGCACGTCGCGCTGGCGCTCCTGGCGCGGCGATCGGGTCGCCTCGGATCCAAGCCGTGTTTGGCTCGTCATCCTCGAGGCGCATTGGGAAGAAGGTCTCACGGAGTCCGAGTACGACTTCGGGTCGATGCTCCGCGCCTACTTCACGATGTCCGAGGCGAGGCAGGTCGCCGTGCGGCAACGCTTCTTCCATGACCTGGCCGACTTCCAACGGTTCTGCCGTGAGGCTGCCTACCTCACCGAGCCGGTGGTCCTCCTCGTCTCGACGCACGGCACACCCGAGGGGATCTCGGTGGGCGGCGAGACGATCTCGCCAGAGGAGATCGCGGACAGCGTCTCCGACGTGCCCGAGCTCTTGTTGCTGCACCTCTCGGGCTGCGACATGATGGCGAGGGCGGCGCCTCAGAAGATCCATGAGCGCCTGGGCGACAAAGCGACATTCCCGATCTCGGGATACAAGACGACGGTGGCCTGGGACGCGAGTGCCCTCGCGGACTTCACGTTCCTCTCGCTGTTGCTCATTCGCGGCTTCCACCCGTCGGCCGCGGTCGAGGAGTCCATTCGCCTGTCACCTTACCTGGGTGACGACGTTGCGGACGGCACCGTCTTTCAGCCTCTCGGATTGGCTATTCGACCCTCGCCCCGTTGATCGAGTGAGTTCACGCTCGTAACCGATTCGCTCGATCGTGCGTGCGATACTGATCATCCTCTCGTCCAGCGGCCTGGGCTGCCAGGCTCGCCGCCGACCGTAGCTCGATTCGCGTAATGCCCCATCGCATCGACCTATGGAGCTTGAGTTCCGCGACGATTCAGCGCCTATTCGAGAGAGTCGAATAGCGGCGGCCCCGCCTTTGCAACAGCATGCCTCGATCGATCACCGGAGGAGTGTCTGAAGCGGGTGCCGGCCGGGTCCCTCAGGACGGCAATTGCGATCGTCCAGCTTGCACTCGCACGGAACCTGGGAACAGGAGGTGATCGATGGCACGCAATCTGGGAATCGTCACTTGGCTGGCCGTGAGCGGCTTGCTCGGATGCTCGGGAGGCGGAGGTAGCGGCGAGGGGGCCACGACCGATATGACGCTCGAGTCCGTGGCGACGGCTCGCCTGGTTCGGACGACGAGTGGTGATGAGCTCCTGCCGCCCGACAGCGTCGTTCGGACGGATCCCGAGACGGGGCAGCTCCTCGAGATCCTCGAGCCCGGTACCTCGCTCGTCGAGATCGGGACGTCCTCCGACTCGTTCGGGCTCGCCCCGCGCGATGCCGCCCTGGTCCTCACGTTCACCGAGGTCGTCGACCCGGCTTCGGTCGACGCCCAGAGCATTCAGCTCCGAGACAATCGCAATGGACACAGCGTGCCCTTCCGGAGCTTCACCTCGGGCCGATTGGTGATCCTCGATCCGATCATCGATCTCGTCGAAGCCAAGGAAGGCGGACTACCGGTCCAGCTCACTGGCTGGCCTGCCGGCGGCTCGGCGCACTACGCCAATCTCGAGCTTCGGCTGCCCGCACAGGAAGGTCGAAGGCTGCGCAACCGCAGCGGTCGCCCGATCCGCACTCGCCCAGAAGACCGGCGCTTCGGAAGGCCGGACATCGTCGTTCAGTTTCGCTCGGGCGGCGACTTCGACGAATCCCGAGGATACCTCCCCGATCGGGAGGCTCCCTTCATCACGGTCGCCGACGGGAGAGAGTATCGGGCCGATCGCGATCGCAACCGCATCGACATCGCCAAGGTGCTCCGCACCGACACGCCGCCGCGGGATGACGTCACCCGCATCGTCGATGAGCCCCTGGGCATCGACTCCGCGCCCGGCGCGATCATCGATTTCGAGGTGCTGCCCCCGATCGCCTTGACGGGAGCTCCCATCGCCGATGGCCTACTGCGCCTCGGTCCTGTCTCGCGTCCCGTCTTCGCGGATCAGGCCAGCGACCTCGATGGCGACGGCGAGCCCGAGTCCGGAGTGTTCTCGAGCGGGTTCGTCGTCGACGAAGAAGACACCGGCCTCATCGCCGAGCCCGGCTTCGAGCAGAGCTTCGAGAGCGGAGGTCCCTTCACGCTGAGGCACGGTCCCCTCTCGAGCGTGCGGCTGTTCGAGGAAGGCCATCCGGAGAATGGGGTCGTCGCGGATGACACCGGACGCTTCGGCACGAGCGGACAGGTCGATCTCGAGACGGGCGTCCTGACTGGAACCGTGATCTTTCCCGAACTGGTCGCCGGAGGCGCGCGCATCTTGGCGAGCTATCGCAGCACTCGCTTCGCCTGGGTCGACTACGCCACGGGACAGATTTCGGGCGCGATGCGATTGCCCGAGGACGCTCCGAGCGGCGAGCCGCTGGTGGCGAGCTACGGCTTCGTCCAGAAGACGCGAAGCCGACTGGAGGAGGTCACCTCCCACTCGCGGATCGGACTGCGCTTCAGTGAGCCGATCGATCCGAGGTCTCTCGGAGCCTTCTCCAACTTCTTCATCCTGGACCGAGCCGATCGCCCCGAGTCGTCGCTTCCCAGCCGGGCGGCCTACGGCTCGCTCGAGCTGGACATCGACCTGCGGACCGTGTGGTTCACTCCCCCGATAGCCGGATGGGGACCCGACTCACGCGCCCTGGCCTTAGTCGTGCTCTTGGACGATCCCGACACGGCAGTCATCGAAGGACCGCACGACCTGGCCGGCAACGGAATCGCCGGCGGTGTTCAGAGGGGCGCTCTCTTCGATGATGGGCAGGCCCGACTCGTCGCGCAGTTCGATTGGACCTCGGCCGGCTCGATCGATGCGGAGACGACCGAGCGCGTGATGGAGGACTTCTCACCTCGCCAGCTCTGGGACGCTGTGGGAGGGAACACACACGACCGACGCGCGGACGACGGGATCATCCGAGGCGGCCTCCCTCGTCGCTGGCAGTGGTGCCTGAACGACCCGAGTGAAGGGGGCCTGACTCCGAACTTCGCGCCAGGTGTCACGACCCCGTTCTCCCCGACCGGGGCACGCCTCCAGACCGTCTTGCCGGCGACGCTCCTCGGTGCGGGCTCTCCGAGCGGCCTCCCGTGGCTCCTCGAAGGGATCGACTGGTCCCCGATCAACCAGATCGTGTTCGGGACCACCTTCTCGCAGTTCGAGATGCGAATTGGCCACTCGACCGTCATTCCGACCCCTGGCGTTCCGGGCTCGGGCCTGTCACCGACGTTCGCCGCCAATTACAAGACGATGGATCCGGTCGGTGCCATCACCGTGATACCCGAAGGACCTTATGTCCTTCAGACGGCGTCCTCGCCGAGCACTCCATTCTTCTATCCCTATCCCCGGTTCCAACAGATCTTCGAGTACAACGGGCAGGACAGCCTCTTGATCGACATCGGTGTCGCGGCCGATAGCGCTGCGCAGCCGTTCAACGGATATGAGATCCAGGTCGCCGCTACCTTGACCCCATTCAGCCGCGTCCTGTCGGTGGGCTCCGCGGCGGCGCCCATCCGTAATCCGTGGAGCCTGGTGACCGCCACCGGAGTTCCGGGAGCGCCCATTCAGACTCCGGGAGATAGCGTGAATTACATTCATCGCTTCCATTTCTCCGAGGTCGATACCATTGCCACCTCTCCCTACTACCGGTTGAACGACCTTCCCCCCGGTACCACGCCGGACTTCACCGAGTGGATGATGGAGCCATCGACGCGTTATCAGCCGGTCGGGACCCACGTCACCGTCCTCTTCTACGGTGCACGTGACGAGAATGGCCTGGGCGCCACCGGCTGGGTCGAGGACCTCGACGCCATCGACGGCTACCCGTTCGTGCGCGTCCGGCTCATCTTCCGATCCAATATCCGCTCGGACACCGTGCCGACGCTCGAGTCGTTCGCGCTCGCCTACCAACTGCGCAACGATTGACCCTCGGTACCGACGGCCATCAACCGGAAGAGCGGCCCTCGAGTGAGGAGCCTTCGATCGAAGCCTCCTCACTCCTTGAAGACCGGCCCTCACCCAGGCAGGCTCTGACAGGATCTTCGGTCTCGAGGTCGTCGGCCCACGGAGGTGTCTGTGTACTGGATACTGCTCTTCTCGATTCTGGCAGCGACCGAGCCGCGGCCAATGGCCGAGGTCGTCGTCCTCGGTGTCGTCCAGGACGCCGGTCTGCCTCAGCTCGGCTGCGAGAATTCCTGCTGCTTGGAAGAAGATGGCGATCCGCGACCACGCCAGAGCACCTCATCGATCGCGGTTGTCCTCACAGCGACCGGGCAGTCCTTTCTCTTCGACGCCACACCCGACATTCGCGAGCAGCTCGCCTTGCTCAGGCGCCACGAGAGCTACCGGAAGCCTGGGGCCCGGCGACCCGTCGACGGCGTCTTCCTCACGCACGCGCACATGGGACACTACACGGGGCTGATGCACTTCGGCTTCGAGTCGATGTCGACCGATGCCGTGCCGGTGCATTGCACCGAGCGCTTCGCGAAGTACCTCGAGACGAGCGGACCTTGGAGTCAGCTCGTCACGAAGAAGAACATCGTGATTCGTCCGTTCGAGGTCGGCACTGCGATCGAGCCTGCACCCGGCCTGAAGGTGACGGCGTTCCTCGTTCCGCATCGAGACGAGTACAGCGACACTGTCGGCTACCGTATCGAGGCTGGCGACGACTCCCTGGTCTTCCTGCCGGACATCGATCACTGGACCGAAGACGTCGACATTCGAGAGCTCGTTCGAAGCAACGCTCACGTGCTGATCGATGCGACTTTCTACTCCGGTGATGAGCTCCCGGGTCGCGACCTCAGTCAGATCCCGCATCCGAGGATCGTCGACACCATGAAGCTCCTCGAGGACCGCCCCGAAGAGGAGCGCGCTCGCGTTCGCTTCATCCACCTCAACCACACCAACCCGGCCCTCCGGCCTGGCAGCGCGGCGAGACGTGCGATCGAGGACGCCGGCTTCCGGGTCGCCAGCATTGGCGAGGTGATTCCGCTCGGCGAGTGACGCCTTCGCAACGCCGGCTTCAACCAGTCTCGGCGTCCACGCAATCCGCTCGGCGACCGGCGCACAGAAAGAGGGTGACCAGCGCGCCCACCAAGATGCCTCCGAGCTCACTGGTCCAGAAGAGGTCGACCGCGGCGCTCGCCCAGGCTCCCGGCGTATCGCCAGAGAGGCCCCCCTCGAAAGCCCGGAGCTCGAGCTGCACGCGGCCGACCAATCGAAGGAACGCGAACCCGCTGACGATGAGGCAAGCTTCGAGCGCCTTTCTCGGCAAGCGGCGATCGAGAGGCCGGATCGCGACCATCAGCGCAATGGCGAAGGCCAATGGCCAGTACGCCGCCTGCAAGATGCTGTCGACGACGAAACGAACCCGTTTCGGCTCACCGAGCGGCTCGGACTTCAAGACGACGACACAGTCGATCCGGCTCGAGTTGGGCACGATGCGCTGGGCGTCTCGAGGTGATTTCACTCGTACCTGCACGTGCTCGGGAGCCGAGAGGCTCACGAGCGCTTCCCCCACAGCGCGGTAGCCTCGGCCGAATGGCTCCCGAACTAACGGCCAAAGGGCCAGCAGCCCTACGAGCATGAGCGGGAAACGCCAAGCGACCCGAGTGAGCGCCTCACGATCGAGAGCACCACGCCTCAGGCCGGACATCGGATCTCTTCCGCGAACGGGCCTCGAGGAAGCGACCGAAGGGCCCAGACCAACCAGAAGAGCAGCGTCATCGCCAAGAAGGCTGGCTGCCACAGATCGAGATGGACCAGCTCGAACGACTCAGGCCATTCGGCGGCAACCTGGCAAAGCGACAGCAGCCTCGCGAGGTTCAAGGCGAGGACGAATGCCGTTCCGACCACCATCGCCGCGAAGCGATTGCGCCAGCCAGTCGGCAAGCTCAGCAACGCGGCGAGGAGGATGCCCAGGGGTTGTAGCCCGTCGCACCCGCGCTGCACGATGACTCGGAAGTCCTCTCCTTGCAGGACGACGCCGTCTACCCAGACCTCTCGGCCGAGCCATCCGTAGACCGCTCCCGCCAAGCTCGCATTGGCTCGAAGGACGCTGCCGATCCCCCCGCCCTGCAGCAGCACGCCGTAGTAGAGGAGCTCGAAGACCAGCAGCCCGATCAAGAAGCGGCCGAAGAAGCGGGAAACTTCATTATGCGTATATGAAGGTGTTAACATTTCAAGTGAGCGGATGGACCGACCGAGCACTCCACCCACTCCTCTCACTCAGGCCACGCGCCGTAGCACGAAGAAGCCGGCGGCTCCGAACATCGCGACCAGACCGATCAAGCCCCAGGTCGAAGCTGCCGGAACGGCGACGGCCGGCTGGACGCTCGGAAAGAGCACCGCGAGGTGCGGTCCACCGTCGGCGTCCTCGAGGAAGAAGTCGATGTCGACGACATCGGTTCCGAGTAGAGCGGCGTTGACCGGGTGGAGCCAAGGAACGTGTACTTGGGTCCCGAACCGCTGGACGTAAAAGCCTTGCGCGGCGAGGGCGGCCCGCAGCGCTTCGGCGATGTCCGCCAGGGACATCGAGCCGAGGAGCGGAATCTCGAAGGTGTGAGAGTTCAGCTTCCCTTTCGCCTTCCCGGGATTGGCGTTGTCGGGTTGTGCGCCGGAGAGCTCGAACTTCACCTTCTTGTCACCCGGCTCGGCATCGGTCGCCGTGACGTTGCCGCCGCAGTGTGGTTCCACTTCCTTCTTGTTCGCCCCGATGTCGACTTGCGCGATCTCGTGCGTGGTGCCGCCGCTCAGCCAACCCGTGATGATGATCCCGTCCGTGCTGCTGCTCTGAACGACCCAGCCCTTGCTCGCCAGGTCGGCGAGAACCGTGTCGCGCACGACCTGAGGACTCAGACCACCGACACTGAAGGTCTGGTCGTAGGTGGCCACGGAGTTGCCAGCGGCGTCCTTCGCCTGCGCCGTCACCCGAATCTGAGCACCACTCGGATAGCTCGTCTGCCCGGACTTGATACCGAATCGATAAGAGCCCGTCGCGGCTCCGACGGCTCCAACGCAACAGATCAGGACGAGAAGGACCATGGCCGCCACGCGGCCGACGGAGCACGATCGAGCAAGGGACATCTTTCCACTCCTCCAGCGAGCAACAGTCGGCCGCCCGGCACGCGCTGACCTCAGCGCGCACCGGACGACCGGATACGGACCGCCCCCCAATCCCACTTGGCTCGAGGTGACACCGAGCTCACCCGATGGCCTCCGTCGGTCCCACCCTCCCCGGCGCAAGGACGCTCCGCCGCGGGGGGATGGGAAAAAGAGGTTTCGCCGGTTCGGGATCTGGCGAGACTCGGTCGATCTCTGTCGAAGGGCATTCGGTCGAGAACCGAAGCGTGATCTGCGAGAATCCTCGGCGGACCTGGTAGGCCCGCATCTCGAACACCTCAACCGCGGAGCACTCCATGCTCGAGCTCTGGCGACCAATCACCGGATCGGGACTCGCTCTCCTCATGACGGTGGCCGCACCGGCCTTCGCCGAGGACGTCGACTTCGCGCTCGAGGTTCGCCCCTTACTCGCCGCACGGTGCTTTCCGTGCCACGGCCCCGATGAGAAGCACCGCGAGGCCGATCTCCGCCTCGACCTTCGCGAGAGCGCGACAGCCCACCGAGGCGAGTATCGGGTCATCGATCCCGATCGTCCCGAAGGGAGCGAGCTCCTCTACCGCGTGCGAGCAGGCGGTATCGAGCGCATGCCACCCGAGAGCTCCGGTCCGCCTTTGACCGATCGCGAGGTTGCCCTGCTCGAGCGCTGGATCTCGGAAGGCGCCGAGTACTCGCCGCACTGGTCCTTCCGTCCCATCGCGCCTCCGCCCCTCCCCGACGTGAACGACAAAGCGTGGCCTCGGTCGCCGCTCGATCACTTCGCGCTCGCCCGACTGGAATCCTCGGGCCTGACACCGGCCGAAGAGGCCGATCGCGCGACGCTGCTCCGGCGAGTGACGCTCGATTTGACTGGCCTCCCTCCCACCGCGGCCGAGCGGGATCGCTTCCTCTCGGACACATCGCCGCGCGCCTACGAGAAGCTCGTCGATCGGCTGCTCGACTCGCCTGCGTTCGGCGAGCGCTGGGCAGCAGTCTGGCTCGACCTGGCGCGCTACGCCGATACGAAGGGTTACGAGAAAGACCTCGGGCGCAGCATCTGGCGCTACCGCGATTGGGTGATCGAAGCCTTCAACCGCGACCTGCCCTACGATCGCTTCCTCATCGAGCAGGTCGCCGGGGACCTCTTGGACTCGCCAGACCTCGACCAGCGCATCGCGACGGCGTTCCATCGCAACACGATGACCAACGACGAAGGCGGCACCGACGACGAGGAGTTCCGAATCGCGGCCGTGAAGGATCGCGTCGACACGACCGGGCAAGTGCTGATGGGTCTCACCGTCGGCTGCGCCAAGTGCCACAGCCACAAGTACGACCCGATCACCCAGCGCGCCTATTACGAGCTGTTCGCCTTCTTCGACCAGACCGAGGACGCCGACCGCTTCGACGAGGCTCCCGTGATCTCCGCGCCGACCAAAGAGCAGCAGGACACGATCACCAGCCTCGAGCGACAAATCGCCGAGCTCGACGCATCGCTGGAGCGACGTGGAGAAGCCGCGCAGGCTGCCGTCGCCGCCTGGTCGTCCGAGTGGTGGCGAGAGCAATCACGAGCAGAAGGCCACCTCGCCCCGACGAAAGCCACCGACTGGGAGGTCACCGGTCCCTATGTCGCCGAAGCGGGCGCGAGCGCGTTCCGGTCGGTGTTCCCGCCGGAGCCCGGCTATGTGGGCACGGAAGCGGTTCTCTGGACACGGCAGCCCGAGTGGCCCGACGCGACCGCGCACATCCTCGACCCCGCGCCGAACGCGGCGGTCTATCTCCGTCGCCGGTTGATCGTGCCGTCGGACCGCCAGCTCGAGTTGCAGCTCGGAAGCGACGACGGCCTCGAGGTCTGGGTGGACGGCCGGTCGGTGCTACAGCGCGATGTCGCGCGAGGTGTCGCTCCGAATCAGGATCGGGTGAGCGTCGACCTCTCCGCCGGTGAGCACGAGCTCATCCTCGCTGTCATCAACCGCGGCGGAGACGCTGCTTTTTGGTTCGCGATCGGCGACGAGCTGCGAGGCGGCGTGCCGATCGCATTGGCGCGGTCATTCGCGCTCGACTGGGATCAGCGGACGGAGGCCGATCGAGGCCTGACGACCGACCTTTGGCTGGCGCGTGTGGATCCGATCGGGCGACGATTGAACGCGGACCGTGAGGCACTCACCGCGAGGCTCGAGACCGTGCGAGCGAGCGTTCCGACCGTCCCCGTGTTCCGCGAGCTGCCTCCCGACCGGCATCGCACGACGCGCATCCATCGCCGCGGCAATTTCCTCGATCCCGGCGAAGAGGTCTCTCCGAAGGCCCTCGAGAACCTGCTGCCTTGGAGTCCCGAGTGGCCGAAGAACCGGCTGGGTCTTGCGCGCTGGATCACCGATCCTTCGAACCCTTTGACGGCGCGCGTGCTCGTCAATCGGACCTGGGCGAGGCTGTTCGGCAGCGGCATCGTCGAGACCGAAGAGGACTTCGGCGCGCAGGGAGCCCTGCCTTCCCACCCGAAGCTGCTCGACCATCTCGCGGCCGATGTCGTGCGAAGTGGCTGGTCGTTCAAGTCACTGTGCCGGACCCTCGTCCTCTCTTCGACCTATCGCCAAAGCTCGGCGGTCACGCCCGAGAAGCTCGAGCGCGATCCGCGGAACCGCCTGCTGTCGCGAGGACCCCGCGTGCGCTTACCGGGTGAAATGGTGCGCGATGCGGCGCTGTCGGTGAGCGGCCTCTTGAACCCCGAGCGCTTCGGCCCGTCGGTGATGCCCTACCAGCCTCCCGGCGTGTGGCAAGCCGTCTACAACACGGCCGAGTGGCAGACCAGCCCCGGCGACGAGCGACACCGCCGCGCGCTCTACACCTACTGGCGCCGCACGTCTCCCTATCCGGCGCTGGAGATGTTCGATCTGCCTAGCCGGGAGATCTGCACGCCGCGTCGCATTCGGACCAATACCCCTCTGCAAGCGCTCGTGACACTGAACGATCCCGCCTTCGTGGAGTGCGCCCAGGCGCTGGCGCGTCAGTCGGTGCGGCGAGCGACTCCCGTGCGATGGATGTTCGAGCAGGCCTTGCTCCGTGAGCCGGAGCCAGGCGAGCTCGGCTCTCTGTCCGGATTGCTGCAAGCGCGGCGTGCCCACTTCGCGAATGATCGCGAGGCTGCCTTGGCTCGCACCGGCGAGCCGTTGGACGAAGGGTCCGACCTCGCGGAGGTGGCGGCGCTGACGGCCGTGGCCCAAGTGATCTTGAACCTCGACGAGTTCCTCACGAAACGATGATGTCATGGACCCACGCATCGAGCTTCTGAAAGCACAGACTCGCCGCACCTTCCTCGGACGCACGGCCCTCGGGCTGGGAGCTGCCGCATTGGCCAGCTTGGAGGGGCGCACCTGGGCGCAAGACGCCGCGCGGACCGACGCCCTCGCGCCCAAGGCCCCCGCCTTCGCACCCAAGGCCAAGAACGTCATCTACCTCTACATGGCGGGCTCGCCATCTCAGCTCGACCTGTTCGACTACAAGCCCGAATTGCAGAAGCGTGACGGCGAGCTGTGCCCGAAGGAGTTCTTCGAGGGCAAGCGCTTCGCCTTCATCCGCGGTCAGCCCAATCTGCTGGGCACACCGTTCCGATTCGCTCAGCACGGTCAATCGGGCGCTTGGATCACCGAGCATCTCCCGCGATTTGCGAAGGTGATCGACAAGGTCGCCCTCATCCGCTCGATGCACACCGACCAGTTCAATCACGCGCCCGCGCAGCTCTTCTTGTTGACTGGCACGCCGGTCTTCGGCGGAGCGACACTCGGCTCGTGGGTCACCTACGGACTCGGCTCGGAGGCGAGCGATTTGCCCGGCTTCGTCGTGCTCGTCACCGGCGGAAAGAAGCCCAGCGCCGGCAAGAGCATCTGGGGCAGCGGCTTCCTGCCGACGGTCTACCAAGGCGTGCAGTGTCGGACCAACGGTGACCCTGTGCTCTTCCTCTCCGACCCGCCCGGAACGGATCGGATCGGTCGGCGGCAGATGCTCGACGCACTGGCCGCCCTGAACCGTCGCACGCTCGAGCGCGATGGCGACCCCGAGACCGAGACCCGCATCCAGCAGTACGAGCTCGCCTATCGCATGCAGGTCTCGGTGCCCGACGTGATGGACATCTCGAAGGAGCCACAGGAGGTCCTCGATCTCTATGGCGCACGCCCGGGACATCGCTCGGTCTCCGACGGTGCCGACGACCCGCGAGCGGTGACTCAGGGCAACGACGCTGCCTTCGCCAACTCGTGCCTCCTGGCGCGAAGGCTCGTCGAGCGCGGCACGCGTTTCGTCCAAATCTTCGACTGGGGCTGGGACCATCACGGCGTCGCGCCCGGCGAGGACATCCCGAATAACTTGCCGCTCAAGTGCCAGCAGATCGACCGCGCAATGAGCGGGCTCTTGATCGACCTCGAGAGACGCGGCCTGCTCGACGAGACGCTGGTCGTCTGGGGCGGCGAGTTCGGACGCACGCCGATGCGGCAGAACGCCGGCGCGAAGTTCATCGGCCGCGACCATCACGCCGACGCTTACACGATGTGGCTCGCCGGTGGCGGCATCGAGGGCGGTCAGGTCATCGGAGCGACCGACGAGTTCGGCTACTCGATCACCGAAGACCCGATCAGCGTCCGCGACCTGCAAGCGACGATGCTGCACTTACTCGGCTTGGATGCTTGGAAGCTGACGTATCCCTATCAGGGCCTGAACCAACGGCTGATCGGCCCCGAGGGCGAAGGAACGATATTGGAGAAGCTGATCCGTGCGTGACCTGGAGCCGCTGCTTGCCTCGATCTTCCTTCCAGATCCGGAGACGTCTCACAATCGCGCTCGGTGGTCGTACCCTCCTCCGTGCACCCGCGCGTCCCCGCAGGTATGAGAGGTCTCCGATGACGGCCGAAGCGCTCAAGCGATGCATCGATGAGGGCGACCCAACCGGGGTCGAGGTGATCTTGAAGAAGGATCCAAAGCTGGCGCGCGCCCGGATCGTGTGGGGGGATCTCAGACCACCAGCCCTGACTTACGCCATCAACGCGCCCTTTCACGGCACCTGTCCCGGGGGCCATCAAGCGACGATCGTCCGGCACCTCCTGGCGGCGGGCGCCGATCCCGAGGATCGCGGTGACGGGCCCGGCGGCGAGACGGCACTGCATGCAGCGGTCAGCCTCTATGAGCCCGAGATCACCGAGGTGTTGATCGACGCAGGCGCCGACCTCGAAGCGACGGGTGGCTGTGTCGATGACGGGCCTCCTTTGCTCCTCGCGATCCACTTCGCCTCGACCGAATGCGCCGAGATCTGCGCTCGCCGTGGTGCCTCGGTGTACAACCTTCCCCTCGCAGCCGGACTCGGGCAGGACATCGGCAAGTTCTTCCGAGAAGAAGCGCTCACCGAGCAGGCCTTCGCCTCGCATCCTCGCTCGAAGAACCCGCCGCCGAGGCTCGAGGCGGCCACGTTGCTGGCCCGAGCGCTCACCTACGCCGCGATGCACGAGCGGGCCGAGACCCTCGATGCGCTGCTCGTCCACGGTGCCGATCCAGCCAGGCAGTGGGAGGATGCGACCCCGCTCCACTGGGCCGCCTGGTGGGGGGGCGCGGCTGGTGTGGCGAGGCTGCTGGAGCACGGCGCCGATCCAATCGCCAGGGATCGTCACCATGAGAGTACGCCGCTGGAATGGGCCATCGTGCAGCGCGACCGCTGCCGGACCTCGACCTTCCCCAAGCCGCCCGGGCTCGAGGCGGCCATCGACCTGCTCATCGGTCTCTCGGGAACGGACCTCTCCCAAGCAGCTCGGCTGGGTCGGATCGAGCGGATGGCCGAAATCCTGGCGAGCGACCCCGACTCGTTGGACCGGCGGTTCTCGGGTGGCAGCGCTCTTCATTGGGCGGTGATCTCAGGAGAGCCGGATGCGGCGCGGTGGCTGGTCGAGCACGGCGCCGACCGGACGCTGCTTACGGAGTCGGGCGGCCAGACGGCCCGCGAGATTGCCGAGCAGCGCGGCCTCGATGACTTGATGGACCTGCTTTGAGAGACTGTGCGCATGGAGACACTGTTGAACGAGCTCTGTGCGGCGATCGTGGGAGGGGACGACATACCCGTAAGAAGCGAGGCCCGAGGGCGATGGGGTGCCCAAGCCGAGCGAGCCGGTGACCGAGTCTGTCGACGAGGGCTTTCCCAAGCGAGCTTGGGCCGGGGGCGTCATCGGACCACGGCAGGTGCGGGCCACGGAGCTTCAGATTTGAGGTCTGGGTCCTCTCCAAGGCGCTGGGATGGAGGACACCGAGACCGGCTGAAGCCGGCGATCCGAATGACGTGAGGTCTGGGTCCTCTCCAAGGCGCTGGGATGGAGGACACCGAGACCGGCTGAAGCCGGCGGTCCGAACGCGGCGCACCAAGCGGCTTGCTAGGCGCCACCTGACTCGATCGTCCGCGATGTCGAAGACGCGGCTTCCAGCTCGGCGACGTCTTCCCGTTTCGTTCGCGCGGACTCTGGTCGTTGCGGTCGCGCGGATCTGAATTGGAGGATTGCTTTTCCCTGAGGGACTTTGCGAGGCAAAGTCGTTAGCTTCAGTCGGACCGTTTTCGGGGAAGAGCGATGGATGCCTCGGTGCCTGTCGCCCCGGCCGTGTCGACGTGCAACGAAGGGACCTCAGGGACAGCACATCATGCCGATTCTTCGAGAGATCGATCGACTCCTGCGGGGTGAGGCCACCAGCGCGGAGTCGCTGCGCGGCGGACACATCGACATTCAAACGCGGACGCTGGTTCAAGCCGCCGTAGGTCTGGGTGCAATCTACGGCGCCTTCATGGGGATGTATGCGGCCTTCGGCGAGACGCTGAACTTCGGGCAGCTCTTCGCCTCGATGATCAAGGTGCCGCTGCTGTTCCTGTTGACGCTGGTGGTCACCTTTCCTTCGCTGTACGTCTTCTCCGCTCTGGCCAACACGCGGCTGGCTCCCCGAGACACGCTTCGCCTGTTGACGGCGTCGATCGCGGTGACGCTCACGCTGCTGGCGAGCTTCGGTCCGGTCACCGGGTTCTTCACGTTCAGCACGAACAGCTACGAGTTCATCCTGCTCTTGAACGTGCTCTTCTTCGGCGTGTCGGGCATCGCGGGGTTGATCTTCTTGAAGCGCTGTCTCGACAGCTTGTTCAGACCACCCGAGCCGCCGAAGCCCGAAGAGCCCATGCCGAGCGCCAGTGAGCAGAAAGAAAGCGATGAGGGCGAGGAGCCCGAGGTGATCGTCGTCCCACCCGGCGTGCAAGCGTACCCTCGGCCCCAGCCACCGCGGGAGTCTCCCTACGCGACAATACGTCGGAACGCGGAGGCCGAGCGCGCCCGCACGATCTTCCGCATCTGGACGGTCATCTATGGCGCCGTCGGCGCCCAGATGGGCTGGATCCTGCGCCCCTTTATCGGCTCGCCCGAGCTCCCCTTCCAGATTTTCCGTGAAGGCCGGGACTCCAACTTCTTCGAGGCCGTGCTGCGCACGCTCGGAGAGCTCATGCAGTGAGCTTCCCTTGGACGAACGCCGACGCACTGCTGCGGACGCGCGGCCGCTTCGGCATCCATGACGAGCGCGTCCCTTGGAGCAGCCTGATCGTCCTGACCGTCCTGGGCGGCGCGCTCTACGGCTTCACGATGGGCTCCTTCAGCACGGTTGCTCTCCTGTTCGGTCAGGAGACGCGAGATCCGCCGCTGCGCATCTTCGTGGCGATCTTCTCGGCGACGAAGGTGCCCTTGCTGCTGGCGCTCTCGACCTCGGTGTGCTTGCCGAGCTTCTTCGTGCTCAACACCCTCCTCGGCCTGCGCGACGACTTCTCCTCGGCGATGCGCGCCATCCTCGCCGCGCAAGGCACGCTCGCGATCGTCCTCGCCAGTCTCTCACCGGTGACCCTGTTCTTCTACTGCTGCACCGAGCGCTACTCGGTGGCGAGCATCACCAACGGCGTCGTGTTCTTCTTGGCGACGCTCGGGGCACAGGTGATCATGCGGAGGTACTATCGTCCCCTGATCGTGAAGGACGGTCGGCATCGCCTCGCGTTGACCGCCTGGCTGATGCTCTACGTCTTCGTCGCGATGCAGGCGGCGTGGATGTTTCGCCCCTTCATCGGCGACCCGAACCTGTCGGTGCAGTTCGTGCGTCTCGACGAATGGGGCATCTGTTACGTGAAGATCTGGGAGGCCATCTCCCGCTTCTTCACTGGCCGATGATCTGATGAAGCCATGAAGCTCCAGGCTGCTCGCCCCGAGGACCTACCCGCCATCCGCTCACTCGTCTACGCCATCGCCGAAGAGTACGGCTTCGTCCCCGAGCCCGACGGCGTCGACGCCGACCTCAACGGCGAGGCGTATCGCTACTTCGAGCAGGATGCCCTCTTCGAGGTGCTCGTCGATGAGGACGAGCGCGTGCAAGGCGTGCTCGGCATGTTGCGCCTGGACGAAGCCACCTGGGAGCTACGCAAGATCTACGTCGACAGTGCGGTCCGCGGCGGCGGCCACGGACGACGGCTGATCGAGCGCGCGGTTACCTTCGCTCGCGAGAGCGTCGCCGAGCGCTTGGTGCTGCAGACGAATGCGCGGCTGAAAGAAGCCGCCAAGCTCTATGAGCGCGCCGGGTTCGTCTCCGTCGACATCGACGATCCACACTCGGCGACCTGCGATCGGATGTGGGTGCTGGAGCTTCGAGAGCCGCCCGGCTGAAGCAGGGGAGACAACCCGACTGAAGTCGGGGGATACGAGTCAATCTCCCTCGCCGTCCTTCTTCGGGAAGGCGTCGCCTTTCACGCGGCGCATCTGGCCGGTGATCCGGAGGTTTCGCATCCGGCCGGTGTCGTCGAAGGATCCGAAGCCGACGCGTCCCCAGGTGAAGGTCTTGTCCTCGGCGATCATGATCGGCTCGTCCATGTCGTCGAAGTAGACGCGGATGGTGCCCTTCTCGACATCGCGCTCGATCTTGACGTCGTGCCAGACCTCTTGCCCCCACTTCACGCCGCCTGTGGTCTTCTTCGCGATGTTGGTGCGCGGCGCGTCTTCGACACGAAAGATGTTGTGTGCGTTCGGGTCGGCCTGTGAGGCCATGTGCACGTAGTAGAAGCGCGTCGGCTTCTCGAAGCCGAAGAACAGGCACGTGTCGCGGTGCCCGTACTCTCGCCCGGTCTGCATGAGCTGACACGTCATCACGAAGCTGCCGAACTCGACGTCCTTGATGAGCGCGATGCCGAATGGCGAGCGGACCGCTGCCCGGTACTTGCTGGCCTGATGGAGATCGAGGACCGGCTCCTCGTCGACCTCGATGACACGAAAGGCATCCGGGTCACTGAACTCGAATGCCTTCTCGAGCGTTTCCTCGGTCTTCGGGAAGACCCAGGTCGACTCCTGCTTCTCCTGTTGGTCGAGAGAGGGCTCTTGGGCAGCACGCATCGCAAAGGTGAAGCAAGTGACGGTCAACAAGAGGGAGAGCGTCTTCATGGCAGACCTTCGATGGACAGTGGAAGAAGGTGTTCACGAAGCAGTCTGCCAAGACGAGACCGAAGGAGCCAGCCTTGCCGAATCATGAGCGCACGTGGCTGAATCGCGTCTTCCTTTGGCTGGGGGTCGTCTCGCTCAGCTTGCTACTTGGGTTCGCTGCCTACGACCGGGCGCGGTGGCACCATTGGTGGAGCTTCGACATCGAGGTGCATCGCGCCACCTGGTTTCCGAATAGCCGCTTGAGTGACTTCGTTCTGGACGCGATCGCCAGGACCGAGGAACCGACCCTGGAGCACGATGCCGGACACATGGTCCTCTACACCTCGACGCTCCGCGATCGGACCGGAACGCCCGACTCACGGACCCGGCGAGAGCTCGCCATCGAGCTTCCCATAGTGGATCGGTACCCCGCAGAGTTCACCATCGACGAGACCACTCGCGTCTGGGGTTCCTACTTCGCCAAGTTCGCGGATCGGTTTCTGGCTTGTCGAGGCACGGTGCGCTTGGAGGAGCAGGGGTCAGGAGAGCTTCAGGCGCGATTCGATCTCGCACTGACCGTGCAGCCTTTCTTCCAGGATGCCGACGAGCCGCCTTTCCCGAAGAGGCCCGGCCCGCCCGATCAGGTCCTCACTCAGGCATCGGGTCACGCGTTGACCCACCCGTTCGCCCTATCGGAATGGGTCCAGATCCATCCCCTCGAGGCGGCCGCGATCGGAACAGGACTGGCCGTGTTCCTGGCGGCAGGCCTGCTCGGGTCGCTCTTGCTCTGGTTGGTGGGACGCAAGTAGGAGTGCAAGCCTTTCAGGCTTGGGGTGACTCGCTCACATGACGCCGATCACCCCAGGCCTTGCCTGGGGCTGACGAATGATGGCCTTTCAGGCCGCTCGATCTGACGACTGGGGTTGTCGACAGGAAGCCAGCGGTCCGATTGCACCCGGCAGGATCGTGCCACGGAGCTTCGGACCTGAGACCCGGGTCTCTTCAAGGCGCTGGGATGGAGGGCACCGAGACCGGCTGAAGCCGGCGCTCCGAACGAAGCGTGCTTCAGGCTGGAACGGGAAGGACCCTCACAAGCAGGAGGGGGTGAGCCGCGAGCGCAGCGACCGGTCCAGGCTTCGTCCGGGAAGGGTCCTTGCCGGTAATCGCCAGGGAGGAGATCGAGTCCGTTTAGGGACTTGAAGAACCTCGAGCGAAGCGAGACTTCGGCGAGAGGCTCGCCACGCTTCGCAGCTCCTCGAGTCGGCGAAGGAACGCGTCTCACCAACGGGCCGCCAGGAAGGCCGCGCTCCGTTTGTCCAACGGCCGTGTTACCCTCGACGGTCAACCGCTTGCCGAGGAGGACGCTGACATGATGGGTCGATTCGCGACGGAGAGTCCGGTGCTTCGCATGATCATCCGCATCTTCTTGGCGGGCCTCGTGAGCTGGCTGTTCGTGACGGTGGCCAATGCGCAGACCGTTCGCGTGTACCTCGTCGCGGGTCAATCGAACGCGACGGGCACCGGCGCTCAGGGACAACTCGCGCCGCCGAGTCACAAGATCCAGACTGACGTGAGCTTCTGGTACGAGGAAGGTCACTTCGACTCGGTCACGGATCCGAGCAAGCGCATCTCGTCGGGAGGCATCGTGCCTCTGGCGTTCCAGGCCAACAACGGCTCGGGCACCTTCTTCTACTCGTTCGGGTTCGGTCCCGAGCTCGCCATTGGTCGCGCCTGGGCCGACTGGCACTCCGACCTCGTCGCCGTCGTCAAGTTCGCCTTCAACGGCACCTACCTCGCCACGGACTGGGACCCTCAAACCGGCCCCTTGTACCCAGAGTGGCTCATCGAGATCCAATCGGCGCTGACCGCGCTCACCAACCAGGGCCTCTCTCCGCAGATCGAGGCCGTCTTCTGGATGCAGGGCGAGTGGGATGCGCGCAACGTGACCTTTGCGGCGGCGTATCAGAGCAACCTTCAGAGCTTCATTCAACGCACGCGCACCGACCTCGGCCTGCCGAATCTCCCGTTCGTCCTCGGGCGCATCTCGACCGGGATCCTCAACTTCGCCGGCCCGCAATTCTTCCCCGGCTTCACCGCCGTGCGCGCCGCGCAAGAGGCCGTTGCCGCCGCTGACCTGCTCGTGACGATCCTCGATACCGACGACGTCACCTTCCACGCCGACAACCTCCACTTCGACGCTGCCGGCATCACGCGCCTCGGCGATCGCATGGTCGTCTCCCATGCCGGGCTCGTCCATCAAGGCGCGCCCGAGCTGAAACGCCCGACGCCTGGAGTCACCGGCGAAGACAACCTCTACGCGGTGCTCGGCGTGACGCCCGGCAATTCGGTCTGGTTCCTCGCCGGACTCCAGCCCGCCGCGTTGCCGATCCCCGGCTGCGGCGGCGTGGCCGTCGGCATCCAGAACCCGGCGATCTTCGGACCCGTCACTGCCGACGCCGACGGCAACGCATACCTGAAAGCGCCCGCGCCGGCCGCGCTCTCGGGGATCACGCTCCGCCTACAAGGCCTCGACCTGTTCGGCTGCCTGGTCACCTCTGTCGTGACCTACACGTTTCCTTGACGTGAACGCAGGCCCTCTGCCTGCATCCGCAGTCAATCGAGCAACTGCAATAGCTCGAGCGCTTCTTTCTCGGCGAATTGCACGAAGGCATTGGCCAGGATGACCGCGACGGTCTTGGTGTCGGGATAGACCAAGATGAAGGCCCGTCCGCCGGCGATGGCTCCGCCGTGGTGATAGAAGCGGCGCCCCGACTCGTCCCGGCTCATGCGCCAACCAAGACCGACCTCGAAGCCTTCGCTTCCGGCGTTGGGCTGTGCTGTGAAGACCGCCTCGAGAGTCTCCGCCTTCAGATATCCCGGCTCACAGAAGGCGAGCCCCAGCTCGACCAAGTCGTCGGCCGTCGCGAGTAGTCCACCTGAGGCCCACTTGTAGCTGTTGTCCACGGGCGGCCCGTTGACGAGCGTCCCGTCGTCAGAGATGTGGTAGAAGTCGGTGCGATTCGGAATCAGAGCGTACCAATCGTCCGCAACGATCGACTCCAGGCCGAGCGGCTCGCCCACTTCTCTCCGGAGCGCCTCCAGGAAGGTCATGCCGCTGGCACCTTCGATCGCGGCGCTGATCAGGTTGTAGCCGTAGCTGCTGTAGGCGTACTTCGTGCCCGGCTCGAACAGCAGCGGGTCGCTCTCGAAGATCGAGATGCCTTCCCTCACGCTGCGGTAGTATTTCGGCGACTGGATGCCGTCATTCGGCCCGTAATGCCGGATTCCGGCGGTGTGGCTGGCGAGCTGCCGAAGCGTCAGCACGTGCTCCTTCTCGGGGAAGTACGTCACGTAACTCTGGATCGGAGCATCGAGGTCGACCTTCCCCGCGTCCATCAGCCGTGCGAGGCAAGCGATCGTGACCAGCTTGGACAGGCTCCCGATGCGAAAGCGCGTCATCGGGGTCACGTCCACCGCATGCTCGACGTCCGCTCGACCGAAGCCGCGGGACCAGACGATGTCGCCGCCGACCGCCACCGACGCCGCCAAGCCGGGGGCGCCGCGCCCTGCTCGGAGGCTCTCCGCCCAATCATCGGCCTGGCTCGAGGGCGAGACGTCCTGTGCAAATGCAATTGTCGACATGGGGCCGACGATGACGAGCGCCACCAGGACACTCACGCGGTGACGGGCCACGACCTGGCTTGGCCAGAGGTGCTTTGGCATAACGAGAGCTCCTCGGAGAGGGACGGGTTGACTGGAATCGACCACCGAGCGGCGGTCGGTCAGCCAGTTGACGGGCGCGGGCGCCGATCGTCGCCTTCGGAGTGTCTGAGGATCTCCTTAGGAATCGCAAACCGTTGTTTGACAAGGCTCTCGGAGCTCAGGCCACAACGTGACCCCGGACTTTTATTTGAGCGACCTGCTCGTCCGACCGTCCCTGAATCGCCTCGAGCACGGCGATCGGACGATCCCGATCGAGCCCAAGGTGATGGACGTCCTCGTCTGCCTCGCCCAAGCCGCCGGCCTCCTGTCCCGATCGGAGCTGGTGCAGTCGGTGTGGGGCCACGAGTTCGTGTCCGAGCACGTGTTGTCGCGCTGCATCTCGGAGCTCCGAAGAGCGCTGGGTGACGATCACCGCAGGCCGCGGTTCATCGAGACGATTCGAGGCCGAGGCTATCGACTGCTGATCGCGCCGCGGCCACTCGAGGACACACCTCCGACCGCAGCAGAGGTCCCGCCAGGCCCCAGAGAGCCGAGCTCGGATTCGGCCCGGCCCGTGACGTGGTCCAGAGCAATAGCGCCTAGCCACCTCGCCAGTGCGTGCGCCGTGATCGTCTTCGCGACCTTCACGCTGCTGCTCTCGAACCGGCGGGACCCGACTGTACTCCGCGCCACCGACCCGCCAGCCCTCGAGCACCCGCTCACCAGCTATCCCGGCACCGAGCTCGACCCCGCGTACTCGCCCGACGGGCGCCGCCTGGCCTTCGCCTGGCGACGCGAGAATGACCTCGACATCCATATCCGCGATCTTCCGAGCGGTGACCCCAAGCGATTGACGTCCGATCCGTCGGATGAGACCAACCCGGTCTGGATCCCGGGCCGGGACCGGATCTCCTTCGTGCGAGCGAGCGAGCCGCCAGGCATCTTCGCCATCGACGCCGGCGGTGGCGCGGCGGAGCGACTGATCACTCTCACCTCGGGAACCTGTCCCGACCTGGCTTGGTCTCCGGATGGCCGGTGGCTGTACTTCGTCGATCGCCCATCGAGCGTCGCGCCGTTCTCCGTCCATCGCTGGGACAGCCGCACGGGCGTATCGAGGCCCATCACCGACCCACCCGTCCACACCTTCGGCGATCGCGACTTCGCACTCTCACCGGATGGCAAGCGCTTGGCCTACGCGCGCGCGGTACTTGCCGGACACGAAGAGCTCTGGCTCTCGGTGATCGGTGGCGAGAGCCGACGGCTCGTGCGAGAGCGCAGCTCGATACTCGGGATCACATGGGAGCCGAATGGCCGTGCGATTTATTACTCGTCCAATCGACTGACTGAGCAGCTCCTGTGGCACCTCGATCTGGAGGACGGCGAGCCTCGCCCCGTCACGAGCTTCGGCCGCGATGGCTGCGACCCGGTGATCGATGCGTCGGGCGGCCGGATGGCATTCGAGCAGCAGCGGTATCGCACCGACCTCTGGCGCTCGGAGCGCCTCGAAGACGGGACATGGAGCGAGCCGGTGCCGCTTCTCCCGTCGACACGAATCGAGCTCCAACCGGTGTTCTCTCCTGAGGGTCGCCGGCTCGCTTTCGTGTCGAGCCGGCGAGGAGATCCCGAGCTCTGGATCTGCGACTCCGATGGCCGAGAGCCTCGCTCGCTCGGACGGATCGGCGAGCCGAATCCGGTGTCGATCGCGTGGTCTCCGAACGGAGCGTCCCTGGTGGCTCCCGTGCTCGATGCGCAGAGGCGCCGCGACCTGTGGCAGTTCGATGTCGAGACCGGCGAGCGACGCCGTTTGACCGACGATCCGGCCGTCGAGATCCTTCCGCACTGGTCCCAGGACGGTGAGTGGGTTCGCTTCGGGAGCGATCGCGAAGGGTCGAGCTGGGAAGCCTGGCAGGTGTCGGTGGGCGACCTTCGGCAGGAGCGCTTGGCCACCGACGCGGTCGCCTGGTTCTCCACGAAGAGTGGTCCGATCGTTTGCCACGGCGAAACCGGTGCGCCTTGCCGAGTGCAATCGGGAGAGCTGCATCCCATCGAAGGAGCGCCGCGGCTGATGCTCGAAGCCGAGCTCGCGCTCGGTCCGGGTGGAATGTGGTTCCTCGGCGAAGCCGAGACGGGCCGACCGGCACCGATCCTCTGGTTCGACTCGAGCGATCAGAGCGTGAGACCCGTCCCCAATGCGGCGTTGCTCAGACAGGACATCCCCGGACTCGGCTTCTCCGTCTCTCGAGACGAGCGCACCCTGGTCTTCACCCAGATCGAGATTCGGGACAGTGATATCGTCGAGGTCGACCTGCCCAAGCCGCTCGAATGAGTCCGTGTGCTCAGAGGGTCCGCTACGGCACCGTCACGACCAGGGGCTCATCGGCGACTTGGACCTCTCTCGTGGCGACGTGGGCGCCCGTCGCGTCGTCTTCGACTTTCACGATGTAGGTGCCGGGCAAGAGCATCATCTCGACGTGCTCGGTCGACGCGACTCGCTCCGCGTAGACCGCGGGCTGTCCCGGCGCCGTGATCGTGACGCGCCGGCGTGAGCCCTTCTCGAAGATCGGGTCGAGGGCGACAGATGTGCCTCGGCTCAACGAGAGGGCGATCGTTCGGTCGCCGTCCGTGAGGTCGACCGCGCTCGCGCGGCGCGCGATGCCGAGATCGAAGACGACGACGCGGTACCTTCCCGGCGACAGGGCCGGGATCTGCAGCTCACCGGTGCTCGAGGTGGCGGTCTCCACGAACGAGCTCTCCAATCCCATCCAATCCCCGGGCTGGCCGGTCTCGGGGACCACGACCACCCACGGGGCCGCTTGAACGCCGTCTTTGCTGCTGAATCTCACCGTCAACGTCCGCTGCTGTCCGAGAACGACCTGACCCAGATCCAGCTCTTTGCCGGGCTCGATGGTGATCAGACGAGCCGTGCGACCACGGCTCGTCTCGTCGCCGCTCGTCAGGACGTGCTTGCCGGGGAGGATGCCTCGCCACTCGAGGGCGCCATCGGGCTCGGTCCGGCGCTGGTCGTCGCCGATCGTGAAGAAGACGCCGGCGGCGGGACGATCCTCCACTTCATCCCAAGCTTCCAAGCGCAGGCTCCCTAGCGCGCTCTCCAGCTTCGCCGGATCGACGCGGATGTCGACGGAATCGACGCGCTCGTTCACGCGCACCGAACCGAGGACGACGGTATCTTGCAGGGCGCTCACCCAGACCGGCGGCTCTCGATCTATCGAAAGCTCCCAGCCATCGGGGCCGGGCTGCCCGCTCGCCCGAGTGCGAAGCGACCTCGGCTGAATACCGCTCAGCGGCGTGTCGGTCGCGACGAAGAAATACGGCTCGTCACCCGTGAGCTCGATCGCTGTGAGAGCCCCTTGGATCGGACGGCCGTCCTGCCCGATCAGGCGCGCCTTCAGCACCCAGCTCGGCTCGAGCACGATCTCGAACTGCTCGTCCCCGAACCCGGCAGTCACCTCGATCTCTCGATCGACGGCTCGGTATCCGAAGAGATCTCCGACGATGCGGTATGTTCCGGCCGGGACGCGGAACGCCTCGGCCCACTGCTGGTCGAAGCCGACGAACGGTTGAAAGTAGCCCCACCCATCCAAGCCGAGATGAGGCCGGAGCGGCTCACCGTCCGCGTCAGTCGTGCTCACGACGATGCGCTCGCGAAGAGCCGCTCGAGAATCGTCACGCACGAGGACATCGATCCGCCCCGAGAACTTGGAGCGGCCAGACGCGTCAGCGCGGGAGCGAGGTGTCTCCTTCGTCTCGGGTCGCTCAGCAGGTGGAAGGCGCGTCGCGCTCGGAGCTCGGGTCTCGGCCGGGCGATCGATGTCTTCGACGGTCCGCCTGCCGGGCTCGACGACCCTTCGCCGCGGCTCCATCGGTGACGAGCGGAGCATCCACCAGCTCAACGTCACGAGACCGATACCGGCGATGAGCGCGAGGATCAAGGCGACTGAGCGTTGCATGCGGACTTCCTTCGAACGGGACGAGAGAACCACCCGAGCATCGTTCGAATCGCTCCCCATCTCAACCGCCTGATCGGGAACACGCCACATTCGGACCGCCGGCTTCAGCCGGTCTCCGTGTCCTCCATCGTGCCGCTTCGGAGAGGACCCGAGCTTCACATCTGAAACTCCGTGGCCGGGCTCGCCCCCGACCCAAGCTCGCTTGCGCAGAGCTCTCACCAATAGACTCGGTCTCTGGCTCGCTCGTCTTGGGCACTCCAATGCATCGGGCGCGCTTCACCACCTGTATGCTCAGGGCGCCGCGCCCGGGGGCGTGTGTGACGGGGAACCGTCGGAGCAGCGCGGCCTCTACTGTTCGGTCAGGATCTTCTCGAGCACCTCGCAGTAGGTCATTGCGTGCTCCCTCGAGAACACCAGCGGCGGCTTGATCTTGATCACGTCATGTTCAGGTCCATCGGTGCTGGCGAGGATGCCCAGCTCCCGCATCCTGTTCGCGATGCGGGTGGCGAGCGCCGCATTCGGTGTGCGCTCACTCGGATCCTCGACGAGCTCGAAGCCCAGGAACAGCCCGGCGCCGCGGACGTCTCCGATCTGCTCGAAGCGCCCTTGCAGCGCACGCAGCCCTGCTTCGAGCTCACGCCCGACCTCGAGCGCGTGCCGCTGCAGCCCTTCTTCGTCGATCACATCGAGCACCGCTTCGCCGATGGCGCACGAGACCGGATTGCCACCGTAGGTGTTGAAGTACTCCATGCCGCTCGCGAACGCCGCCGCGATCTCGCGGGTCGTCGCGACCGCGGCCAAAGGGTGACCGTTACCGATCGGCTTGCCCATCGTGACGATGTCGGGCACGACGCGTTGCCGCTCGAACGCCCAGAAGTGTGTCCCCACTCGCCCGAAGCCGGTCTGCACCTCGTCGGCGATGCAGACTCCGCCCGCGCCACGTACGGTCCGATACACCGCTTCCAGGTACCCCTCGGGCGGATCGATCTGGCCGCCGCAGCTCAGGATCGACTCCCCGAGGAATGCCGACGGACGCCGTCCCAACGCCAGCAGCTCATCGATCACCTCCCCCGCGAACGCCGCGTACTTCGCCGCGATCTCCGGATCGCCCTCTCGAATCCGTCCGCGATACGGGTCGGGCATCGGCAGCGCATGAACACCTTCTCCCGCTCCTCGGCCCCCCGCACCCGAGTACTTGTAGTGGCTCAGCTCCACGAGCCGTCCGGTGTTGCCGTGGTACCCACCCTCCAAGACGATCACGTCGCGAGCCCCGGTCTTGGCCTCGGCGAGGCGCAAGGCGAGCTCGTTCGCCTCGCTGCCGCTGCAGACGAAGAACACGACCTCGAGTGGATCGGGAAGCTTGGCGAGCAGCTTCTCGCCGTAACGCAGAATCGTCTCGTGGAGGTAGCGCGTGTTGGTGTTGAGTACCGCCATCTGCCGCTGGCCGGCAGCGACGACCCGCCGATGGCAGTGGCCGACGTGACAGACGTTGTTGACGGTGTCGAGGAAAGGCTGCCCCGTGACATCGAAGAGCCACGCGCCGCGTCCTTTGACGATGTGCAGCGGCTCCCGATACGACAGGCTCAACGACGGACCGAGCACGGATCCTCGCCGCTGCTCGAGTCCGGCGACATCGCTGGCCTTCTCGAGTGGATCGCCGATGCCGAGCAGCGCGCTCGGATCAGGACAGACGCTGCGCCACACGTCCCTCGTGCTCGCCGTGCCGACACCGGGAAAGTCACCGGACTTGCCCAGGAGATCCGTCATCACCTGGAAGTGCAGATGCGGCGGCCAGCCGCCGTTCTCGGAAGCGTCCCCGATATGGGCAATGCGCTGTCCGGCCTCGATGACCTGGCCGACACTCAATCCCTCTAATGAGCTTGCGCTCAAATGCCCATAGAGCGTCCAGAAGGGATCGCCGCCATCGGTCGTGTGCTCCAGCAGAATCGTCGGTCCGTAGTCCCGCGGTGCCTCGTTGACCTGGAAGCTGTGCACTTTCCCGGATAGCGGACTGCACACATCGGTCCCCGCCGGTACGAAGACGTCGATCCCGATGTGCACGGTTCGAAGCTCGTCGATCTCGAAGCCCGGCTGCCGGAAGGCATCGGTCGCGTACGCCAACCGCGGCTCGTCGTAGCGGCCGAAGGCGATGCGCGCACCCGTCTCCTGGAGCCGCCTTCGAATCATCTCGCTCCAAGCCTCGAGATCCCTGTCGTCGGAGAGGGCCGCCAGATCCGCGCTGCCCACCGACAGATCGATCCAGACCGAAGGCTGTGCCGGCAAGTCCTCCCCGACGACACTCGCGGGTGCCGTGCTCCGCAGCCACTCGCGAATCCGCGACGAGCGAGCGATCGGCTCGTAGCCGCAAGCCTCACGAAAGACGGCCGTCGACCAGGCATCGGGCACGTCCCTCAACCGATCGAGCAAGGCCCACGCAGGCGCCTCGCTGATCGCGAGGTACTCATTGTCCGGATGTCGTCGCCGCTCTCGCGCCGAGTTGCACACGCTGACGAGCAGTCGCAGTCGCACGAGGTCGATCAGATGATCGGCCTCGTCCTCTTCGACCGGCGATGCCGAGTGATAGCCGCGCACCACCTCTCGCCCGGCGAGGAGCGGTTCGGGCTTACCGAGCATCGCGTAGGCGAGGGCGATCGCGAGCTCGGAGATCCGAGCCGTCTCGAGCAGGTCTCCGAAGTCGATGAGGCCACTCACGCGCTCGCCATCTCTCCCGACGAGCACGTTGTAATCGTTGGCATCGTTGTGGACGACCCCGCGACGTGCGCGCTCGAAGAACGGCACGAGCCGATCTCTCGAGTGCGTCAGCCAATTCTCGACACCTTCCCGTCGCGCGGCCTCGACGTCGCCGACGCGCTCGGCGATCACCGCCAGCCCGCACGCGAGATCCCACTTCAAGACACGATTCTGGGCCGGGTGCGCAAACCCTTCCAGAGCGACATCGAGCTCGCCGAGCATCCGCCCGAGACTCGCCAGGAGTGCTTTGCCGTGAGGCTGCACCATTCCCAGGGGTCGCCCCTCCAGCCAACCCGTCAGGCGCGCCCTCCGCCCTTTGGCCAGAGGATCCTGCAGGGTCACCGGACCGGCGAGGCACTTCGGCACGGCGAGGTGCGGAGCGTGCTCGGCGAGGTGCTCGAGGGCGGCATGCTGGAGCTCGAGCTCGGCCGGGTCGTCATCACGTGGCGCGATCTTCAGGACGCACTTGGCTCCACCGGGCTCGAGGAGCACGAAGTTGTCGTCGCGCTCTCCGGGCAGGCGTCGCGCCTCGATGACCGACCGATCCAGCTCCTCACGGGCGATTCGAACGGCGTCGGTCTCTTGCAGGGTCGACATCGGGATCCTCCGGTCCATCGGCGCGGCACGGGCGCCGCCGTGTCGTCCGGCATTATGGAGCCGCGGCCGCGTGGCCACCAGCGACTGGCCGCCCAGTGATCCCGCCCGGCAACTCTGGGAATCGCGGTTGACCGCGCGCGACTGAATGCGATGCTCTCGGTGGACGGACGAGCGGGCGGACACCGGACTTCCCTGCCGGGGTGCACCCAGAGCCTGGGCGCGGAGGAAAGCTCCCATGGGAAGACCGAAGAAGAATCGAGAGAAAAAGCGGCGTTCGCGTCTCTTTCGCCATCGCGCCACGCGGCCCGGCCAATCGCCCGGCACGATCGAAGCACCGACCGACGCGCCGATCCCGACGCTGACGGTCATCGCCTACGGACCGGATCTCGTCGAGGAGAAGCGCGGAGTCCGTCTCGAGGAGATCCGAGCGCTTCGAGGTCAAGGCGTGAATCTGTGGGTGAACGTCGACGGCCTCGGGGACGCGAGCCTGGTGCAGCGCATCGGCGATCTGTTCCAGCTCCACCCCCTCGCGCTCGAGGACGTCGTCCACGTCCATCAGAGACCGAAGATCGACGACTACGGAGACCAGCTCTTCCTGGCGGCACGCATGCCGCAGCTCTCCGAAGAGCTGAGCGACGAGCAGATCAGCCTGTTCCTCGGCGAGGGCTACGTGATGACGTTCCAGGAGCGCGTGGGCGACTGCTTCGGTGGCGTTCGCCAGCGCCTCGAGCGCAGTGGCACGCGCCTCCGGCAGCAGGGTCCGAGCTACCTCGCCTACGCCCTCGTCGACGCGCTGGTCGACAGCTACTTCCCGGTCTTGGAGACCTTGGGGACGACGATCGAGGAGCTCGAGCACGACATCTTTACGGACACCGGCAGGGACAATCTTGCACGCATCTACGACCTCAAGCGCAAGCTCGTCCTCCTGCGACGCGGCGCCTGGCCGCTGCGGGATGTGACCTCGAATCTCGTTCGCGAGGAAGAGTGGTTCAGCGAGTCGAGCCGTCCCTTCTTGCGCGACTGCTTCGATCACAGCCTCCAAGTCATCGATCTGATCGAGACGTACCGCGAGCTGCTCTCCGGCCTGCTCGAGGTCCACCTTTCCCAGGTCAGCAATCGCCTCAATGAAGTGATGAAGGTGTTGACGATCATCGCGACCATCTTCATTCCGCTCGGCTTCATTGCGGGCGTCTACGGGATGAACTTCAACACGGAGACCTCTCCTTGGAACCTTCCGGAGTTGAATTGGACGTACGGGTACCCCTTCGCCCTCGGCCTGATGGCTGCCGTGAGCATCGCGCTCCTCTTCTTCTTCCGACGCAAAGGATGGCTGGGGGCTCCCGACGAATGAGGCTCGCCTGGCTGCTGCTGACCTGGCTCTCGATCAGCCTCGGAGCCGTTCATGCCCAAGAGCCGCCAAAGCAGGAGACGTCGGCCGCGAAGACGTTCGACGACGCGCTCGATCCAGCAGCCGTCCGGGCGAAGCAGAAGCAGATCGAAGAGGATCCTGAGCTCACCTCAGAGGAGAAGCAGGCGATCCTCCGGGAGTACTCGAGGGCGCTCGATCGCCTCGCCGAAGCCGAACGGGCCGACAAGCGGCGTCAGCAGTTCGAGGAAGAGCTCTCCAATCTCCAGGACAAGCTCGAGAAGCTGAGGAGGAGTGAGCCGGTCGACCCGTCTGCCGAGGCACAGCTCGACCCATCCATCGAGAAGCAGTCGCTCCCCGAGGTCCAGAAGCTCTTGGAATCGGCCCGAGCCGAGCTGCAGATCCAAAGCCAAGCCGTCAGCAGCTTGGACTCGGCGATCGAGTCCTTCTCCAAGCGCAACCCCACTCAGGAGCTGGCGGCAGAGCGGGAGAAGCTCGAGGCGCGCGTCCAGGATCTTCAAAACTTCACGCCAAGCGACGACGCCCCCCGGCTCAACGAAGCACAGCGCCTCCGACTCCAGACACGCCAGCTCGCCTCCGAGCGGGAGATCGCGGCTCTCGAAGCCGAGATCCGCGGAGGCAGCGCCCACGCCCAGCTTCTGACGGCCGAGAGAGAGGCCGCGGCGCGAGCCCAGCAGCGGATGGAGCGGCGAGTTCAAGACCTTCAAGGCCTCGTGGACCGGAAGAACAGCCAAGCGGCGGCCGACGCCGAGAAGGCCGCGCGGGAAGAAGAGCAGCGCAAGCAGGACGAGCCCATCCTCAAAGGCATCGCCGAGGAGAACACCCGCACGGCCGCCCGAGCGACCGAGCTCGCTGAGGCGATCGAGCGGGCCAATCGCCGGCAGGAGCGCCTCGGCGAGCAGCTCAAGGCACTCGAGCGCTCCTACGTCGATACCCAGCGCCGAATCCAGGCCGTCGGGCTGAGCGAGACCATCGGCGCCGCGCTCCGCCGCCAGCTCCAAGAGCTCCGCCAGGACGAGGGTCTCGGCGAGTTCAGCTTCGAAGCCGACGACTTCGATACCTCCGAGGAGATCGCCCAGCTCCAGCTCGAGCGCATCGAGCTCGAGGAGAAGCGCGATGCACTCGAGAGCGGCGCCGTGCTCAGGGAAGAGCTCGCCGAGCTTCGCTCCCAGGAAGAGCGCGATCGGCTGCGAGACGAGATCGACAAGCTGCTCACCGCGCGCCTCGCCCACGTGCGCAGCGTCCTTCGAAACCTCGACAGCTACACTACCAGCCTGATCGGCCAGCGCTCCCTCGCCACGCGTTACATCGTCCTCCAGCAGCGGTTCATCGACTACCTCAACGAGCACGTCCTCTGGATCCAGTCGGGTCCGGGGCTGTGGGCCGAGGACTGGTCCGCCCTCGGCAACCGGCTCGCCGAGATCCTCCTCGACGCGCGTCCCGCCAGGTCCGCCGCCCAGAAGCTGCTTCGAGACATCGACCAGGCCGGGGTGCTGTACGTCGGTCTCGCGTTGTTCCTGCTCGTGCTGCTGCTCCTGCGGCGGCGCGCGCGCACTCTGCTCGTTTCCACCGGACAGACCGCCTCGAAGTCGCTCACCGTCAGCATGCGGCCCACCTGGCGCGCACTGCTCTACACGTTCCTGCTCTCGTTCAACATCGCGCCCGCCATAGCGTTCATCGGTTGGCGCCTGATGCGCGGTAGCCCCGAAGGGACCTTCCCTCTGGCTCTCGGTCGCGGCTTGTTGGGCACGGCCATCGTCATCTGGCTGGGTGAGATGGTGCGCCAGACCTGCCGTCCCCAGGGGCTCGCCGAGTCCCATTTCGATTGGAGCAAGGAGCAGGTCGCGGCGCTCCGCAAGCAGTCGCGCTGGCTGCTCCCTTTTTGGGGGTTCACCCTTCTCGCCCTCGGGTCGCTCGGCTCCCCGACCACCAGCGTCGGCAGTCACGCCGTCGGCCGCCTCATCCTGGTGATCGCCTTGCCGTCCCTGGTCCTCGCCTGGATCCGGCTCCGCAAGACCCGGTTGGCGGTGGGGGCAGCCCCGGTGGGTCGGCTCGCCATCCTCCGCGGGAGCTGGTTCTACGTCTTCCCCCTCGTCCTGACGGTGCTCTGGGGCTTGGCCCTCACCGGTTACTACTACACGGCGATCCAGCTCTTTGGGCGAGCGTTCGTGACGATGCTCTACGTGTCGCCGCTGGTCTTCGCCCACTCGGTCGGGCTGCGCTGGTTGCTGTTGTCACGGCGCAAGCTGCGCATCACACAGGCGCGCGAGCGGCGGGAGAAGGGCGAGGAAGCCGAGGCGACTCAGGTCGACCCTCGCGAGATCAGCGAGCAGTCGGGTCAGCTCATCAAGCTGTTCGTGGTCGGCATCGGCGTCTTCCTGGCTTGGCTGGTCTGGTCCGATCTCTTGCCGGCGTTGAACATCTTCCAAGAGGTGCCGCTTTGGACCGACACCGAGACCGTGAACGAGTCGTTTCTCGACGAGGACGGCCAGGAGCGCATCAACACTTACGAAAAGCCCATCGCGATCACCCTGTGGCACGCGATGCTGTCCATGACGGTCTTGGGCTTGACGTTCTTCTCCGCTCGCAAGCTACCGTCCTTGATCGAGGTCGCGGTCTTGCAGCCGATGAAGGTGGCTCCGGGCGAGCGCTATGCGTTTCGAACGCTGACGTTCTACGCGGTGACGGCGACGGGAATGGCGTTGGCCTTCACGACCATCGGCTTCGGCTGGTCGAAGATCCAGTGGATCGTCGCGGCGGTGTCGGTGGGGTTGGGCTTCGGACTGCAGGAGATCTTCGCGAACTTCGTCTCGGGCCTGATCCTGCTTTTCGAGCGTCCACTGCGAGTCGGAGACATCGTCACCGTCGGTAGCCTGGATGGCCGCGTAACGCGCATCCAGATCCGAGCGACGACCATCACCGACTGGGACCGGCGGGAGCTGGTCGTGCCGAACAAGGAGTTCATCACCAACCAGCTCGTCAACTGGACACTGACGGACACGGTGACCCGGGCCACGATCCTGGTAGGCGTCGCCTACGGCTCCGACACCGACCGTACGACGGCGCTCCTGCAGCAGATCGCCTACGGCAACAAGTGGGTCCTCCACGATCCGGCGCCCGTCGCCGTCTTCTGGGCCTTCGGGGACAGCTCACTCACGTTCCGCCTGCTGATCCACATTCCCAACCGCGACTGCGTGCTCGAGCTCTTCCACCAGCTCAATACGAGGATCCACCAGGAGTTCAAGAAGGCCGGCATCGAGATCGCCTTCCCGCAGCGCGACCTGCACCTACGAAGCGCCGGCCCCCTGCTCGAGCTCTTCAGGCGTGGCGAGAGCGAGCCCGTGGCGAAGCTCCCCGTCGACACGTCAGGCAAGCCACTGACGGAGAGCGAGTGAAGGCGGTGGCCCGGGAACAGGTCCCGGGCCGCCATCCTACGATGCAACGCAATGACTCATCGCCGAGCGATGGAGCGCTCTGGCACGAGTGGTGGCAGGATCTCGGACTCGACATCATGGGCGTACGACCAGCCGGTCTTCAGCCCGATCATGAACCAGGTGAGCGATCCGACGCCGAGCAGGAAGATCGAGTCGCCGACGATTCGTAGCCAGCGCAGATTCTCGATGAGCGGGCTCTGCAGGAAGTCCGAGCTGCGGGCGAACCAGAGCCCGTGCTCGACACTGGCGTAGGTTTGCATCAGCCCGATCGGCAAGAGGCTGAGCGCCACCATCAGAGCCAGTCCGATGTTCATCGACCAGAAGGCCAAGGAGAGCATCCCCTCACGCCAGGGGCGATCTGCCGCGATCTTGCGAGCGATGAGCAGCACGAGCCCCAAGGACAGGAGTCCGTAAACGCCGAACAAGGCGGTGTGCGCATGGACCGGAGTCGTGTTCAAGCCTTGCATGAAGTACAGCGCGATCGGCGGGTTGATCAGGAAGCCGAACAATCCGGCGCCGACGAGGTTCCAGAAGGTCACTCCGACGAAGAAGCGAATCGGCCAACGGTAACGGTCCATCCAGGCGGCTCGGCCACTCTGCCTCAGGGTGTCGATCGCCTCCTTTCCGATCAGCACCAGAGGCACGACCTCCAAGGCGCTGAACACCGAGCCGATCGCGGTGATGGAGACGGGCGTACCGCTGAAGTAGAGATGATGGAACGTGCCCGGAATGCCACCGAGCAGGAAGATCGTCGTCGAGGCGATGAAGGCACGCGTCGCATTCCTGGGGTGCACGAGACCGAGGCGGCAGAACAGGAAGGCCAGCGTCCCGGTCGCGAAGACCTCGAAGAAGCCTTCCACCCAGAGGTGCACGACCCACCAGCGCCAGTACTCCGCCACGGCCAGGTGCGACCTGGCCCCGAACATGAAGCCGGACCCGTAGAGCAATCCGATGGCGGCCACCGAACCGGTGAACAGCCCGATCAACCCTCGTTGCGACGAGCGGGCCTTGAGCGCTGGCAGGAGTGCACGCAGCATCAACACCAGCCAGAGCACCAGACCGACGAAGAGCGCGATCTGCCAGGCGCGTCCGAGGTCGACGTACTCGTAGCCCTGATGCCCGAACCAGAAGCCGGCGTCCAGCCCCATCTTCTGCTGGATTGAAAACCACTCGCCGGCCAGCGACCCCGTCACGACCAGGAGCAGCGCGCCGAAGAGGATGTTCACGCCCAGCCTTTGATACTTCGGCTCACGGCCACCGATGATCGGGGCGAGGAAGAGACCGGCGGCGAGGAAGGCGGTCGCGATCCAGAAGACTGCGGTCTGGATGTGCCAGGTGCGCGTGACGGCGTAGGGAAGCCAATCGGCGATCGGCAGTCCGAAGAAGGCGTCGCCTTCGACGGTGTAGTGTGCAGTCAACGCTCCCAAGCCGACCTGCACCACGAAGAGAGCGATGACGACGGCGAGGTACTTTCCGAGTGCGCGCATCGAGGGCGTGATCTGAAGGCCTCGCAGCGGGTCGGTGCTGGGCGCCTCCTCGATGTCTGCCTCTTCCTTTCTCGAGAAGTGGAACCAGGCGAGTGCTCCGATGCCTCCGAGCAGCAGCACGATGCTCACCAGCGACCACAAGACATTGGCGCCGGTCGGACGGTTCCCGACCAGAGGCTCGTGCGGCCAGTTGTTGGTGTAGGTGTAGGTCTCAAAGGGGCGCTCGGTGACGCAGGCCCAGGCGGTCCAGAAGAAGAATGCGCTCAGCGCCTCGAGGCGTGCGGGATCGACGACGGCGTCATCGTGCAGGGCATAATCCTCTCGGAGAGACTGCAGTGATGCGTCGCCTCCGAACAGCGCCGTGAAGTGTTGGGTGTTGGAGGCGATCGCGGCGGCGCGGTCGTCGCTGATCGTGAGCGTCTTCGTCTCGGGGTCGAGCGTGTTCGACCGAAGCTGAGCTCGCAGCCTCTGCTCGAGACCGCCGCGTTGTTCCGCGCTCAGCTCGCCTGTTTCGACTCCGTATTCTCGGAGGCTCCACACCCCCAGGAGCGCTACGGCTTCTCGGTGGAGCCAGTCTGCCGACCAGTCGGGAGCCTGATAGGCGCCGTGTCCCCAGATCGAGCCGACCTGTTGGCCACCGATGCTCTGCCAGACTTGTTGGCCATCGAGGATCTGCTCCGACGTGTAGAGCTCCTGACCCGACTCGGTAACGACGCGGTCCGGGATGGGCGGGGCTTGGCGGTAGACCTCTTGGCCGAAGAAGCCGAGCAGGAAGAAGGAACCGCCGATGCAGAGGGCGAAAGCGATCCACAGGCGCTTGTTGCTGGTGTTCATCTCGGTCAGCTCCTCAGGGCTCTCGGGAAGAGGATGTTGTTCTCGAGGTGGATGTGGAGCATGAGCTCCGACTCTAGATCGGCGAGGCCGACGTAGAGGGCGCGCCAGGTCGTGCAAGCTTCGGCGGGCGGCTCGAGATCACCGGTGAGCTGACGCAGGCGGGCCAGGTTTTGCCCATGGTCCTTGTGCTCCTGCTCCATCACCTGAATTGGCATGTGAGCGCGGCTGCCCTGGCCGGCGCGGATCATCGGGAAGAGGATCTGCTCCTCTTTCTGCATGTGCTGCTCGAGCTCGTCCTGGAGGAAGGCCAGGAACGCGGTGAGGCCTTGCGGGCAGGTCGGCTTGTCTTGGTGTCGGGCTTCGACCTTGCGGGCCATCTCGATGAGAGGAGGCAGGTCAGCGCGGTGTCTCTCGTGGAAGCGCACGAGAATGTGGTCGATCAGCTCATCGAGGGTCTTCTCGTCCCAGCGATCGAACTCGTCCCGGGAAGCGGTGTAGGCTTGGATCTCACGAACCAAGTCCTCGGGGTCGAGACCATGGACCTGACAGGCTTCGGCGAGCGTCGTTCGACCATGGCAGCAGAAGTCGAGCTTCTGCCGGAGGAATGTCGGGGCAGCACCGGGGTGGATACTGGCCAGCTCGGCGAGGGACTGATCGGCTCGGATGTCGGTGGTGTTCATGGTTTTCTTCCTCGAGATCGGGTTTCCAATGGGACGACGCCGGCGGGAGAGCACGCTCTGTGCCGGAATCAGAACCGCCGAATATACTGGCCTTTGCGCCGCCAAGATGTTATTTCGACAACCTTCGATCGTTATCCAGAGAGCAACGAGATATCATAGTGACAACGCCCAGCCTCGCCGGCCTCGTACCCCTCGCTGTCGACATCACCATGTCTCTCTCCACCGAGGACCGCCAAAGGCGCATCGTCGAGATCGTCCGAAGTGCCCTCCCTTGCGATGCCGTCGCCCTTCTCCGCCTCGAAGGAGATGACCTCGTCCCCGTCGCCTGCCTCGGGCTCTCCGACGACATCTACGGCAGACGATTCCGACGCTCCGAACATCCTCGCCTTTCCATCATCTGTTCAAATGAGCACCCGACTCGGTTTCCGGCTGACAGCCACCTACCCGATCCCTACGACGGTCTCGTCGCAGAAGCGCCCGAGCTCGGGGGACACGTCCACTCCTGTCTCGGCTGCCCCCTCATCGTCGAGGGCGAGCTGGTGGGAGTCCTCACCGCGGATGCCCTCGAGCCCGGAAGATTCGATGCCATCGATCGCACCTTCCTCACCACCCTGGCCGCCTTGGCCGCTGCCGCACTTCGCACCAGCGACCTGATCGATGCCCTCCAAAGGCAGGCCGAGCACCAAGGACTCATCGCCAAGGACCTCGTCGAAGATGCCCGTGACCGCCGCGGCACCGAGCTCATCGGCGGCGGCCCCCCCATGAACAAGCTCAGAGACGAGATCGCTCTCATGGCCAGCTCCGACCTGCCGGTGCTCGTCACTGGAGAGACCGGAACCGGAAAGGAGATCGTCGTTCGCCAGCTCCATGCGCGGTCCACCCGCTCCGAGAAGCCGCTCGTCTATGTCAACTGCGCCGCCCTTCCCGACTCCGTCGCCGAAAGCGAGCTCTTCGGCCACACCAAGGGCGCCTTCACTGGGGCAGAGCAATCCCGACTCGGGAAGTTCCGCGTCGCCGACGAGGCCAGCCTCTTCCTCGACGAGATCGGTGAGCTGCCCCTTCATTTGCAGCCAAAGCTGCTCCGCGCACTCCAAGACGGCGAAGTCCAGCCCGTCGGCGACGATCGCCCCATCCACGTGAACGTGAGGATATTCGCCGCGACGAATCGCGATCTCGATGCCGAGGTCGCGGCAGGCCGCTTTCGAAGCGATCTCTTCCACCGGCTCGACGTTTGCCGGATCCCCATCCCACCCCTTCGCGATCGCCGCGAGGACATCCCCCAGCTCGCCGGACACTTCGCCGACCGCGGACGCCGTCGGTTGGGAACCGGCCCCATACGCTTCAGCCCCGATGCCCAAAAGGTGCTCGTCGAAGCCAGTTGGCCCGGCAACGTGCGCGAGCTCGAGAACGTCATCGCTCGCGGTATCCTGCGCGCCGCGGCACGGACCGATCGCGGCGACCTCGTGATGATTCGAGCCGACGACCTCGATGCCGGTGTGCGCCCGGCGGACGAGCCAAGCACCCCAGTCCAAGCTGCAGAGACACCAAGAGACAACCGGTCACTGCGAGAGGCCGTCCAAGACTTCCAACGCAACAGAATCCTCGCAGCAGTCGCAAGCAACAGCGGCAACTGGGCCGCCGCCGCTCGCCAGCTCGGTCTCGAGCGAGGCAACCTCCACCACCTCGCCAGGCGCCTCGGCCTGAAGGGCTGATCTGAAACTAGATCCCGCGCGACCCAATACAGAGCCCGCGCGACCGATACGGGGAGCGGCTGTTGAACCGGAAGCCGCTTCATCGACGGTGCCACCGATCGAATTGGGAGGCGCAGAGCAAGGGGCCACTCGGAGTGCGCTGTCGTCGCACGGC
>JAVJTD010000034.1:0-29912 GCA_040219065.1 Planctomycetota bacterium
CCCTTGCTCGGCACCTTTCCCCTCGATCGTCTGCACCGTCGAGCTGGCGGCTTCCGGCTCGAGGACGCATGCCCGTTTCGGTCGAGCGGGCTCTGGTTTCTCGGACTTGACTGGGCCCAGGGAGGATTCAAAGCCCTCTCCGTGCCCTCCGTGGTTCATCTCCTCCGTGCCCCCTTTGCCCTCGTGGTTCATCCCCAACCAAAAAGGCGAGGGGGGGACGAGCTTGCGCTCGCCCCCCCCTCGGTACGCAAAAAAGGGGTCTTTGGGTAGGTTCCCGGCCGTGAGGATCAGAAGATCGAGAAGACGTCGATCATCATTCCCTCATCGCTCACCCGGTAGAGGCTCAGCGGGTTGCGGATGTGGCGGCTCAGTGTCTCGGTCATGGGCAGGAGCGCCATGTCGAATCCGAGCTCCGGGGGCACCTGGCTGCCGAGCATCGGCGCGGCAGTGTTGTAGCCCCACTCGAAGAGCGACTTGGCGTCGAGGTAGTGCAGGATCGTGGCCGGCTCGCCGGCGCTGTACCCCACCTTCGCCGCGGCTTCGCGGAAGGTGGCGTCGTCGGCGAGGGAGCCTTGGCCCGAGCCGTTCATGATCTTCTTCAAGGACTGGACGCCGAGAGAGATCATCAGGCGACCCTCGTGAACCGTGAAGGCGATGGGCACGGGTAGGTCCCACTCGTCGCCGCTCACGCTGTAGATCATGGCGCCGCGGTACTCGACCTCGGTAATGGAGACGTCCGGTGCTTCGGACTCTGCCTTCTTGACCAAGCCGTCCAGGATCGACTGGAAGCGAGCCGGGTCCTGAAGCTTGGCGACCAGAGCGACGTCGGGGATCAAGCCGGTCTTGGGCAGCGTTCCGAACACGCTCACCTCGTTGCCGATGCTGGCCAGGAGGTCGTTGATCGGATGGAATCCGAGCTCCTGCTCGACCTCGTCGATGTCTTGCATCGCCTCGCGATACTCTTCCTCACCATCGATCGTGCGGACCATCGACATGACCTGGTCGAAGACCGCCTTCGGGTCGATGCCGAGGGAGACGAGGAAGGTCGCACCCGAGGGAGCGAGCTTGGGTCCGTCGAGGACGCGGGAGGGCTGGGACAAGAGGGCGAGGACACCGCGGCGCGGCGCCGGAGCGTGAACGAAGAGGCGAGTGCGGGCACCGCCGTCCGACGGCGAGACGGTGAGGCCGACTGCGCGAACGCCGTCGAAGCCCATGCCGCTGATCTCGCGGTCCTCACGCTCGCTGCGGTACTTCTTGGTCATGTCGAGGATTCGCTGGACATCGACGTAGGCGAAGAGAGAGCCCGGGCGACGATCGAGACGATTGCTCATCACGCGGTAGCGATCGTTGTCGAGCAGCGATCCGACCGCCTGGCTGCCGCGACGGAGGGCCTTCTCGAAGGTGTCGGGGAAGAGCCCGAACAGGAAGTAGTCCCCGATGAACGCGTAGTGCAGCGCACCACCGATGTCCCCGAGCTCGTCGTGCTCGATCGTGTGGACGGTGAAGCCAGCGATCTCCTTGGTCCCGAAGCTCGGCAGGTCATTCGTGGTGGCGCCCGAGCGCTGGGCTTCTTCTTCGATCATGCGGCGCAGCTCAGGGAGCTTCTGATCGACGAACTGCCGGACATCCGGACCCCATCGGCCCAGGTCGACGCCGAAGAGCAGGTCGGGGATCGAGTCGCCACCGTTCTGGGACTCGCGAATGTCGGACAGGACGAACATCACCTCGCCGCCGAGGCCGTCGAGCGTGGTGGTCCACTCGCGCGGATCCATCAGCCGCTGGAGCACGTCCGGGTCGATGATGCGACTCAGATTGCCGTCCATCTCGAACTCGAGCTCGCGTCGCGCCTCGCCGACCCAACGATCGAAGTTCGCGAACGCGGGAGCCAGGAATTGCCGAACCTCGTCTTCGCGAAGCATGCTGGCGATGGCGGATTGCTCGAGACCGTCGACCATCGAGCGGATGTCCTTGATGCCCGCGACGACCAGCGCGTTCGCGGGAGCAGCCTTCTCGAGGGAGAACTGCTGCGTTTCCTTTTCCTCGTTCTCGTTCGCGATCGCCCAAGGCGACAAGGTGAGCAGCAAGGCTGCAGCGATCCAGATTCTCATTCGTCCCTCGTGACGCATATCGTTTCGACTCCTCAGCTCCGACTGTACTCTTGCCCCTTCCAGTCGAGCACTCCCGGCGTCCCGCTCGGTGTGCCCTTGCGTCGTCGCAGTCCCTTTACACAAGGGAGATGCCAAGCTGAGATTTCTAGAGAAAGAAGCCGCAACCATTTTGATGGCAATACATTGCGCCTCGATCCCCGCAGAAGTACCCCCTCATCACGGTGTGCCAAGCTGGCACACCTGAGCCGATCTCGCCCGGGACTCGGATCGGACCCGGCTCGAGCCGGGGACCCAACCCGGCTGAAGCCGGGGGACACAATGAAAACAGGCCTCGAGAGTTCGCTCTCGAGGCCTGTTTGCGTGTCGTGAGATGTCTTGGCTTCGCGCGGGTCAGCGCGGCGACGTCGAGGTGCGCCGTGCGTTCGGGTCGTCGACCGGCACGTTGCTCTGGATGTTGAACTTGTCGGGCGCCTTGAGCCAATCGAAGGACCACTTCTGCTGCTGCTGAACCTGGGACATGATGCGCTGGCTCAAGCTCTTGGTGGACTGGAACTCCTTCGGGGAGATCTCGGACGGCGCCGGATCGTAGACGTGGGCGAGCTTGACCACGTAGAAGTTCTCGTTCTTCTGGTCCCGCACCGGATCGAGCGTCGCGAGTCCGGGCTCACCGGAGAGCGGCTCCTCCGCGTTCATGACCGCGGGCGGGATGAGTCGCGTCCGAAGCACTCCGCCGAAGATGGATCCAGTGAGGTACTTCTCCGGTCCATCTTCCATCAGAGCGTACTCTGGAGTTCCGGCGAAGGAGGGCCGGAAGCGGCGAGTCTCCCCGACCTCGAGGCCGAGCTCGCTGGCCACTTCGGCGAACTTCTCGCTGGCGGCTTCGCGAAGGATGTCGTCGACGCCGCGCTCGAAGATCTCCTCCTCCTGCTTCCGGATGTCCGCCTTCTTGTTCTCGGCGGCGTCCTTCTGCTCGTCGGTCGGATCCTCACCCAGCGCGGTGACCTCGGACTCGATGCGGCGCTGGATCGTCTCCTCCATGTTCGAGCGGAGGGTCTCGATCTCGTCCTTGAAGTCGGCTTCGACCTTCGACTTCATCAAGGCCACGAACGCCTCGGCCTTCTCCTTGGCTGCCTTCTCCTTCTCCGCCGCGACCCACATCTCGACGAGACGATCGCGCACGCCTTCGGCGTCGATCGGCTTGTAGAGGTTGTCCTTGCGCTCGGTCGGCTTGACGGCTGCTCCGATGGTCCCGTTGCTCACCACGCGTCCATTGATGCTGCCGACCGGGGAGAAGAAGAGATGGCTGATCACGGAGCCGTCGCCGTCGATCTCCTTCTCGTGGAAGAGTGAATCGAGAGCCGTTCGGTTCTGAGGCTCCTCGAAGGACAAGACCTGAAGGCCGTACTGGTTGGCGACCTCGGCGAAAGTCTGCTCGGTCGAGGCGCGGGCGGTCTCGATGAACTTGGAGATGACGCGCTCGACCTGATAACGGCGCAGCACCTCGTCACGCACCTCTTCGAAGGACTTGTACTCGTCCTGAAGCTTCTTCTCCTCGGCCGTCTCGTCTTCGGCCTGATCGCCGCCCTCGGCAGCTTCGTCGCCGCCCTCGTCTTGCGGCGCTTCGCCCTCGCCTTGCGGCGCTTCGCCCTCGGGCTCGCCTTCTTGCTGCTCGCCTTCGTTCGAAGGCTGCTCTTCCTGGGACGGGGCCTCTTCGTTCTCTTGACTCTCCTGACCGTTCGTCTCGGAGAAGTAGAAGCCACCGCCTTCTTCATCGTTGCGGTACCGGAACCGATCCCGCTCGTAGTTGGCCTTCAGCTCCTCTTCGGTCGGCTCGGGCATGCCGTCGGGGAGCTTCGCCTGGAGGGCATCCGGATCGACTTCGGAGTACTTCAGGTACGCCATCTCGAACGCCACCTCGTCCTCGCGACGGAACTCCGACTTCTTCGCCAGATCCATCTCGTCGTAGAACTCGGTGAGCTGCTCGTCGGTGACCGCGTCGGCGCTCACGCCTTCGGTTTCCTCCCAAGGGAAGGTCACGTACTCGAGCTCGTAGTCGTCGTAACGACCCCGGTAGCTCTCGTAGACCTCCTTGTCCGGGATGAAGACGAACGAGTTGAGCCGAATGAAGCGATCCAAGATCAACTGCTCGCGCATCATCTCCTCGAACTGACGAGGGGAGAGGTGCGCGCTGTCGAGCCATTGGCGATACCGTTCCTGGCTGACGCCGTTCAACATGGTCTGGAGCTGCCGCGTCAGCTCCTCGTCGCTGACCCAGACACCGTTCTCCATGGCTTCGTTGAGCAGCACGATGTTGGTCCACACCTGGCGGTTGTCCACGTTGGACTGGCTGCCCAGCAAGCTGTAGATGGTGTGGAGTTGACGCAGCCTGTTCGTGAACTCCTCCGCACTGACCTCGATCTCCTCGCCCGTCGTCAGCGAGCGATAGGTCCCGGCCGTATCAGGCCCATCCGGCGCACCCTCGGGTTGGATGATGCTGTAGAGGGCACCCGTGATGGAGAATGTCAGCACGGTGAAGATGGTCAGCACCACGAGGAGTCCCTTTTGGTGCCGTTCGAACCACTTGAAGTCCATCGAAAGCCTCGTCGGTAGAGGAGAACCGCTAGGGCGCGCCGATTCGAGCGCGCGACCGCCCGCAATATGCCCCAAGGGGCGGTCTCCTGGGTAGAAACGCGTATTATACCGGCGACGGTTGCCGAGACAATCGGAGAAGGTCGCGAAACGATCGGAACCCTCACCGCCGAACGGCACACGCCGATCTAGAGGTCATCGGTCGCGGCGAGGACCTCACTCCAATGCCAGCACGGCAAAGACGCCTGGGCACCGCGGGATTCCACCGATCGAGCCGCGTATCGCGTCGCCACGATCAACGCATCCTCCAGATCCGCCCCACCCACCAGAGCCGCCGCGAGTGCACCGTTGAAAGCGTCCCCGGCCGCCGTCGTGTCCACGGCTTGTGCTGCCACCGGAGCGATCTCCCTCATCGAAGCCGACCGCGAGAGCCAGAGCGCCCCCCGCTCGCCTCGCGTCAAGACGACGTGCTCCGAGCCCAGCCCGGCGAGGCGCCCGGCCCAATCCCGGAACCCCGGTTCGTCTCGCGGCGCTTCGGCTCCAGACAACATCGCTGCTTCCGGCTCGTTCGGCGTGACCGCCCACGCCGCCGCCACCAGGCTCTCCAACCCCGGTCCCGCCGGCGCCGGGTCGAGCACCGAGCGCGCGCCGCGATTGTTCGCCAATACGAGAGCCGTGAGGACCGCCTCCCTCGGAACCTCGAGCTGGCAGAGGACGATGTCGTCTGCGGTCAGGTCGCCCAAGGCAGCTCGGACATGCGTGTCCGTCAGCCGAGCATTGGCACCAGGCGATACCAGGATGACGTTGTGTCCTTGGGCATCCGTCCCGATCAGAGCGACGCCCGTCGGCACGCCCTCGAGGGTCAGTAGGTGCCGCGTGTCGATGCCCTCTGCGGCCAATGCCCCCAGCCCGCGGCGCCCCAGATCATCACCGCCGACGCAGCCGACGAAGCGGACATCGGCACCGGCGCGCGCCGCCGCGACGGCCTGATTGGCACCTTTGCCGCCCTCGAACACTCCGAGATCGCCACCGAGCACCGTCTCACCAGGAACCGGCAATCGCTCGACCGCGACGACGAAGTCGAGGTTGAGGCTTCCGACGACGAACACTCGCCCCATGGCTCAGTGACCCGTCGACTCGGACACCCTCGGGAAAGGCTCGTCGAAGTCGTCTTCGGTCGCCGGCAGCTCCTGCTCGTCCTCGAGCTCGAACTCCTCGGCTTCGGAGTCGTCGTCAGCTTCGGTAGCCGGCTCCATATTCTCGAAGTCGTCCGCGTCACTCTGCTGGGCGGGCTCTGCCACCGGGTCAGCAGCCAGGGGCTCGAGCTCCACCTCCTCGTCGGACGGAGGCTCTTCCGACGACTCGGCGACCTCGGATTCTTCAAGGCTCGAATCGGGCTCTTCTTCCTCGATGTCGTCCGGCTCCTCGACGTCCTGGGCTTCTTCGAGGGGCGACTCGGGCGCTGCCTCGACCACTTCGGATCGAGTGGAGTCGGATTCCTGCTTCGGATGCCCGGCAGGATCGGGATCTTCCTCGCTCTCATCCGAGAGGAGGTCGGTCGGCTCACCCTGCGCCACGGGCTTCTGGTGAGTCGAGCTTTCCGGTCTCTCCGCGATGACCGCTTCTTCGGAGGCGCTCACCTCCGCCGCAGCCGACTCCTGCTCGTCCGAGGCGCCTGCAACGGCTTCGGGCCCGAACGCGACGAGATCGTCATCGTCCGCCCAGAGGGAGCCCTCGTCGGTCCCGGCCCTGTCGTCGTCCTCCGCCATCGTCTCAGCGGCAGACTCGGTCTCGGCCGCCGCATCTTCCTCCTCGGAATCGGCGTTCGGGTGAGGCTCGTCGCTCGGATCGTCATCGAAGAGCCCCTTCTCTTCCGGCCGAGACACGCCAGGCGCGTCCTCCCACTCGCCAGCGGCCGCCGCATCGGCTTCCTCCTCGAAGGCCACATCGGCTTCCTCGACTTCAGGAAGATCACGCTCGCGGGAGCGCAGGATCTGAGCACCGGCGAGGAACAGGTCCCGGCGAAAGCTCGGCGCAGCGGGACGATCGACCGGGACACCTCGCCCGAGTGCCTCCTCGAGCTTGTCCTTCTCCTCGCCAATCTCGTCGCCAGCCTTCTTTCGACGGCGCAGGTCCGGAGCCAGGATCTGGTCGACCGGAATGGGCGGACCTTCGGCGTCCTCGGCCTCGGCTGCTCTCGCCTTGACCTCGTCCTCGGCGCGCACGAGCTGCTGCAGCTCCTCGATCGTCGGGAGATCCTTGAGCGAGCCCAGACCGAACTGATCGAGGAAGCGACGCGTCGTGCCGTAGAGCAGCGGCCGCCCGATCACCTCGGCGCGCCCGGTGATCTTGACGAGCTTGAAGTCGAGCAAGGTCCGAATGATCTGGCCGGACTGAACACCGCGAATGCTCTCGACATCGGCCCGCGTCAGGGGCTGCTTGTAGGCGATGATCGCGAGCGTCTCGAGGCCTGCGGTGGTGACCTTGTCATTGCTCGCCTTGACGAGCTGCGTCAGCCACGGATGATACTCTGGCCGTGTGAACATTTGATAACCGCCCGCGATCTCGCGGACGATCAGCGGACGACCGGTCTCTTCGAGTCGAGCGTTGAGTCGCTCCACCACCTCCGCCAGGCCCGGCTCGTCGAGGTCCTCGAGGATGTCCAGGATGCGACGGTTCGGGAGCGGGTCCGCGTGAGCGAACAGCAGTGCTTCGAGGATCGCTTCGGTCGGGAGTTGTCGGGGCGTCTCGGATTCCATGGGCGCTTCAGAACTTCAGCTCGATCTCGTATCGCTCACCCGCTCGCTGGCGCCAATAGAGATACTCGTGCTCGGCGACCGGCTCCTTCTCGAGCGACCGCAACAACTCCTCTTCCAGAGAGGCATAGTCCCCATCCTTCGCCGGGATCAGCTCGAGGAGCTGAACGAAGAAGTACATGGGCTCCCCGTCGAGCTCGATCCGCTCCACCTCCCCGATCTCACCTGGCTGGAGCGAGAAGACCGAGGCGACGATCGGGTCGGGTAATCCTCGAACGATCGTCGGAAGCAATCCGCCCTGCTGCGCCGATGGGTGAATCGAGTTCTCCTTGGCGAGTCGATAGAAGTCGGCTCCGGCGACGACCTCGTCTCGGAAGCTCTCGGCCTCGACGAGGTCTCGAACGGCGAAGATCCTCGCCTCGGCGCGATCTTCATGGAGCAGAGTCAGGCGGGCAAGGCGCTCGAGGAGCAGCTCGCTCTGCAGCACGCGGCGAGTGTGGGCGCGGTACTCGGCGACGGTGAGGTTGCGCACCTCTTCGAGGTAGGACGCGACGTTCATGCGGCCACCCGTCTCGACCCTCACGCGCGTCTCGAGCTCTCCATACTGCTTGTCGACAGCCGCCTCGAGGATCGCCTCGTCGACACGCACTCCCAGTCTCTCGGACTCCTGCCGGACGAGTCGCTCATCGACGAGCTGCTGCATCGCCCGAAGCAAGCCCGGCTGCTCGAAGAGGTAGAAGTAGTCATAGACATCGCTCTTCACGACGCCCTCGCCGCCGATGCGCGCGACCACGTCGTTCTCCCCCAGCCGGAAGGGCGCCGGAGTCCTGGAGAGCCTCGCCCGAATCTCGGGTGGCTCCGGCCGGGTCACCGGCTGCTTGGCGGCACTGCGGGCGCTCGGGGCGCGGTCGGCTCCGGTCGGCTGCCAAGCCGGATCCGACGGGCTGGCACAGCTCACGAGCAAGAGCCCCAGCCACGGGAGACCCGTCCGGGGGAGCATCTGACGAGCGCCCTCGAGCATGGATATCATCCGGAACATCCAGGGGAATCGGGAGAAAGGACCGCCGCGGTATCCTACCAGCTCCCGCGCCGCGTCGTCGAGACCGCGACCATCGCTCAATTGGAGAAGAGATGATGGGAGCGAGTCAGTGACCGTGTCAGTCGGTGAGAGCTCTCGCAAGCGATCTTGGGCCGGAAACCGGCCCGCCCGGGGTGGTACGATCGGAGCCCGAACAGGTCCCTGGCGCGGGGTTGGGAACACGCTCGCGCGCACAGAGATCGCCGCCGATTCAGCAGGGCCTCGTGAGGGACGACAGCACCGGACCCCGCAGGCAAAGGCGAGCGAACGTCCATTGCCCTGACCAACGAGCATGTCGGATCGTCCCTTACTCATCGCCAGACATGTCGAGTCCTTGCCGTGAACTTCGCCTCCACAGCGGCAAGCGCTTCGTGTCAGGGACCCGCGCGGGCTCTGATTTGACGGTCGCGCTTGGGAGGAGCAACGCCGTTGCGACGACAGCTAACTTCGAGTGGTCCCTTGCTCGGCGCCTCCTGCCTCGATCGGGAGGGACGTCGAGGAAGCGGCTTCCAGCTCGGCAGCCGCTTTCCGTTTCGGTCGCGCGGGCTCTGATTTGACGGTCGCGCGGGCTCTGATTTGACGGTCGCGCGCGCTCTGGTTTCCTCGTGGTCCGATCGCACTCGGCAGCCTCGTTCTGCGCGGTCCGATCCCACCCGGCAGCATCGTGCCACGGAGCTCCAGATCTGAGATACGGGTCCACTCTGAGGCGCTCGGAAGGAGGACACGGGGACCGGCTGAAGCCGGCGGTCCGAATGTCGTGCGGGCTCTGGCTTCGGCTCTGGCCCTTGTCTCAGCGGAAGTAGACTTTGCGCTCGAGGCGGAGCTGCTCCACGCTGATCTTGTCGCCCTGACCGCGAATGCCGCGGCTGTTGCCGTCGTCGCCTCGGTTCTGACGGCGACCCTGTTGCTGACGCTGCTGCTGTTGACGACGCTGCTCCTCTTCGTCGTCGCGAGTCGGCGAGGTATCGCGGGAGTAGTTGAACTGTGCGCGCACCATCTTCATGTCTCCGCCGAACTCGGCGTAGTAGGCACGGAGCCACTGGGAGCGAATGGAGCTCTTCTGCTCGTTCCACCAGATCTCGGGGTCGTTGCCGCGATCCCGCTGGGCGTTACTCGCCTGCCGGCCGGTCGACTGGAAGTAGTCCTGCAAGCGACGCTGGAAGCTCTCGGAGCTGCCGCCACCTCCGGCGAGCGCGCGTCGGGCCTCGGCGCCTTGCTTCGCGTTGCCGTCGTCGTCGTAGATGACGAGCGCCTTGTCGCCGAGGATGAAGGTGCCGCTCGTGTAGTTCGCCTGCTCGATCTTGGAGCGCGTCCGATTCTTCCACGCCTCGCGGACTCGCTCGGGCGTGACGCCGAGGGTCTCGGCCAGCTCGGCGGCAGCCTCGTCCCCCAGGCTCTTGGTCGCCCAGCTCTGGGCTTCCTTGTTGGTCAGGAGCCGATCGCCGACGCGCTCGTCGATGAGGTCCTTTACGGTGTCCCACCACTTCCGCTCGACGTAGTTCGAGACGTAGGTTTGCTCGCGCTCCTGGAGGGTTTGGATCTTCTCCTCGACGTTCTTCCCGAGGGCCGGCGAAGGCGCCTTGGGCAAAAGATCTTTGAGACCCTGGATCGCCTTTTGGTAATCGGTTCGCCGAGCCAGATCCATCTGCGCGTCGACCTGATCGAGGAACCGCTTGTTCTCGACGAACGGCTGAATCGTCTCGAGGAGGTTCGCGACGGTCTCGGTCTCGTAGCCAGAGTCGATCTCTTGAGCGCGGAGGAGATGCGTCTTGGCGAGGTCCCAGGCGTCGAGCTTTCGGAGGTAGCCGGCGAGCTCCACGTGATCAGCGGCCGAGGTCGGGTCGATCTCGCTGAGCTTCTCGCGATAGAGGTCCTCGATCTTGTAGACCTCATTGGCGGGCACGCGGACGGGCTCGACCTCGCGAATGGTCGATCGCTGGAACGGCAACGTCGAGCCGTCATCGACCAGGGTGATGGTCGTCGGCGTCTCTTCGACGATCACCCCGACTCGGTCCTGGCCCGTGAGGAACCGGACGCGCACGGCGTCGACGAGGATCTCCTCGCCTTCATCGATGTCGTAGCCGAGCTCTCGCCGAAGCCGTTTGGCCTCGATCTCGGCGAGGTGGTCCCAGTAGAGAGTCAGCACGCCGCCCGTGTCGAGTCGACGGACACGCAGGCTCTGGTCGTTCGAATCGAGGATGTCGACGAACAGAATGCTGCCGTCGCTCAAGCGCAGCTCCTCGGAATCCGGGCTCGCCGACGCCGCGGCGATCCCGCCGAGCAGAACGGCCACCGTCAGGAGGATCCAGCTCGCCGTGTTCAGTCTCGATCTCATTCCAGCACTCCCTCGTTGGGCGCGTGTCATTGCGATTGTTCCACTTCTCGCGTGAAGTTCCATTTCCGCAGCACGACGGTGGGGAACTCCGCCCGACGCCGCCTGTCCCGCGGCCCCCACTGAATGATGATGTTGGCGATCCATTCGCCGTCGTCGACCTCGGTGAACTCGACGCGATACTGATATCCCGGGACATCGGGGACATCCGTCAGCGGGACGTCCATCACCTCCGACTCCCCGTCGCTCCAGCGAGCCTCGAGCTCGGCCAGGACGTCGCCCTTGACGATCTCGGCCGCGACCGCCGAGTTGGTTCGGTCGATCGCTTCTTTGTGGATGCCGAGAGCAAAGGCGAACAAGCCGAGCACGCTGACGATGCCCGTCGTGAGCACGCCGAGCGCGACGAGCATCTCCATCAGCGTGAAGCCGGCTTCGGCTCGGGAGCGGTGCTTGGCAATCATCAAAACGCCTCCCGTCCCATCGGAATCTCGATCACGCGAATGAAGGTGCGCCCGACCCGCACGGGTGTGCCGCGGGTATGGGTCGCCGAGAGCGTGTCCCGAGCGCCGCGCTGCTGCACGCGGAGCCGGTCGCCGTTGCGGCTCGCGACTTGGACCCACTCGGCACCGATCTTGACGAAGTCGCCCGCCTCGAGCGTCCCCAGCTTATCACCGTCATCGACATCGATCTCGGATGCCGAGCGGTCGGCCGTCCGCTGGATCCGAGTCTGGCGATCCGGCCCTTCGTCGAGAACGATCGTCACGCGCACGCGCGCCGGGAACACGTCCAGCGACCGGTCCGAGCCCCCGTAGCGCACATCGCGCGCCTCGGAGAAGACCTCGGAGCTGAGCACCTCCCGAGTGGAGTCCCAGACGGGCTCGGCGTCGTCCCAGCTCGTCGATCCCGAGCTGGCGAACCGCCAGTCCACGTAGAGGACGCCCTTCGCCACCTCACGCGCCAAGGCGCGTACCGAGGCCACGTCGTCGAGCGCGCCGGAGCCGAAGAGCCCCTGCGGCGTGCCCGGCGGCGCCAGGACCGCTCGATACAAGGCGAAGTCGCCCGCGAATGCCGAAGGCGACTCGTCGGGGATCGCGACCCATGCGACCTCGGCCAAGCCGCCGGTCGGCAGGTAGCCTGGCCCTTCATCGCCCTCCTCTTCGGAGAAGGGAGTCCCGAGGCGATAGACGCGCGCTTCGGCTCCGATCTCGCTCTCTCGGCGCAGCCTTCGATCGGCCAGCTCCTCGGGGAACTGCCGGACCCAGCGCACGCGAAAGAACTCACCGCCCGGCGCCCAATCCGCCAAGAGGCGGATCCTCGGGTCTCGATCCGAGTTGCTGGCCATCAGCCGAAAGTCCCGGACCAGCGTCTCGGCGAAGACCTCGAAGCGCTCCTGCACCTCGCGCTGCCGCTCGCCGGTCCGCCACAGGCGCAGCCCACCGCGCACGAGCTGCATCATCATCAGCCCGAGCGCGACGAACAGACCCATCGCGACCAAGAGCTCGACGAGGGTCACCCCGGCATTGCCAACGGGACGTCGCATCATCGGGTCTCCACGTGGGACTCGACGAAGGTCGGCGCGATGTAGTCGACTGCCGCCATCCGGATCAGCGGCGTCTTCTTCCAGGCATTGGGAAGGAACGTCGTCGCGACGAACGCCCCGACCTTGTACTCCACGAACATGCGAAGCTCGAGGTCGTCTCCCTGGACCCGCATGTGGTTCGGGCTGTCTCCGTCGATCGGCTCGTCGAACTCGAAGAGATACGGCGTCGAGCCCGGCTCGATGTTCCAGGGGACCTTGCCTCCGATCCGGGCGAGGGTCTTGACGTCCATGTACTGCGGCTCGGGGATCTGCTCGTCCCAGGTCAACGCTCGCCAGAAGGCGCGCTTCTGACTGACGTAGGCCTGGAAGTAGGCGAGCTCGGGATGGTCGCTCAGGCGCTGATACCGGTCCCAGTAGCGGAACGGGAGCAGGTAGACCGTCGATCCGGAGTCGGCCTGGGTCGGGGCGGTGCCGAAGCGTCCGCGCAGCAAGCCGCGGGTGTCGTCACCGGTTCCGCCCTGATCGATCCGCTCGGAGGCGAGCTGCAAGAGTTGGTTGTTCGGCTTGCGGACGTAGGCGATGACCTCGTTCCCGACGAGCACCATGCCCGACGGCGGGAAGCGCGATGCGTCGACCACGAAGAGCTGGTCGTCCGTCGCTTGCATCGCCTGGGTCAATGTCGTCACCCGGAACTGCGGCAGGTACACCATCCGCTCGCCGACGGCGTGGGTCGCCGGATCGGAGAGGAGGAAGCCGCGACCATCCGACGCCACTTGGAGCTGGCCGGTGGACGGATCGACCGATTCGTAGGCGATCAGCTCGTCGCCGATCTGGACGACACCGCCGCCGTCGAAGAGCCTCGAGGTGATGCTCCGAATGCCGTAGCCATCCCAATGGTTGATCTCGACCGAGTCGGCCATGACGTCGATCGTCCGACTATCTTCGAAGCACTCCTGAATCAGTCGATAGCGCGAGCTGGCACGCTGCACGACCGGATCCTCGAAGCGCTGGAACTCTACCTCGTCGACGAACGCCGGCCCGCCACCGCCCCCGTCGTAGCGTTGGCCGAAGAAGAACTGGCCGCCCGTCTGCTCAGGGAGCTCGCCACTGGGGTACTTGACGATGCGCACGATCTCCCGCGAGTCGAGCTGGGCGAGGCTCTGGGTCTGGCCCTGGCTGTCCAGGCGCACGGTCGGGACGTGGAGGTTCACGCCCACCTGGACGAACGCGAAGTAGCTCTCGAACTGGTCGCGCGGGTCGCTACCATCGTCGTCCGTCCACGCCCAGTTGATGACGTTCCCTTCCTTGCTTCCATTGGGCGTGATGGTCGTGACCCAGTCGCCGCGCCCGGGTCGACCGGTGATGCGACCCGTCTTCCAGCACCGGAAGACCGGAAGCACCAGAGCACCGTCTTGGTGCTTCCCAGCCGTCGTGCCGTACTGGCCGCGGAAGCGCAGTCGCCCTTGGACCAGCCGCTCGAAGATGTCGGCTTTGAGCGACGTTCGGGGTGTGATCTCGACCGTTCGGCCTTGCTCGCTCGGAGGAACCCGGTCGGCCAAGCCGCGCGAATTCAGGGACGAATCCGATTGAATGGCCACCCGGACCGAATCGACGAGGTAGGCCTCGTTGCGCGTGACCCAGCCGTCGGTGACCTGGACCGAGTTGTAGCGAATCCACTCGGTCTCTTCGTCGAGTCCGATCTGCAGACGTTCCTCACCACGACCCGACTGCTGAGGATCGAGCAGGGTCTCCGGCGTCAGACCGGCGATGCCGATCGAGAGCGGGATGATCGCGGTGTAGTCGCCGTCGCCGAAGACGTTGACGGTCTGTCCATTCACGCGCAGGCGCCATCCGTTGGGCGCCCAGGACTCCTCGTCGAGGAAGGCCCACGCCTGAGCCGGTGCGCCGCCCGAGACGAACTCGCCCGTGTCCTTGAAGCGGTCGATGTCACCGTAGCGCTGGATGCCCGACAGCGTCGCGCTGCCGCGATCGGCTCGGGCATACCGAATCAGATCGACACCGCCGACTTGCAACACGGGTGAGTTCTGGGTGCCGAATCCGAAGCCGGCGTAGCTCGAGACGACGAGGGCGACGCCGCCGTCCTCGCTGAATGCCTCCATGAAGGTCCGGTCGCCCGGGTTCCCCGGCAAAGGGCTGCGCATGGTGAGGGCCGTCGACGCATCGGTCAAGCCGACGCCGAGCTCCGCCTTGGTGGTCGGGTGCTCGATGGGCTCTCCGCCACTCAGGATGCCGACGTCGGGCAAGCCGAGGCTTCCGGCGAGGTTTGCATTGTAAGGAAGGATCGGCGAGGAGATCGGCGTCGAGTAGCCGTAGAGCTCGACGGTCGAGCCGGCCGGGTGAGGCCGGGCTGCCGCCAAGGTCCCTCGTGCGCCGCGGCCACCTCGGAAGTATCGACTCCGAGCGGTGATCAAGGTGTTCCCCGAGATCTCGTTGTACTCGACGATCTCGTTGCCGATGCGGACGACGCCTTGCGGCGGGAAGCCCCGGGTGCTCTCGACGGAGATGTTCTCCTCGACCATCGAGCTGGCGTTCGGCGGGATGATCTGGGTCGGAGGCGCACCCCCTCCTGGATTCGGCGTCGGCGGCGCGAGCGAGGTCAAATCGCTGAGGGTCGAGGTCAGCTGGGTCAGACCACGCTTGTCGCCGCGAGGAATGCCATCGACGGTGAGCGTGATGTCGCTCGGCCGCGATCCTCGCCAGGATCCACCGAGGTGATACCACGTCCGCGCCTCGATGGGGCTGGGCGAGCTCCAGCGCGCCTCGGCGACCTCGGGCCACTGCGTGCGCGGGTCATCGAGCACGTTGTCGGCCACCTGCAGCACGACGTCGTTGCCCTCGATGAAGAGCGTCAGGCGCCCTTCGATATCATTGAGACCGCTGTCGAAGACCGGGCCAGGCCCCGCATCCGGCCGGTACCAGAGATCGATCCCGTAAGGCACGACCCCGAATTGGTCGACCCAGGCGGCCGGTCCATTGCCGCCGCCCCCGCCGCCGCCCAGAGCGACGCTGTACCCGTTCCTCGAGAGGTCTCGCCCTTCCGGATCGTCATCGTTGTCGAAGTGCTCGATGAAGACGTTCTGAGGCGCCCACTTGCGATACGGCTCGAGCTGGAGGAAGCCCTCGTTCGGGTCCTGTGAGGGAAAGCGCTGCCAACCGAGGTGAACCGGCACTCGGCTGGGAGGCACGTTCCCCTGCTCGAATCGGTGCTGATTCGTCGGGCCCGTCAGGAAGTACCGGCTGGCGCGGCTCGAGACGATCAAGTCCTCGAAGTCGCGCTGAGTCGCCCATACCTGGAGGAGATCCGTCTGCGGCACCGCCGAGACGACCTGCTCGATCGTGTGCCGGCCTCGCTCGAGACCCGAGCGGGCATGCGCGACAGCGGACGCCTCGACGCGATAGGTCCCGTACGACTCGTAACAGAAGCCCGTCGTACCCATCCCGATGCGCATGTCCCCCGAGTGCATCGCATTCGTGTAGATCGCGCGAACGTGACCGTTGGTCATCTCGCCGGCATCTTCCGCCGGACGAAGGACGCGCTGGTAGAGGTCTTGGTGCGAGGACAAACCGCCGTCGTCCCGGGCCGCGAGGACACGAGTGACGAAGCTCTCGGCGATGCCCGAGTCGACGACGTCTCCGGTCTCGGCGCCCGAGCGCAGGCCGTAGACCAGCGCGCGAAGGAGCCGCGGCGAGGCGGTGTTGATGTTGACCGGATGCCGGGCGAGGGCGAAGACCCGAGTGTCCTCGGCGTCGAAGCCCGACGACAAGGGGGACTCGAGGGTGAGGCGATAGGCCAATTGTCCTTGCGGCTCGCTGCGGGTGACGATCGCGTGCTCGACGATCTGGCCATCGGTGATCCGGATCGTGGTGCCCGGGCCGAAATAGCGCGCATTCGCGACGAGGATCGAGCCGGTGACGCCGCCGCCCTCGACCGGTTGCAGCAGCACTTGCGGGTCGATCCAGCCTCGCCCCACGAGCAGCTTCGAGTAGACGGTCACGTCCTCCTCGATGCGCTCGATCTCGGGCAAGGACCAGGTCTGGGGCGAGGGCCCACCGGCGAACGGCACCTCGCGCAGGGACCAGATCGAGGTGAGCTCGGTCAGGCGCGTCGATTCGCGCCGGCTGCGATGAGCGGCCGCCTCCCAGGCCTTGAACGGGAGGACGGGCGTGCCATCGGGATGCTCGATCGCGGAGCTGAACCAGGCGAGCTCGGAGAAGCGACCCCGGGTGCAACCTTCGAAGCTCGAGCCCGTCTTGCGAGAGTACTCCACCACCTCGCCACCCACGAAGACGAAGCCCGTCTCGGGGAAGGCCGCGGTGTCGGCGACGCGCACGACCGCGCCCTCCTCGGTCAGCTCACCCGAGAGGATCGTCCCCCCGAGCAGGTTGCTGATGAGCAGCGGGGACACCGAGTTGAGGTTGGCCTTCGCTTGCTCGTCCTCGGCACGGGCCGACCAGAGATCGCCTCTCGGGTTGCGCACGTCGAGCGGCGCCAAGGCACCCCAGTCCCCCACCTCGAGCTCCGCAGCCGTATCCGCCGACGGCGTCGCATCCAAGTCTGCGCCCGGATGCAGCCGGGAGAGCACGTGGACGGCGTGGTTGCGGGCGCCTTCGGCCCCCAGCCGCACGCGGCTCGAGGCCGAGGTCACGGCCGAGGTCTTGGCGTGGTTGCGCATCGAGATCGCGAACGGTGTCGCGATGACCGCCAAAGCGGCCAGGACGATGATCACCGAGACCAGGGCGAAGCCGGACTGTCGTCTCGTCCGAGCAGTCATTCGTTACCTCGATTCGATTGGGAAGTGGGCGCTTCCGGCGATTCGGAGACTTCGGAGATGGTGCCCATCCAGCCGATTCGCAAGTGACGCATGGCGCCCGTCTTCAGGCGCAGGTCGATGTCGACCGGCTCGGTATGGAACTCGGGATCGAGATTGCCGCGCGCGTCGAGGTGCACTTGCCGATCGTTGCCGAGCAGCGTCACGCTCTGCGGAATCGGACCGTCATCTCCGCGGACGGCCAAGGCGAGCCGCACCGCGTCGATGCGCCCCACCATCGAGCCCGCTTCGCCGCCGACGGTGAACGGCGCCTCGGGCTCGGGGGCCATCTCGAGCCCCTCTTGCTCTGCGACCGAGGCGACCTCGCGACCATCGACGAAGAGCCGCAAGCGAAAGCGGTCGTAGATCATCGACACCTTCGACCAGCGGCCGGGCGCGATCGCGGGGCCTTCGCTGATCGCCTCGATATCGGAAGTGCTGATGATCTGACCACCGCGGCGAGCCTTGACGAGCTTGATGCGCGCGGCCAGCTCGCCTTCGGCGCCGAGCTCGAAGGAGTAGGCCTCGCCCTTGGCGGCGATCACACCGCCCGAGATCGAGTCCGGTCGGATCCACGCCTCGATGCCCACCCCGTCCACGGCGTCGAAGGCGGGCGGGCTGCCGCAGAGGACGACGCCATTGCCGCCCACGCGAACGCAGCGGCCGATCTTGCCGTCATCATCGATCACCGCTCCGGCCAGCGTCCCGTGGCGCTCGAAGGCGCCGGTGGTCACGTCGTCCTCGAACTGCCAGTTACCGACGGTCTTGAGGCCGACGCCGAAGACGCGCTGTGGATCCGCGCTCGGCTCGAGCACGATCAACGACGGGACGGACTCGGCGATCGCGAACGTCCTGGTGGCGCGCACGGTGTTCTTGATCTGGCTGAGCGCCGTGGTCTTGCCCAGGTCGAGCGAGGTCACCGCTCCGACCCCGACGCCGAGCAGGAGCGCGATCATCGCCATCACGATGATCAGCTCGAGCAAGGTGAACCCTGCTTTGGGACTCGTCGCCGATCGGCGCATGTGATTCCTCCTGCCGATCACTAGTCCCAGAGGTGAATGTCATCGTCGGTGCCGAACGTGCTGTCGGCGCCGACCGAGAAGATCTGGAACGAGTCGAGGTTGTAGTAGCTGCCTGTGTCGGGGTTCTTGACCGCCTTGACCTCGACCTCGTGGTACACGTCCGCTTCGTCGCGGATCCAGTACTTGAAGGACTTCTCGTAGTCGCGGTTGTGGATGTACACGATCGGGTTCTCCCAGACGTCCTCGTACTCGAAGAGCGCCGGCTCGGGGAAGATCGTCAGGCTCTTCTTGAGCTCGTCATCGTCGCGATTGGCGAGCCCGTCCTCTTCCCGCGATCCCGTGTAGTCCTTGTCGAAGAGCGCCAGGACCAGGGCCTCGCTGCCCTCGTTCAGGCCGTTGCTCGAGATCTTTCGGGTCTTCTCCTGACCGTTGACCTTGGTGTAGAGATCCTCGAAGTGGCTCGGCGGATAGTCCCCGACCTCGGCGTAGTAGTTGTCGACGGCCGCCGCGATCGAGGAGAGCCGCGCCTTGACTTGCTTCTCCTTGCCCATCGTCTGGATCTTGGCGTAGGTCGGCACGACGACTGCGATCAGCAGCCCGATGATCCCGATCACCACCAAGAGCTCGATGAGCGTGAAGCCCGCGCGAGCCCGATTCCTGGTCGACATTCTCAGCCCTTCCTTCGAATGATCCGCACGTCGTCGACGGCGATGCGATAGCTCTCTCCCAGGCCCGCCTGGCCGAAGATGCCTAGATGCACGCCCAGGCTGTAGCTCTTCATGCTGCTGAACTCGATCTCCCCCGCGACCTCGCCGTTGACGCTCAACGTGAAGACGGGCTCCTCGGGATCGAGTCGCTCGATCCGCAAGGTGACGGGCCCCGAGCTCGGCCAACGCGATCCCTCGATCGAGGTCCAGTCCTGGTCGACTTTGTGGTTGCGACGCAGATACGTCTGCAGGTCGCCGCGCGGTCCCCGCGCGAAGGCCAGCTCCGCCCAGCGGTCCTCGTCGACGTTCCGGCCGGCCCTCCGGATCTGGATCATCAAGCCGGTGCGCACACGGCTGCCGGTGGCAGAGACGTTCAACGTCGCCTCGAACGCGACCAAAGAGCGTCCCGTCTCCTCGCGCGCCAGGATCGTCAAGCCGTCGCTCTCGTTCGCTTGCTCACCCTGGAACAGCACCTGACCATCATCGATCGACACCGTGATCCCGAACGACTCGCGCGTCTCCCAGCCCTTGGTGAGCTGTCGACGGTTGAAGTCGTCCGACCAGAGCTCTTTGCTCTCGTTGTCCTGGATGGCGCCGAGAGTGCGCGCCGCGTACTCCATCCGCAGCAGGTCGGCCGAGTCGCCTTGAGCGCTCAAGGTATCCCGCACGCGTCCGAGGAGGCCGCGCGCCTCTCTCGAGTTGCCTTGCTGGTAGTAGCAAATGGCTCGCGCGCACTGGAGCGTCGGGCTCTGCCGGTCCTCGGGTACCGAGTCGAAGAGCTCCATCGCGGCGTCGAGGCGACCTTGCTTCAGAGCGATCAGCCCCGCGAGGACGAGCAGATACTGCGAGCTCGGCTCCCGCTCGAGCGCCTTGGAGACGAAGCGCGCCGCTTCGTCGTACTGGCCGAGGCCGTAGGTCAAGTAGGCCAGCTCGTGCACGACCTCGTGAGAGCGCCACTCCAAGGCGAGGGCGCGGGTGAACGCCTCGAAGGCGCTCGCCTCGTCTCCGCTCGCGCGCTGGGCCCGTCCGAGATGATAGTGGGCCATCGGCAGCATCGGCGCCATCTCGACGGCGGTCTCGTAACGATCCCGCGCATCGAGGACATCTCCCGCGGTCTCGGCGAGGTAGCCGCGCGCGATCTCGACCGGAGCGGCCAGGAAGGGATCGAGCCGGGCGGCGCGGGCCAGATCGCGACCGGCATCCTCGAGGTTGCCTTGCCGCATCTCGGCGAGCGCACGGTCGTAGCGAAGCGCCCCGTCCTCGCCGGCCCCTTCGAGACCCCGCTCGATCTGGCGCAGTGCTCCGCTCTCGTCGCCCTGGAGGAACAACGTAGCGGCGAGACCGGCGTAGCCGTCCGGCCAGGCTTCGGCGAGCTGGACCACCTGCTCGAAGGCCCGCTTGGCTCCGTCCAGCTCACCCAGGGCGAGCTGACGACGACCTTGCCAGTAGTTCAGCTCCCGGATCTCGTCGCCTTCGAGGCTGGCCGACGCCGCAGCGTCGAGGTGGGTCTTGGCCAGCTCGGGCCGTCCCGTCTTGACCAGTAAGCGACCGAGCGCCAGCCGTCCGTGGCGATCGAAGCCGTCGCGCTCGACCAGCTCGCGGTAGATCTTCTCGGCGGCCTCTTCCATTCCCAACCGCTCGTACAGGTCTCCGAAGTCGACCATGAGCTTTGGGTCTTGGACACCGGCTGCGGTCGCTTCTCGATAGATCTTCAGCTCGGCTTCGGGATCGAAGCGGGACCGGTGAACCTCGGCGAGTCCGCGGTAGGCCGCGGACTTGTCGGCGCGCTCGAGACCGAGCAAGACCCGGTATTGCTCGAGGGCGAAATCGAAGGCGGCCGGGTTCTCCTGAGCCTTCTCCAAGCACCATTCGGCGAGCTGGGCGACGCGGCCTGCGTTGCCCGGGGTGGGCTCGAACTCGCGGCGCTTGATCTCGTAGAGGTTCGGTACCGTCGGGGCGAATCGGTACTCGCGGATCTCATTGCGCTCGAAGGTATTGACCGCCTTCAACCCGCCTTGCTGGACGTCGAAGCGGATCGGCTCCTCGCGCCGAGAAGGCTGATCGAGCTCGAACTTGTTCTCGTTGAGGATCCAGCCGAAGTTGGTCGAGCCGTCGGTGAGCACGATCGCGTCATAGACGCGCGCGGGCTCGACCTGACCTCGCTCGTCGGTGGCTGCCGGCGCGACATCGGCGGTGTCGATGTCGGAGGGCTCCTCCGAGGTCTCGTCTTCCGACTCGCTCGATCGGATGACCGGCACGTGACGCAGCGGCTCGAGATGGTCGGCGGCGGGGCTCGGCCTGGGAATCGGGAAGACGACCGGCGGCGGATCGAGCGGCGGCGCGGCCAGGACGAGAGGTGGCATCGGCGAAACGTCGGAAGGCGCCTCGAAGATGTCGCGGCTCTCGTCGCCCCAGTCGCCCACCTTCGAGAATCGGACCTCGGGCACCCACAGCTCGGGTGGGTCGACGCGGCCGGTCCTCGCCCGAATGGTCCTCGACTCGTAGCGATCGTCGCCCGAGCTCCAGTACAGCCAGCCCACCAGCAGCACGACGACCAAGAGGGCGATTTGCTCTTTGTTCAACTTCATCGAACGGTTCCGCTTTCCTCGCCTGCTGTCTGGGAGAATGTCACTCTTCGGCTCCGAAGCTGTCGATGTCGAGAGCGGCGATCGTCAACACCGCCTCACAGGGGCCGGGCGACTCGGGCTCGGGTCCGGTGATGCGGCTGCCGCTGCCGAGAACGAGGAAGGTCTCGGGCCGCTGGAGCAACATCACGAGGCGGGCGAGGGAGTCGGCACTTCCTTCGAGGGTGAAGCGGATCTCCTGGCGCTCGAGGAAGTCCTCGGCCGCCTGGCGCCGCCGCGCCCGGCTGCTGCTCCGCCCCGTCTTGGGGATGTCGATGTCGGTGATCTCGTCGACCTGGGCCTCGATCGCCAAACGCACGACCCGCTGCACGACGTCGAGGGCGCGCAGGTAACGCTTGACCTCTTCTCGCGTGCGGGGCGTGGTCGCCGGCAGGCCGAAGTTGTCGGGGATCCGGATGTTCCGCCGCTCGGCCGCGTCGCCCACCTCCTGCTTCACCTGGTTGACGACGTTGAAGTAGACATCGTCGGGCCGGGGCTCGTCATCGCTGAGGAGGTACTTGGGATCGGGCACGAAGGCGAGCCGATCTCGGGCGGCGCTCCACCGGCCGTCGAGCTCGTCTCGCGTGTCGCGCATCTCGCGCAGATCCCGGTTGGACGGCATCAAGGATCGCAGAGAGCGCTCCCGGCTCTGCAGTGCGCGCTTGGAGGCCGTCACCTTGCTCGTGTAGCTCGAGCCGATGATCGTCTCGCCGACCAAGAAGACCAGCATTCCGGCCGAGACGGCGACGATGAACTTCTTGTGCTCTTGCCAAATGTCGTTCAAGTCCACGAAGGGGCTCCGATTCGGTCGTTGTCAGAAATCTTCTTCTTCGTCGTCGCTCGGTGGCAACGGCGGCTGATCGGCGAAGGAGAGTGTCATGTCGAAGGTGAAGGGCAGGCGCGTGCTGGGCTCGCTGAAGACGACCGCGAGCTCGGGCTCGGCGTCGATGCGTCTCCGGAACTCGGAGAACACATCGGTCAAGGCGTCGCGCCCTTCCTTGCCGTAGCCGCTCACGACGATCACCGGGGTCGCTTGCTGTGCCTCGGCGTCCAGCTTCACCTCGTCGGTCCGCACCTCCCCCACCCAGAGATCCTCGGGCAAGTGCTTCTGGATCAGTGCCAAGGTGCGGCCCATGCCCAGACCGGGGAGAGCCTCGCGCTCGAGGCGAGCGATGCGAGCCCCGATCTCCTCGCTCTCGGCGATGGTCGACTCGTAGCTGCGCTCGGTCCGGCTGCGTGCTCGCTGGAGATTCGTCGCCTCCTTCAGGTCCGCCTGAACCGCTTCGAGGTCCGAGGAGCTCGTGAAGAAGTCGTAGGCGAGGAACAGCACCGCCAAGATCGCAGCGGCGATGAGGAAGACCGGCCCTTGGACGAACTCGCGCTTCTTCCGCTCGGCCTCGGGCAAGATCTCGAGATTGTAGAGCTCGGAGTCGACCGCGGCCTGGGCCAGCCCCAGGGACACGGTGAAATCCCCGGGCGCCTTCTCGAGCAGCTCGGCATCCTCCTCGTCGAGCTGAGAGAGGTCCATCGCGCCGACCGGGTCGAAGACCTGAGCCGGGCACCGGAACCCCGACCCGAGGAACTCGTCGAGCCCCTTCAGGCGACCGCCCGGTCCCGACAGGACGACGCGGCTCACCTCGAGGTTCTGGAGCTGGAGCTGCTGCCGGCAGAACATGACGGCCGCATTCAGCATCGAGTAGACCGTCCCGCTCACCCCGCTCAGGGCGTTGGCGATCCGCTCCTCGTCGCGATTCGCGTAGCGCACCGACTCCCTGGGGGCGAGGTTGGCGTACTGGTCGAGCAGCGACTCGGCCTTCTTCGGCGAGACGCCGAAGGCTCCCGCCAGCGCGTCGACGAACAGCTTGCGTCCACCCGAGAGGTTGCGGGCGAACATCAGCTCGCCGTCCGATTGGAGAATCAGATCGGTCGTCTCGTTGCCCAGGTGCACCAGGAGGACCGTCTCGCCGGCCGGGAGATCCCCCGATCGCACGTAGGCGTTGAAGAGCGCGATCGCGTTCGGCGTGAAGGCGCCGATCTTCCGACCGTTCTGACTCAACGCGTCGCTGCGCACGTCCAGGAAGCTGTCGCGCGCCAGGGCGAGGAGGACGGTGTCTTCGTCGCTCATGCCGTCGCCCTGGAGCAGGTTGAAGTCGGCCGACACCGCGCTGCCGCCTTGCTCGGCGACCTCGTCGATCTCGAACTTCATCAAGGAGCGAAGCTGCCAATCGGGCACTGGAGGCACCTGGGTGTATCTCAGGATGACCTCCTTGCCGGTGACACCGACCTGCACCGGACCGGGCTTGAAGCTATCCTTCAGCCCGATCTCGGCGAGTGCGCGACCGAGGCTCCGGGCATCGACCTCGCCTTCGATGTCGATCTGGTCGACGCGCGTCGGCTGGAAGACGCCCTTCTGCAGCTTTCCTTGGACGACTCGGACTCGACGTCCATCGATCTCGAGTCCCGTCCCGAACTTCGCCATGCCTCTCGTCTCCTCGTGTCAGGCCGTCAGCGCGCCGCGGCCTTGCGGCCGTGCTCGGTGTCGGGATAAAGCTGGGCGACCATCCGAAAGATCTCGTTCGCGAGCGCTTGGCGATCCTTGCGCTTCTCGGCGAGCTCGGCCATCCGAAACAGACGCTGAGCGCGCTCCTCCTCCGAGGCGAGCCGGAACTCGTCCGCCTCTGCCTGGGCCGCTTCGCGAACCTCGGCCGCCTTGCCCGCGTACTCGCTCCCTTCGAAGCGCTGCTCGAGGTCGTCGGCGAGCGCGATGGCCTCCTCGAACGAGGCCGGATGGTGGAAGAACGACGCGTCGGCGATGCGCTTCTGCACGTCAGCCAAGCCTTGCTCGGCTTCTCGGCGGAGCTGGTCTCGAGCGGTCCTCGCCTTCTCCTGCAACGCCGGATCGAACGGGAAGTCCTGGATGATCCGGCCGTAGATCTCGAAGGCTTGCCCTTGCTCGCCGGACCGGAGATGATCCTGGGCCTCCGTCAAGAGACGATTGCCCTCACGGCGCTCCTCGACGAACGACGTCTTGACCGAGAGCGTGAACGAGCGACCCGGCAGGACGTGCTGAACCAGGAAGCCCTCGCCTTTGGCGGTCGCCGAGACGTCTCCAGGCACCGAGGTCTTGAACCGCAGCCGGTTCTCGCCGCGACCGAAGATCACCGCACTCGCACCTTCCTTGCTGAAGGCGCCTCCGTACTCGAAGGTGTCCTCGCCGGCAATCGCGGCGACGCCCTCGCTCATCAGCTCCGAATGGATGTCGTAACGCAGCACGACGCGGGCGTCCGCCGGCAGGCCATCGAGCTGATAGGAGACCGTGACGCCCTCTTCGTTCTGGGAGACCTCTTGCTCGAGCTTCGCGCTGCTGGCCCCGATGTGGAAAGTTCCGCTCCAGCTCGGCGAGCTCCGAGACGCGTCCGCGGCGAAGAACGTCTCCTGCGGCCAGCTCCGCTCGCCCGATTCGATCGTCACACCGCCGCCCGTCAAGAGCAGCTCGCCGACCCGGACGAGGTCGAAGGTGGCACCATCGAAGCCGAACTCGAAGCCTTGGCTGTCGATCTCCAGGCGATCCCCGTGGGCGCTCGGCACGACGGCGACATCGTCGAGCACGACCCGGCCGGTCCCGATCGCGAGGCAGTCGACCTGCGCGTGGGTCGCGCCCGCCGGGGCCCGCACCTCGCCCGAGAAGGTGACGAAGCCGTTCGGCCCTTCGCCACGTCCCGTGATCCAGGACGGGACGCCGGCACCGAGCTCGGTCGTCAGCGGCTCGTCGTTCTCGTCGCGCGTCTCCGCCAGGAATCGCAGGCGCAGAGCACCGAAGGCACCCTCGTCGGTTCGGGCGAAGCCCTGGAGACGGTATCGGCGCTCCGGCTCGACCGTCATGCGTCCTTGCCACGTCGCGACGGCGAACGGGATCTCCTCGTCGACGCGAGTCTCGAGGGCGCCCGCCCCGGCGTGCACCGGCGTCGCCACCATCGAGAAGGTCCCCTCGTTCTCGTCGCTCGAGGGACGCCAGGCGCGCTCTCCGTCACCAGGCTCGAACGAGGCCACCTCGGCCGGCAGCACGTTGCCCGACACGGTTCCCAGCTTGCCCTCGCTGGACCTGGACATGCCGTACTGGTAATAGACCCAGCCCATGCCGCCGAAGAGCACGATCAGCAGGAAGAACGCGGCGATCGCGCCGCCCTTGCCCTTGGTCGGGACCTCGGCCGCCGAGACGTGATGTACGGCTTCGGCTTCGGCCGCTTCCTGGGCCTCGAGCTCTTCGACCTCGGCGACGGAGCTGTCCCAGAAGACCAGCCTCTGATCGCCGAAGCGCACCCTTTGACCATGCTCGAGGGACTCCTCGTCGATGCGCTCGTCATCGACGAAGGTTCCGTTGGTCGAGCCGAGGTCACGCAGCGTCCAGCCCAGCCCTTCGTCGACGATCTCGGCGTGAGCGCTCGAGACCTGCGTCGAGTTGATCGTCAAGTCGTTCTTGGGCGTTCGACCGATCGTGAACCGCTGCCCGGACAGCTCGATGCGCTCACCGCTGCGAGGCCCCTTCTCGAAGACGAGGAAGCAGGGGCTCGTGAGCGAGATCTCGAGATCGGCGCTCTCCTCTGCCGCCGGTGAAGCGGAGGGCGAAGGTGCGGGATCGTCGTCCTCGAGGTCGATCACCAGGTCGTCTTCGAGGTTGATCTCCAGATCATCGGTCGGTGCCGCGACCGGTGCTTTGGCCGGGGCGAGCTTCGGCGGCGCCTTGGCCGCGGACTCCTCTTCGATCCGGTACTGGAAGGGACCGATGGTGATCTCGTCCCCGACCTTGAGGATCGACAGCTCGATCGGATCACCGTTGACCGACGTTCCGTTCGTGCTGCCCAGATCTTCGATCTGGATACGCCCGCCCTCGGATTGCCGAATGACGCAATGATGGCGGGAAACCTGGGTGTGCTCCAGCACCAGACGATTGTCCGGTGCCTTGCCGATCGTCAGAGGTTCGCGATCGAGGGGATGCTCGTAGACGTCCCCGCCGTCGATCCGGACCAGCTTGGCCATGCCGACCTCGTCTCTCGTCGTTTGGGTCTTCATGACCGGAACATCAGGCAAACGCGATGCCTGCGCCCGGTCGGCCGGGACGGAAGCCCGATTCGCCTTCCGCGCCAGGGCACGGCCAGACGAAGGACTCCGCCATCAGCTCACGATCCATGTCGCCCGGCGCTCTCCCCTGAGGCGCCGAATCGACTCCTATTCACAAGACCATCCTTGGCGAGATTTTACTGAACCTGGCCGCTCGAGTTCAGTTGCTTTTTCGGTTTACGGCAAGTCGTGTCGATCGGAGGAGACCGCGGTCGTTCGAGCTCGCCGAGGCTCGGCGCCCGACAACCTCCCGGGCGAGGGACTGCAAACTTCGTTGGCAGTACGGCGAATCGCCGGGTCGCGAGTGGCCTCCACTCGCGGAGTACCGATCGCGGAACGACCCGAGCGACTCACTCCAGACCGTAACGATCGAGCTTGTTCTGGAGACCGGGGCGAGAGAGGCCGAGGAGCTTGGCGGCTTGGGACTTGTTTCCGCCTGTTTGGCGAAGCGCCGCGGTGATCGAGCGGCACTCGACCTCTTCCACCGCTTCCTTCAGCGGGCGAACCGGGGCATCGCGCCTCGTCGCCAACGCTCGCTGTATGTCTTCCTTGCCGACGGTCCGCTCGCCGAGGACCGAGAGCTGACGAATCAAGTTCTCGAGCTCGCGCACGTTGCCGGGCCAATCGTAGCCGGCGAGCTGCTGCTCGGCGGCGCGATCCAGCCGGGTCGGAGGGCCGTCGGCTCCGAGCTCGCGCCGGGCGATCTCGTCCCACAGCGCGGCGAGATCTTCGGATCTCTCCCGAAGCGGGGGCACGCGGACCTCGAAGACGGCGAGGCGGTAGAACAGGTCCTCGCGGAGCTCGCCGGCCTCGACCGCCTTGCGCAGAGGCGCGCGCGTCGTCGTCACGATCCTCGCCCGAAGCGGCTCTTTGGCGTGGCTTCCGAGGCGACGAACGGCGCCGTCTTCGAGGACCCGCAGGAGCTTCGCCTGAAGCGCCGGGCTCATCTCGTCGGCGCGATCGAGGAGGATCGTGCCTTGGTCTGCGAGCTGGAGGAGCCCGGGCCGTGACTCGGTGGCACCGGTGAAGGCACCACGCGCGTGGCCGAACAGCTCGGCTTCCATCAGCGTCTCAGGGAGCGCGGCACAATCGAGCGGGACGAACGTGCCGCCTCGGCCATCGAGCCGATGCAACAGCCTCGCCACGATCTCCTTGCCGGCGCCACTCTCACCGTGGATCGAGACCGGGGCTTGCGTGGGCGCGATCCGCTCGAGCAACCTGATGACGTCGCGCATCGCCGATGACCGAACGATCAGCTCCCGTCGATCGACGGAGATCGACTCGCCGCTCGTGTCCGGCGCCTCGGCAGCGCGGCTCGCCGCTGTCTGGCGGCGGCGCTCTCGGCGCCTCTCGAGTCGGCTCTCGAGCTTGCCGAGCTTCGCTTCCCTCAAATGAAGCTTGCGGCGCACGTCGCCCAGGTCTTGCCGTAAGGACGCGTTGCCGACCGCGAAGGCCGCCTGCGCGGCCAGTGCCTCGACCAGGCGAACCTGAGCGGTGGTGAACGCACCGGTCTCCGATCGGTGATCGACGTAGACCGCCCCGAGCGTCTGGCGGTTGGCGCGGAGCGGCACGCAGAGCAAGGAGCGCAGCTCGAGAGCGACGACGCTGCGCATGCCTTTGAGCCCGGCCTCGGTCAAGGCGTCTCGGGCGTGGACGGTGCGACCCGCCCGCGACACACGCTCGGCGATCGAGTGGCTGATCTCGAACTCGGGGTGAGCGATGTCGGTCTGGAGATAATGCCGGGCGACCTTGAACGTCGGCTGCTCGCCCTCGAAGAGCAGGAGGAACCCGCGCTCCGCGCCGGTCAGCTCGAGCGCGGCGTCGACGATCTTGAACAGCAGCCGGTTGAGCGAGCGCTCCCGAGCCAGGTCGCGGCAGACCTCGAGCAGCCTTCGGAGCTGACGGTTCTCGAGCTCGAGACCTTTGCGTGTCGCGGAGCGACGCCGCCGCTGGCGAGGCTTGTTCTCCAGCTCCTCGAGCAGCCGGTCCTTCACCTCGTCCAGGGCTTCGGTCGCCTGACCGGTCGGCTCGCCGAGCACCCGCAGCTCGCTCGAGCCGACCCGGATCCGGTCCCCCGGCTGGACGGCGGCCTCGGTGATGCGCCGGTCGCCGACGAAGGTGCCGTTGCGGCTGCCCAGATCCTGCACCCAGAATCCCTCCCGAGCCGCCAGGATCCGGCAGTGATGTCGAGAGAGCTTGCGGTCGGTGAGCACGACGTCGTTGTCGGGCGTGCGGCCGATCCCGACCTGGTCCTTGGCGAGCGAGAGGAGCCGGCTCTCGCCATCGACTGTGATCTCGAGCCGGATCACGATGGGTCCCGAGCGGCGAAGTGTGCTGCGGCCGCGATGGCGGCGGTCTCGATCCGGAGGACGGTCGCGCCGAGTCGCACCGGCACGAAGCCTCGGTGCTGGAGCAGCGCTTCCTCCTTCGGCGTCAAACCGCCTTCCGGACCGAGGACACAGCTCCACGCCGTCTGCGCGGCGTGCTCGGCGAGGTGAGCGGGCAGCGTCACTTCGCTGGCGGGTGAGCCGAAGACGCCGGCTTCGTGCCGTGGATCGCTCGCGAAGGTGTCGAGGTCGACCGGCGGCGCGATCTCGAGGAGGTCGGCGCGACCGGACTGCTTGGAAGCGGCCTCGGCGATGCGCTCGTATCGCTGGAACTTCCCGGGGCCGGGCCTTCCCGACGGAGGCGTGCGCTCCAGGATCAAAGGTTGCCAGCGCGCGATCCCGAGCTCGGCGAGCTTCTCGACGAGGACCTCCGTCCGGCTGCCTTTCGGCGGCGAACAGGCGATGGTGACCTCGAGCGCCGGCGAGACTTCGTCCGCCAAGGTCTCGATCACCGACAGCTCGGCTGTGTGTGAGTCGATCGAGGTGACTCGGGCGAGGAAGCGCTGACCTCGGCCATCGAACACGACGACCTCATCGCCCGGCTCGGCTCGGAGAACCCGCGCCAGATGATGCAGCTCCGCGCCGCTCAGCACGGCCCGTCCGTCGACCGGTGGCTCATCGAGAAGAAACTGTCTGCCCATGAGCGACGAGGATAGCAGAGAGAATCGCTCACCGCGCTCGCGGGTTCTTCAGGCGCGCAGCCTTGAAACATGCCTCCCAAACCAGAGCCCGCGCAACCGAAACGGGAAGCGGCTGCTGGGCGGGGAGCTGCTTCCTCGCCGGTGCCACCGATCGAATTGGGAGGCGCAGAGCAAGGGGCCA
>JAVJTD010000037.1:0-18267 GCA_040219065.1 Planctomycetota bacterium
GGTCACCAAGACACCAAGGAACCAAGACACCTCTTCCCGGGTGCTTGGGTGACCACCCGGTCACCAAGACACCAAGACACCTCTTCCCGTCCGACCGAGCGCCGGCCCGATGACCGGCGCTCTTCGGCTCTCACCGGTAGTACTTCGAGGGGATCCACGACCAGCCGCTCTTACCACCGCTTCCGATCTGGATATCGACGACCTCTCGTGCGGCGCGCTCGACCTTCTCGGCGGTGAGCACCGTCGCTTCCTCGAGGATCAGCGACTGGGCGATGCCGGGAACGTTTTCCTGGCCGATCGCACGCGTCGGCAGACCGGGGAAGCGCTCCACCATCTCGCCTTGGATCGAGCGGACGAAGCCCGCGAAGGGCCGGTCCTCGGAAGCGACCACCAGTCGACCCGTCCGTGCGACGCTCTCGGCGACACCGTCGAGATCCGGCGGCACGAGCGTGCGCAGGTCGATGACCTCCATGTCGATCCCCTGCTCGGCCAGGGTCTCGGCCGCCTTCATGCCGGTCCATACCGCGCGGCCCCAGGCGACATAGGTCAGGTCCTTGCCGGGGCGGCGGATGGCGCACTTGCCGAACGGCACGCGCACCGACGGGTCGATCTCGGGGACGCCGCCGCGCATCACGAGCTTCTTGAGCTTGTCGACCTCTTCCGGCTCCGTCGGCTCACCCGGAAACGCGGGGCCGAGGGCGAGGCGGTAGATGAACTTGGGCTCGAGGACGACGACCGAGCCGCGGAACTCGGCGGCGGTCATCAAGAGGCCGTAGGCGTCGAGGCTGGTCGACGGCATCACCACGACCAGGCCAGGGATCGGCGTGAAGTAGCCATCGAGGCTCATCGAGTGGTACAGCGCGCCGCCGCCGAAGGGATCGACCGGCATGCGCACGATGGTGGCGAACTTCGAGTTGCCCCGCGTCGACCAGTACAGGTTGCCCATGTGGACGAACCAGTGCAGGACGTTGAGCGAGTAGTCGCCGAACTGGATCTCGGGCAGTGTCAGCACGTCCTCGTGCAGGCCGGCGCCGCAGGCGGTGCCGACGATGAGCGGCTCGTTCAGCGGCGAGTCGATGACGCGGTCGGGGTGCCTCGCCTGGAGCCCGGCGGTAGCGGTCATCACGCCGCCCAGCCGGCCGACGTCCTCACCCCAGAGGGCGCCGTTGTGATGGGTGATGATCCGGTCGATGGCCGCCCGAACCGCGCCGGCATAGGTGATCTGAGTCTTGCCCGAGGTCTCGGTCTCGTGGACGGCGGGGAACGGCGGGTAGATGTTCTCTGTGACGGTCGCCGGATCGGGATCGGGCTCCTGACGCACCTGCTTGATGATGTCCTGCACCTCGCGCGTCTCGGCGTCCATGATCTGGCCCAGCCGGTGGTGCGCGAAGAAGTCGCGACCTTCGCTCGGGGTGCGGCGCAGGATGTCATCGCTCTCGAGGATCCCCTGCTCCACCAAGTGCTCGCCGAAGGCGATCAGCGGATCGTCCTGCGACATGTCGAAGGTCACGTCGGCGGCCGAGCTGTGTCCGTTGAAGCGCGGCAGCGAGTGGGCATGCAGGATGGCGCCGCGCTGGTTCTCGACGACCGAGCGCGCCGCTTTCAGCGTCGTCTCGTAGGTGCCGAAGAAGTCCCGGCCGTCGCAGGAGAAGTGGTCGAGACCGAAGCCTTTCGCGTAAGCAGCGAAGTCCCGGATGCCGCGCCCCTCGTGCGGCTGCGTGCTGATCGCGATGGCGTTGTCGGTCACCAGGACCAAGAGCGGCAGCTTCCAGACGCTGGCGGCGTTCATCGCGTCGTGGAGGTCTCCCTCGGCGGTCGTGCCATCCCCTACGATGGCCATCGCCATGCCGTTGTGGATGCCGCGCAGCTTGAAGCCCATCGCGTAGCCGGCCGCCTTGCCGAGCTGCATTCCGACCGGGCTCTGGACCGGGAGGATCCCCATCTCGGGCATGTCGAGGTGGTAGACCATCTGACGTCCGCCGCTCATGCGATCGGTCGACTTGGAGAACTGCTGCCGCATGATATCGAGCGTGAACTGGTGGTAGCCGTTCAGCTCGCACCACATCGCGCAGAGAGCGCTCGAGCGGTAATGGGGCACGAAGCCGAATCGGGACCGATCGACGACCTCGCCCAGCGCCATCGCCGTGGCGGTGCCGTGGACCTCCTCCCCAGGGCCCCAGATCGCGAACTTGACGTCGCCTCGACTCACCAGTCGGACGATCAGCTCTTCGGTGGCCCGCGACCTGACGCCGATACGATAGGCGCTCCGTAGCTGATCGGCCGTGAGAGCCCGCATCGAAGGACTGTCCGTTTCGGTGCGCTGCATGCTGTCCTCTTTATGAACTCTCGCTGCCGCCCGATGAGGCGGCGAGCTGGACACTTCGAATCATCAAAAAGGCCCTCCAAGTTACCGAGGATGACGCTCAGGGGCAATCGACCGCCTCCGCTCGCAGCGGCCGACCTACCGCCCTTGCCCGGCCCGAAGCTCTAAGGGATCAGGAGGACCTTGCCCTTCGTCTCGCGGCTTTCGAGCGCTCGGTGCGCGGCGGCGGCCTCTGAGAGCGGCAGCTCTCGGTCGACGTGGAGATCCAGCTCAGAGGCCGCAATCGCCTGGAAGACGTCTCCGGCCCGCTCGAGCAGCTCGGATCGCTCGGCGACGTAGTGGAACAGGGACGGCCTCGTCAGGAAGAGCGACCCCTTCTGGTTGAGTACCTGCAGCTCGAGGGGCGGGATCGGGCCACTCGACTGACCGAAGGTGACCATCATCCCCCGCGGCCGGAGGCTGTCCAGGCTCCTCTCGAACGTCGATCGACCCACCGAGTCGTAGACCACATCGACACCGCGTCCCTTCGTCAGCCGCCGAACCGCCTCGTCGAAGGGCTCTCGGTCGTAGCGGATGACCTCGTCCGCGCCGGCCTTCCTGGCCAGGGCCGCCTTCTCCTCGCTGGAGACCGTCCCGAGCACCCGCGCGCCGGCCCGCCTCGCCATTTGACAGAGCAATCGACCGACGCCGCCCGCGGCGGCGTGGACCAGCACCACGTCGCTTGCCTCGAGCGGTGCGGTCGCGTGGGTCAAGTAGTGTGCGGTCATTCCCTGGAGCAAGGCCGCGGCGGCCGTCTTCGCCGAGGTCCCTTCGGGCAATGGGATCAGCTTCTCGGTGGGCACGGAGATCTTCTCGGCATAGGCTCCCATCGTTCCCACGAACCCGACGGCCTGCCCGGCCTCCAGCCCGAAGGCGTTCTCCGCGACCGACTCCAGGCGACCCGCGCCTTCGACCCCCAAGACGAATGGGCATTCGGCCGGGTAGAGCCCGCTTCGATGGTAGGTGTCGATGTAATTGACGCCGGCGGCCTCGATGCGGACGATCCCGAGCCCCGGGCCCGGACGGGGATCCTCGTGATCCTGGTATTGCAGGGCCTCCGCCCCGCCCGTGTGCTCGACCACGATCGCTTTCATCTCGATTCCTCCGACTTCTCTCCGACCTTGCACCATCGCACCAGCCGTGACCGCACCAGAGGATCGAGCTCCGTATCCAGCCGCGAGCGCAGGAGCTCTTTCGCCTGCGGCTCCTCGCGCCGGGCCAACGCCTCGACGACCTGAAGGCGCACCGGCCAGGCCGAGTCGCTCACCCGATCGGCGATGAGTGCGAAGGCGCTCTCTCCAGGAAACGCGCTCGCCACTCGCACCGAGAGCGCGCGGCCGCGATCTTTCCGCTCCTCGATCCCGTTCCGCAGCAGCGGCAAGACCGCCTTGCCGAGCGCGATCAGCGCCTGAGCCGACGCCTGTCGAATCGCGTAGTCCTCGTCGTCGAGACGCTCGATGAGCAGCGGCGCACCCTCCATCTGCCCCAGCGCACCGAGGGCGCGAAGCGCGGCCAGCCGGACTTCCCGCGAGGTCGCATCACGCGCGGCCTCGGCGAGCAGCGGTCTCACCGAAGGGTCTTTCGTTGCTCCGAGAGCATTCAGCAGCGTCAAGCGCCGATCGAGCGTCGGGCCGGGCAGCGCGTCCCGCAAGGCCGCGACGGCCTCGGGTCCGCCCAGGTCGCCGAGCAGCGCGGCCGCCAAGTTGGCGCGGGACGGGCTCCGATCCTGGAGCAGTTGTATCAAGCGCGGGACGAAGATGTTGCGGAGCTCGGCCAAGACCGAGCGCAGTGCGACCGGGTCCCGAAGAGCGACCTCCTCGAGCTGCTCGACCAAGACGCGTGACGTGACGGAGCCCCCCGCCACGAGTTGAGTCATCGCATCGCGCCGCGCCGCGGGCGTGCGCGCCTCGCACAGCTCGGCGAAGCGCTGCAGCACCATGACGCGCTCCTCTTGAGTCGGCTCCTGAGCGGACATGCCGAGGAGCCCGACGAGCCCGAGGATCAGTAGCTTCATCTCATCATTCCTTCCGATCGACGTCCCAGCCCGTCGCGCCGGCTTCGGTCCAATGGAAGTCCTCCGCCGAGAGCAGCCCGCTCCAAGAGTCCCGCTCCCCGCCCGAGTCGATGAGAAACGTCCAAGCCCCTCTCTCCGGATCGCTCCAAGGCTGCGCCCTCGAGCTCTTTGGCACGAGGTAGCGATCCGCGCCGCCGGAGTCGATCAAGGCAGCCAGTCCTCCATTGGAGCCGGCGGCCTGACTCACGTCACCGGCGAGGTACAGGTCGGCGCCCAGGCGATCGACGAGTAGTGCGATGCTGCCCGTCTGAGCCACGGCCTGACACTGGTCCCCACCCAGATAGCGGTCCCGTCCCGAGACGTCCAGGAGCAGGGCGACGGCGTGTCCGCTCGCCCTTGCCTGCCCGATCTGCCGGACCGAGTACTCGTCGTCGCCCGACAGATCCCGAAGCAACGCGATGCCGGTCGAGTCCGCGAGCGCTTGTGCGCCCGCCGGGCTGTGGTACACGTCGTCCCCGGCGTCGTCGAGGAGCGCCGCGATGCTCTCGAATCGGCCGAGGCCGTCGGTCGTCGCCGCCGCTTGCGACCAGGACAGTCCCGAGCCGCCCGGAGGCATCCGCACCTCATAGTGATCGGCGCCCTCGTGGTCGATCAGCAGCGCAGCGCCACCGATCGCCGAGGCCTGGGAGTAGTCACCGGCGGAGTAAGTGTCGTCGCCGGCGTCACCGATTAGGATTGACAGCCCGAACACCGCCGAAGCCTGAGAGAAGCGTCCACCAACCCAGATATCCCGGCCGACGCCGAGGTCAGCGGCGAGGGCGGCTCCCAGGAGCGAAGCTCCCTGGCTGACATCGCCACCTTCGTAACGGTCGCTGCCGTCCCCGTCCCACAAGACACTCGCACCCAGGACCGCGGCGCCCTGCGAGACAGGCCCCTGCCCCATATACCAATCGTCTCCGTTCGCATCGACGAGAAGAGCGGTCGATCGACCGGCGCTCCCGTCGGCCGAGGCGACCGGTAGGCGGTAGATGTCGTTGCCGCCCGGCTCCAGCACGCCGATGGCGGGCCAATCGTGGACATCGTTCCCGAAGCCGCCGAGGATGACGTCTCCGAAGTCGAATCGGAGTGCCAGGGACATCCCGTCCTCGATCACGTCGGGCGGAGCCGCATCGGCCAGCGCGGCGCTCGCGGCGCGAGCGCCGCGTGTCAGTCGCTCCAAAGCGAGCACGAAGGGCTCGAGGTCCAGCTCCGAGAGCCGAGCGCTCAAGACATCCGGCTCAGAGAGGCCCTCCGTGGTCAGGCCGATGTGCCGCTCGAGTAGCGCCCGGAGGCGAATCCACTCCTCGATGCGTGCATCGTTCAGGACCAGGTCCAGCACCCCACGAGCGTCGAGGATCGCGTCGAGCATGAGCCGAAGCGGCTCTTCGAGCTCCTTGGGTACCAGGCCCTCTCTGCGGGCGAAGCGCGCCTCTTCACTGGCGTGCCTCTCGAAGATGTCGTCGAGTGATCGGCTGGACTCCACGATCCAGGAGACCGGCTCGGCGCTGTCCCAAAGGCGACGGATACGATCTTCGGGGTCCTCATCCACGACTTGCTCGGCCCACTCGCCCAGCCGGACGGGAATGTCCATCGGTGTCGCCCGGAGCGCGAGTCCCAGCGGCCGACGCGGCTCGAAGCCGGTTCGGACCAAGTCCGCCGGATCCAAGAGCCTCGCCTCGAGGAGCTTGACCCACGCGGCGCGATCGGCGGCGCTCAGGAAGTCATCATCATTTGAAGTCGGCGCGGGGAGGCCAGCGCCCGGTTTGCCGATCGACGTCGATCGCTCCGAGACGAGCGCGATGGCGAGCAAGAAGAACAGGCCGACGGCCCTCAGCGGGACACCCATGCGGCAGGGTCCTTTCGGGTGCGACGAAAGGCCATTCCGAGGCCGAATCCACGGGCCGAAGCCTACCGCCCTCGCCTTCCATTTTCCCACTTTTTCCGTTTCGCTATCCTGATATAACCAAGCGCACTTCGGTGCAGACAGCCTCTGATTCGGAGGCAATTCGCTGCTTCGTTTCGAGCGATTTCGAGGGCCGTTCGATCCGCCTCGCGAGACGGATCACGGGATGAAGCTGAGGAGATTTCGGTCGTGATGCTGTCGACTGACGAGAACTGGGGGACTGCTGCAGTGGCCGGGGCGGACTGCTCGCTCGACGACGTGACGATGTCGAGCCAAAGCTCGATCGAGAAGACCTCAGAGCTCCCCGATCCCACTTGGGCAATCTCGGAAGAAGACCACTTGCACGACTCGAACTTCGCCCCGAACCGTGCGATGGACGCTGAGGACGAAGAGCCCGAGGACGGCGATGACGAGCAGGGTGACGAGGAAGCCGAAGACGACTACGGCGAAGAAGAAGAAGACGACCTCGAGCTCGACGAGGAGGGCGACCTCGGTGACGACGACGCCGAGCTCGACCCCGCTGAAGAAGATGGCGCCTGGGAAGGGGACTGGGACGACGAAGAAGAAGAAGACGAGGACGACGAAGCCGAAGAGGAAGAGGGCGACGACGACGACGATGACGATGACGACGATTGGGATGACGACGACGACGACGAGGACGACGACTGGGGCGCCGATGACCTCGACGACGAGGACAACTGGGACTGAGCTCCGGCGTCTCGGGCGCCCACGCTCCCGTTGAGCTCCCAGGAACCCCGAGCCGCCTCGGGCCGCCGACTTCGCAGAGGCGGCCTCGCCTTGATGCTCCTCGCAGCGATCGTCGTCATCGCCCTCTGGATCGACGACTCACCTCATGGGCCCCGCACGCTCACACCCAAAGGGCGCGACGGTGACGAGCCCGCTCTCTCGTCAGCCGCCGCCTGGGCCACGTACCTCACCTCGGACGGGCTGGCCGACGAGATCTGGCTCCAGAGCTTGGAAGAAGACGCGGTGCCTCTCGCCGTCTCGGACACAGCCGGTGCGCTTCATCAACCGGTCGTCGCCGAGACGCCGCGTGGCCCGCTCGTCGTCTGGGCGGGATTCGCAGAGGCTCGCTGGGATCTCTTTTGCCATCGCCCCGACGCCTCGGCGCCCGAGCGACTGACCGACAGCCCGGCCCCGGACCGTGCGCCCGTCCTGTGTGCCCTGCCCGGCGGTCGGCTGGCCCTGGCGTGGATCGGTCCTTCCCCGGACGACCCCAGCGCTCTCTTCGTCTTGCTTCGACTGTGGTCGGTAGGAGGCGGCTGGGACGAGGAGCAGGTCGTGCCCCAGAGCCGGGGGGCGTGGCGCGTCGCGACCGTCAGCGATGAGAACGGCCACCTGTGGATCGCCTGGGACTCCTACCGCGGCGAGCCCGGTGGCTACGACGTCTCGATCGCGCGCCGGAGCGAAAACGGGGATTGGATAGGTCCCTGGGCGGTCGCCGCCAGCGAGCGCTTCGAGTCGCATCCCGATCTCGCAGCTCACGGGAGCTCGGTCGTCATCGCCTGGCAGGAGGGCTCGACGCAGTGGGGCCTCGAAGGCTCCACGAATCTCGAAGACGTCGCGCTCCACGACCGGCGAGAGGTGAAGCTGGCTCGGGTGGATGCCGAGGGCACGCTGACTTCACTCGCGCTCCCCGGGCCCCTGCGGTCTCTCTCCGAAGCCGGTAACCTCGAGCTGCCGCGCATCGCTCGCAACGGGCGCGGTGATCTCCTCGTGGTCGCTCGCACGATGCAGGACGTCGTTGACAACACCAAGCGCTATCCCTTCGTCGCCTGGCAGACCCTAGCCGCGTCCTCGGGCTCGACCGCCGCAATTCCCGTCGGTCCACCCGGGCGCAACGATCAGGGGCCTGCCGTCGCTGGACGGGAGTCGGACTTCGTCGTGCTCCAGGCCGGCGACGATCGCTCGGTCGACACCGCCTTTCAAAAGGACCGTCAGCCCATCTGGTTCCATCCCACGACACAGGAGCACGCCAACCGAGTCGTGATGTTGTCGGTCGAAGCCGAAGGAGACCTCACCCCGAGCGGCACGACCCGCCGGCTCGAGCCGCTCGCCGCGGTGGAGCGGTCCTCAGGTGCGGGGAAAGTCACCGTCGGGGGAGAGACCTTTCACCGGACGTTCGGTGATCTGCATCGTCACTCCGACCTGTCGCGTTGCTCGGCGAATCTCGACGGCACGATCGAGGATTGCTACCGCTATGCCTTCGGCCCAGGCGCACTCGATTTCGTCGCGTTGACCGACCACTCGGCCCACCTCACGCGGTACGACTGGTGGCGGCTTCGGAAGGCCGTCGACCTCTACGCCGTACCTGGCAGCGGAGTCGCCCTCTTCGGCTACGAGCGGAGCTCATTGGTCTTCGGGCACCGGAACATCCTCTCGCCGGAGCGCGACCTTCCACTGATCAGTTGGAAGAACTTCGCTCGCCCTGAGCGCGATGACGGCACCGCGCCGACCCCGCGTGAGCTGTTCCGGCTGCTCCAGGCTAGCCGGGGTCGCGCGATCACGATCCCGCACTCGCCGGGAGGTCAGAGTCAGAACGACCCGTTCGGCATCGACTGGTCCTACCACGACCCGAAGCTCGAACGGCTCGTCGAGATCTTCCAATCCTACCGAGGCTCGTACGAGGGAGAGGGTGCTCCGCGCCTGTTCGATGCCGCGACCCGTCCGGATCGGTTCGTCGAGGAGGGCCTCGGTCGAGGGTACCGGCTGGGCTTCATCGCCAGCTCCGACCATCAATCGAGCGGCGGTGCCTATGCCGTGGCCTACACGCTGGGTCCACCCACTCGGGAGAGTGTCTTCGAGGCCCTTTTCCAGCGCCGCTGCTACGCCGCCACCGCCAAGATCGACCTCCTCTTCCTCGCCGATGATCGCCACTGGATGGGCTCGGTCATCGAAACGAGCCGGCCGCCACGCCTCCGAATCGAAGTGCGAGGCACGGCTCCTCTGAAGCAGGTCGACATCCTTCGAGACGGCGCCATCGTCCACTCGCCACCCGTTCCACCGGGGGAGGTCTCCTTCGAGCATGAGTGGACACCCTCGGCGGCCATCACCGAAGAGACCTTCATCTATGTCCGCATCGTCCAGACCGACGATGAGATGGCCTGGTCCAGCCCGATCTGGCTCCGACCACCGCAGTGATCCGGTGATCAGATGATCACGCGAGTAGAGGCCAAGGTGAGAGCCGGAACCGGTGCTCGCATGGTCCGGAGAGGGTCGATGCCGGCTCGAGCCCGAAGCGACGACGATCGGCTCCGAGTCGTAACGTGCTCGAAGCGGAGCGACGGGTAGACAAATTGCTCCGCCCAGGGCTCACGAGCAAACCTGACCACGGAAGGTGTCCTGATCACCCAAGCATCCCCACAACCGAGACAACCTCTCGACCCGTGCGTTGAGATCGATAGACTGGAACGTCCCTGCCTGACCGCCCGGCGACCCGCTCCGGGCGGACTTCATTCCCGTTGAATCCGGCGGAGCTGCCATGCGCTTCCCTGTTTGGGCAGGACCTCTCCTATTGCTGATATCGCATCCTGTGCTCGGTCAGCAGGACGACCGATTGGCACCGATCGATGAGCCGCCGACGACTGCCGCGACATTGGAGCAGGCCGTTCGGTCACTTCAAATGATCGAGGATCCCGTTCGCGAGACGCTCGAGCTCGATCGGCGAGTGAGGCGGCTGGGTCGACTTCGCCGTCCCGAGCTCGTTCGCCATTTGATCGAGATGTACGAGCTCGCGCCCGAGCCGACGCGCCTCCTGCTGCTCGAGTGCTTCGCCGACATTCCCCTCGAGCAAGTCCGGGTCTTTCTCGAGACGATCTCGCAGAGCGAGGACTGGCGATTCCGGGCTGTTGCCGTGACCAGCCTGATCACGGACGGCCATCGGCGCCGCAGCCTCAAGCGACTCCAGGAATGCCTCGAGCAGGAGGACTACTGGCAAGTCCGAGCGGCCGCGCTGGACGGGGTGATTGCAGGCGGCTGGTATCCCCCACAAGTGATCCCCACCCTGATCGACGTCCTGGATCGAGAGGATGGGCGTCTCGAGCAAGCCGCGTTGACGGCGCTGCAATCGCTCAGTGGGCATGGCGAGTTCGGCCGAGAGGCATCGGTCTGGCGAGACTGGTTCAAGGGGCTACAGACGCGCGGCACGCCGGCGACCGGACGCTATCGCCGACCCACTTATTACGGCGTGCCGATCGACTCGCGGCGCCCTGTGTTCATCATCGACACCAGTGGCAGCATGGCGCAGACGATGTCGATGTCATTGCCGACCGGCCGGTCGTGGAGCCCGCAGGTTCGGCCGTTCCTCGAGTTCGATGGGCCGGTCACCCGCATCGGGCGAGCTCGCCTCGAGCTGGCTCAGGCGCTCGTGGAATTGGAGGACCAGGACCGGTTCGGGATCGTGTTCTTCAGTAGCAGCGCCTACCCCTGGAAGAAGGAGCTCCTCCCGGCCCAAGACCATCCGCAGAGCGCTGCGCTCGAGCGTGTGCTGACGCTCGGTGGGCGAGGCTCGACCAATATCCACCAGGCGCTCGAGGTCGCATTGACGGTCTCCCATGGCGAGAACCGCCGGCCGGGAACCGAAGGACCGGATACGTTCTTCCTGCTGACCGATGGTGTCCCGACCTCCGGGGAGATCGAGATCGAGGACGAGATCCGGTCGTGGTTCCGCAGGCTGAATCGCCAGAGGCATGTCCGAGTGCACACCTTCGGCATCGGAGCCCATGCCAGATCCCTGCTGCGAGGTCTCGCGGCCGACTCGGGCGGCACCTACGTCGATCTGAGCCATTGACCGCGAAGCGCTCTCAATGCGGCGCTTGCTGAGCGCGATTCCTCCCGCGACACAGCCGGAGCTGGCGGGGCGTCCAGGGCAATGACATCCCGGTAGCCGCCCCGAATGCCGGTCGGCCATTCGGGGCACAATCGGGCCAGCGGGCGATGCGAGGCGCATTCGAGATTGCTGCGGGGAGGGAGCCTCGATGAGCGCCCCAATGGTCCGAAACAACCGGCGGTGTGAACAGAATGCGGGACTAGGGGCTTGCATTGTGTCGCGGGCTTTCTAAAGATGCAGGGCCTACGACTGGCGAAGATCCCTCCTGCGACCCGTGCGCTCTCATAATTCAGTAACCGTTCTCGGGACCCGCGTTCGCGTTCCGTCAGTTGTGCATATGGATCCCAGCGACTTCATGCATCCTCCTTCAGGATGAAGGAGGCGAGTGGAGACGCCCCCCCAAGAGAAAGGGAAGATTCAATGGCGACTGTCAGCCGAGAAGTTCGAGACTTCATCAAGAGACTCGTCGACGAAGGAATCACCAGACCTGGAGACGTCCAAAAGGAGCTCAAGGCTGAGTTCGGCAAAGGGCTGATGTTCAAGGACCTCGGCCCGCTCCTTCGTGGACACGGCCCGACTCCGCCGCGTCCGAAGACCGGCGAGGGAGCTCCGAGGAAGAAGAAGGCCGGACGCCGTCCGGGCCGTCCACCGGGGACTACAGCTCGAAAGACCGGAGCTCCCCGCGGGCGACGCGCGGCCGTGACGCCGGAGCGGGCGTTCGCCTTCGTCGTCCTGTTTCGCCGAGATGGGAACACCGAGCTGCGCGGAACCCAGACCAAGTCGGACGCCGCTCGAGAGGTTCAAAGCCTCATCGACTCAGGGGTTCCGTCGACGGAGATCGCGCTCTACGAGCTCAACCAGTTCCACACCGAGACCACCGTCAGCATCCTCTGATTCTGGTGAATCGGGGGCCGAGCTCCCCTGCTTACCTACTCCCCGCGGCGCTTGGGCGAGCTGCGGGGAGCTCCCTCCACCTCCCTCCCCATCCTCACTCGAATACGCAAGCCCCTCGGAGCCAAGGGCTTGCAGCCTCCGCAAATTACTGCAAAAACTCGCGTTATGCCGGGGCCGAATCTCTCCCTGTTAGAGCGGCAGCACAGGTCGCCCGGACAGCGGCCTCAAACGAGCAGATCAACGCTCCGGCGTTCGAACCGCAGGATAAACACGGGATTCCTCCTTCTTCTTCTCGAGCCCTGGCCTCTTGGACAAACGACACGCATCCTCGCCCTCCTGGAACGGAAGGCGAGGATGTTCCATTTGAGGGTTTGAGGCGAGAGAGGAAGGAGTGCCCAAGTCGAGCGAGCCAGTAACCGGGTCCGTCGGTGAGTGCTCTCGCGAGCGAGCTCGGACCTCTTCGAAGCGTCCAATGCCATGCGGCCCGATGCGGGCAGGAGGCCCGCGCTCCCAGTCAAGCTGGCACACGGTCACCTGATCCTCTCACTCAGCAGCAGCGGTCGGCCAGCAGATGCAAGAACAGCCCGACATCGGTCACCAGGCCGTGGGTCTGTGAGGAGCCGCGGTCGACGAGCTTGGTCACCACGGCCGGGTTGATGTCGACGCAGATCGTGTGGACCGTCGAAGGCAACATGTTCCCGACTGCAATGCCGTGCAGCATCGAGCCGAGCAAGATGACGAGCTCAGCACCTGCCAGCTCGGAGGCATACGCATCCTGCGCCTCGACGATGTCGGTGATCACATCGGGGAGCGGGCCGTCGTCGCGGAGGCTGCCCGCCAAAACGTAAGGCACCTCGCGCGTCACGCAGGCGTGCATGACGCCCGAGGTCAGCCAGCCGTCTCGCACCGCCGCGGAGAGGCTCCCCGAATGACGCACCCGGTTGATGGCCTTCATATGATGCCTGTGTCCCTCCGGCATCGGCAGGCCGGTCTCCACCTGAACCCCCAGTGACGTTCCGAAGAGTGCGCGCTCGACATCGTGAACGGCCAGCGCATTCCCGGCCAGCAGGCTCGAGACGAAGCCGCTTTCGATCAGGCGCACCAGCCCATCGCTCCCGCCGGTGTGCACCACCACCGGCCCCGCGACCCAGACGATCTTGCCGCCGCTCGCCTTCAGCCGCTCGAGCTCGCCCGCGAGCTGGCTCACCGCCGTATGCACTCGCCGCTCCGAAGACACCTCGCCACTCATGAATGCGAAGTCGTCGCGCTCTCGCCGGCGCGCGGGTGGGTGGATGCGGACGCCCGCCGTGCCACAGACCACGGCATCGCCGCGCCTGAGGTCCCTCAGCTTGCGGCATTGCGCCTCGTCACCATCGACGATGATCGCTGCGTCCATCCTTTGCGCGCCGACCGGGCGCCAGCGGCCGTTGATCGAGACCTCGGTCGGGTGGTTGGTCGTCGAGTAGAACTCCAGCGGCGCGACGCCGTCGGTCTCGCAGGTCTCGAGGCGGACGTCGCCCAGGCCGGCCCGCTCGGCGCCGAGCTCGTGCAGCTCGGCTCGGATCTCCGAGAGGAGCTCTTCACTCTCGGCCATCACTCGGAGCTGGAGCCGCGAGGTCGACTCGTTCGTCGTCCCGACGTGGAAATGGAGCACCTCGAACTCGCCGCCCGTTCGGACGACTGCGTCGAGCATGCGCTGGAACGAGCCCGAGTCGATCAGGTGCCCCTCGGCGATGAAGTCCTCCGAGAACGCCATGAATCGTCTCCTCCAAGGGGTTCGAAGGCTGGTAGGGTACGCGGGCGGCAGCGGCTCCCCCGCTTCAGAGCGGGATGCTATAATCCGCGCCCTTTGCGCTCCGGCCTCATGCCGGAGGCGGGCATCACTCTTTTGCCGATCCCGGGACCGAAGCGCCAGCATTCCTTCCTCCGGGTCGGCCGCTCCCCGATCAAGACGACGAACAACATGTCTGCACTTCATCCAGTCGCCCGCGTCGACGAGCTCCCCACCGGCGGCCGCAAGCTCATCGAGGTGGACGGCCGCGAGATCATGCTGCTCAACGTGGAGGGCACCTATCGAGCCCTCGACGTGCGTTGTCCGCATGCCAACGGGCGCCTCGGTGACGGGCGCGTCGTCGAGAACGGTCGGCGAATCGAGTGCCCGCTCCACAAATGGAAATTCGACCTGGAGACCGGCGAGACCTTGATCGACCGGCGCAAGAAGGCGCGCCTGTATGCGGTCGTCGTCGACGGGGACGAGCTGAAGATTCGACTTTGAAACGTCCGGGGGCCGGCAGTCCCGCAGCGACACACTGAACAAGAGGACGAACGATGCACGAGGTCATCATCTTGGGTTCCGGAGCGGCCGGTCTCACCGCTGCCATCTATGCGGCTCGAGCCGAGCTCAAGCCGCTGGTCATCGAAGGAACGGTCCCGGGCGGACAGCTCACGATCACGACCGACGTCGAGAACTTTCCCGGATTCGCCGAAGGCATCCTCGGCCCGGACCTGATGGAGATCTGCAAGAAGCAGGCGGCGCGATTCGGCACCGAGTTCATCTACGGTGAGGCGACGAAGGTCGACTTCTCCCAGCGGCCCTTCCGGATCTGGGTGGGTGATGACGAGTACCAGACGCAATCGGTGATCATCGCGACCGGCGCCTCGGCCAAGCTGCTCGGCCTCGAGAGTGAGACGCGCCTCATGGGTCACGGCGTCTCGGCGTGCGCCACCTGCGACGGCTTCTTCTTCAAGGAGAAGGAAGTCATGGTCGTCGGTGGCGGCGACAGCGCGATGGAGGAAGCGACCTTTCTTACCAAGTTCGCCAAGAAGGTGCATGTCGTCCACCGCCGCGAGGAGCTGCGCGCCTCGAAGATCATGCAAGAGCGTGCCTTCGAGAACCCCAAGATCGACTTCATCTGGAACGCGACCATCGCCGACATCCTCGACGGCGGCACGGGCAAGGTGACGGCGGCCGTCCTCGAAAACACCCAGACCGGCGAAAAGACCGAGCAGAAGATCGACGGTGTGTTCATGGCGATCGGCCATGTGCCCAACACCAAGATCTTCGAAGGCCAGCTCGACCTCGACGACAAGGGCTACCTCATCACCCATGATCGCACCCGCACCAAGGTCGAAGGCGTCTTCGCCTGCGGCGACGTGCAAGACATGATCTACCGACAAGCCGTCACCGCCGCGGGCTCCGGCTGCATGGCCGCCCTCGACGCCGAGAAGTGGCTGGAGGAGCAAAAGCACGGGTGAGGGGCGGCGCCCGAACGGGTGGACGATCGGTTTTCGCTCTCAGAGGGCAGCCCACGGAGTTTCGGATCCGAGGTCCGGGTCTTCTCCAAGGCGCTTTGGGTGGAGGACACGGAGACCGGCTGAAGCCGGCGGTCCGAATGTGGACAAGATCTCCGCGCTCCCAGTGAAGCCGATCGTGACCGACTCGGCTCGGGGCTACTTCTGCTTCTTGGCGTCTTGGCCAACGTAGCCGGTTCGAATGAGGTCTTCGCGTGCTTGGTCGGAGAGTCCCTCTCCCGAGACCTCGCCGCTCCTCAGCTTCCTTTGAAGGTCGAAGAAGAGGTGCATCTGTTGGCGCAGGAAGCCGGCACGGATCGAGTGCTCGTCGAGGACGTCCACCTGGGCGCCGGGGTCCGAGGCGAGATGGTAGAGCCTTCGCAGGTGGCGACCCTTTGCCTTGTCATCCGAGCGCCACGGCCATTCGATGTACTTCCAGCCGTCTCCGCGAATCGAGAGCGACTTCTCGAGCAGCGCGATCGCGTAGGTGAAGCGCTTGCCGTCGGGTTCACCGGCGAGCCGGACCGAGAGGTCGTCTCCGAACGCGCTGGGTGGCGGGTCCCCGAGATCGAACAGCGCGTAGAGCGTCGGCAATAGATCGACGAGCTCGGCTTGCCCCCCGCGTCGGCCCGCCTCGACGCTGCTGCCTTTGGGCATCTTGATCATCAGGGGCACATGAATGCCCTCGTCGTAGGTTTGCTCACCGTGCCCCATCAGGCCGTGCTCGGTGAACTCCTCGCCGTGATCGGATATCACGATGATCATGGCATCATCGTAGACACCGCGCCGCTTCAGATCGTCGAGCAGGAGTCCGACCGAGGCGTCGACCGAGCGCGTCGTCGCCTGATAGAGCTCTTTGATGTGCTCCAGGTCCTCGGGTCCGAATGGCGAGTCGGGCTGTAGCTGCGCGTGGTTCATCGCGTGCAGGTCTCGCACCTCGGGGCTGCCCGCCCAGGCGCCGTGATACTCGGTGACGACCCCTTCCTCGAAGGACGCGTCCGGCCAATACGGGGCGTGCGGCTCGAAGTAGTGCACGTAGAGGAAGAACGAGCGTTGATCCTCGGGCAGGTCGTCCAACCACTCGACCGCTTTCTCGGTGATGCGCCGGGATGGATACGTGCCGTGCTCATCGTCCCAGAACTCGTCTCGCAGCGGGTCCAGCCCCAGCTCGAGGTAGTCGTCGAAGCCGATACCGTTGCCGTAGCGGCTCCCTGCGTTGAGATTCGAGACGACCGCCCCCGTCCGATAGCCACGCCCCCGAAATCCGCTGGCGATCGTCTTCGTCTCGTCCTTGAGCTTGAACGCATTCTCTCCGAGCGTGTCCGCACCCGCGACGATGCCATGGCATTGCGGGTACAGGCCGCTGAAGATCGAGGGGATCGACGAGACCGTGTAGGAAGCCTGGCTGAAGGCCTCCTCGAACACGACGCTCTCCTTCGCCAGGGCGTCGAGGTGCGGAGTCAGCCCCTCTGGAGCACCCGTGGCGGAGAGCGCATCGGCGCGCATCGCATCGCAGAGGATCATGACGACGGGATGGCCGGCGAGGCTGTCCGGTTGGCGCGATCGCGTGGGCGCTTCGCTCGACGCCGGCGCAAGGATGCTGGGCGATCCCCAAGACGCCCCGAGGGAGCCGCGACCTCCATCATCCAGAGCCTCGACCGAAAGGGCGAGCCGCACGATCTGTCCGGCCCACGGCGCCAGGTCGATGCGGCGCGTCTCGGACGATCCGGGCTCGACGCGAAAGCGCTCGACGCTTCCTTCGCCAGTCTCCGGTCGGATCTCGACCCGGAACTCGGCGGCCACCGTCCCTTCCACCCGAGGCGCGAAGGCCAGCGTCGCACTCTCCGGGACCTCGGTGTAGTACCGCACCGTCGCGCCTGGCTCCTGGAAGATTCGGCCACTCTTCTCGTGCTGCTCCCCGAGAGTCTTCGGAGGCCAGCTCTGAGGGACGCCTTCGGGACGGATCTTCAGATCGAGCAACCAGGCCGCCGCCATCAGGTCGACGCTCTGGCTCGGCATCACCTCCGAGATCTTCTTGGTGAATCCCCACTCGAGCTCGAACCGATTGAGGCCTGGCGTCTGCGCGTCGGCCGGTAGGTCGAAGGTGCGCTCTTGGAACTGACGGATGTCGCGTCGCACCTCGAGCTCGAGCTCACCGATCGGCTGCCCATTGAGGCGAAGCTTTGCGGTCTGTCGCGGTGTGCTCGCACCCGAGAGCGGCGACAGGCGCAGGGTGGCGATGCGAGGTTTGGCTTCCGGAAAGAAGAGCTGGAGGCGCGTGACGTCGCGGGCGATCTGGTAGGTGTAGGTCTGTTCGTCGACCGTGAGCGAATCGAGGATCAGCTCGAGACCGTCGTCGCCTTGGTAATGCTCTCTGGCTTCCTCGGTGCCGAAGTCGACCTGGGTCGTCTCCGACCACTTCTCGGCGAAGGGGAACGCCCTGGCGAGATCGAGGCGGACGACATCGCTCGATTCCTCGCCGCTCTCCCGATTCCAGAAGTAGAAGACCAGGCCGCCAATCACGACGATCGCCGCGATCGCGACGACCAGCCCTCGCCCGTTCGATCGCATTCGTGCCATGCTCAGGCTCGCAGACTCTTCACGAACTCGCTCAGGCGCCGTACGGCTTCTTGGCCCTCGCTTCCTTCGAGGAGCTTGACGATGGCGCTGCCGACGACGCAGCCGTCGGTCTTGCCCTTCAGGCGCTGCACGTGCTCGGGCGCCGAGATGCCGAAGCCGACCACGAACGGCTTCTGGCAATTCGCGCGCACGCGCTCGAGGTAGTCCTCGATGTCGGGTGGCAGGTCGCCGCGTGCGCCGGTGACGCCCGTCAGCGCCACGGCGTAGGAGAAGTCCGACGACGCCGCGTCGATCTTGCGGATGCGCTCGTCGCTCGAGGTCGGCGCCATCAAGAA
>JAVJTD010000038.1:0-7627 GCA_040219065.1 Planctomycetota bacterium
TCCTTGCGGCCGCGGCGGCGGCGGAGGGTCATAGGGACGGTGATGACGAGGGCCGCACCGTCCAGCTCGACCTTCGGGGTCTGCTTCGCGCTCATCGGGCACTGGCCTTCTGGCAATTGGTCGAATTGTGTCGAGACGGCTCTACTCCATACCGACTGAAGTCGGCGCTCCGAATAGCCGCAGCCCGTCGCCGCGGATACGGATCTCCGCCCGGTCGGGCAGCACCTCCACCCGCGCGACCAGGAGCCGCACGATCCGCGCCTGCCGCCGGGGAACAGCTCGTCCCAGACCGGGCCCTGCCACTCGAGCGCGGCCATCACCTCGGCTTCGGAGACGGTCTGCGTTGCCAAAACCTCGAGCTCGCCGGTGATCCGCTCCAGCTCGCCGTTCGCCTCGTCGATCTGCCGCCCGAGGTCGCGAATGCGGCCGGTGATCGCATCGCTCGAGTCCCCCGTTGCCACCAGCCGATCGAAGGTCTGGTTCAGCTCCGAGACCCGCGACAGGACCTCCCCCTTCCGCCGCTCCAGCCGCTCCCGCTCGGTCTGCTCTTTCGCCTTCGTCTCGCGGCAGGTGATGGCGACGAGCTCGGGCGTTCGAAACACCGCGCGGAGCTGCTGCTGGACCGCGTCTTCGATGGCACCGGCCGGCACCGTGCGGATCGGGCAGTTGGGGACGGGCAGAGGAGCCGAGGCAAGGGTACGGGGAGGGACCCATCGGTCGACGGGTGTGATTGGCGAGTCGGGTGGGCCCACTCAGGCCGGCCCCTGGTTCAGCTCCCTGGCAAACGGACCCGGGCCGCGGAAAGACCTCCGGCGTCCGGTGCGCCGACCAGGTCCGGATCACCTCTGGGGTGTCGCGGTACGAAGGCTCGAGCTCCTCCAACGGATCTACTCCGATTCGTAAGCAGGCCGGGGCCTACCGGTACCTCCAGCGAGTCGTCCTCCCCCATGAGTACCGTCCTGCACGAATTCGTTGGAGGCAGGGCAAGTCTGCCAAAACATGAGTCGCGGCAAGCTCGGCCCATCGCATGTCAGAGTCGATTCTGCCAGCGCTATTGGAAGCTGCCGTCACTCGCATTCAGATCCACTAATCATGAGCGAGCTCCTGACGTCCGAGAGCCGCCGCATTCGCTCTGTTGCCGTCGCAGGCCAGAACACTCAACCCTTCCTGGAAGGGCCGGCAGTTCGGGCATCTGGAGACCATCACATTTGAATTTGCCAGCACTTTCGAATCCCGGCATCATCGAAGAAGAGCCTTGACCTACCACCGGGAGGACCATAGCGTGGATCAGTAAGAGCCGCGATTCGAAGAAGGCCGATCGGGAGAAATGAACGGTGAACCAACACAGTCAACCTCATAACTGCCCCTCCCTGCTAGAGTTGGCGACGGCGATCGCTGCGATCCTACTGGTGCCTGCTATCGCTGCGGCACAGTGCGCTCCAGACACACCGTCTCCGTCTGTCTGGTTCAACGAGCAGAATGGCACCTTCGATGCGGATCTTCTCGAAGGAGCGAATGACGTCGGCAGCGGACTGTACGACGACATGCTCTCCAACCTGATCGTGCGATCTACCTGGGACGACATCGGGGAGTCTCCCTCTCCCAGCTGGAGCAACCCTGTCGACTACAGTGGCCTTTCCGTCTCGTTCGCCTGGGCGCCGGAAGGGCTCCTGTCGGGCGAGACTTGTTACGCGGATCGGCTGTCATCGACGGCGCCTAATTCCGCCAAGTCGATCACCTACAAGTATCGGCGATTCTCGCTCAATGGTGCCTCCGGCGTCGTGTACTTTCACAGTAGCTTCACTGGCGCCTGCTTGGCCGGAAATGTGGATGCCTACGCGTTCATTCACAATCACGGCACGTGCTGCGACCTGCACGAAGATGAGTACCTCGGGGATCAGCCGGACAATGATAGCGACAACAAGGGGGACCCCAATTCGTTCTGTTACAACGAGCCGATCGCGGGTCCAGCGCCGCCGACTCAGGCCATCGCCGCGCTCCTACGGCCATGGGATCCGCAGAACGGTAAGATCATGGTGTTCGTCCACATCTCCGGCGGTCCTGGTCCGCACTCCGCCCTCACTCGTCTCCAGCAGACTCTTCTCGCACGCAAGGCCATCGATCAAATCCTCGCCAACCACACTCTGGGGTACTGCATCAACTTCGAGAAGGTCTTTCTGACAGGTGGCTCTTTCGGGAGCGCCGTCGCCCTGGCGGCTCAGATGATCTACCCGCAGCTCTTCGACGGCGCCCTCGTCGGCGGCAATTCCTATGTGAGCTCGGATGCGTTCTTCGGGTACGAGAGGTTCTTTGGCCATGCTCAGGGGCAAATCGCCTATCGCGCTCAGGGGACAGGTGGCGGCGCTTCGCCGATCTCGATGGCCGATTACTGGACCTACGATCAGTTCCAGAGAGTCCTCGAGGCCAAGAACACGACTGATGGCTCCTGGGGATTCGCGAACATGTCCTTGCTGGATCGCCTGGTCCAGAGGATCGACAACTATTCCGTCACAGGCGAGTACGCTCTTACGGACCCGGTCATCATCGTCAATGGCGATGAAGATCCGATCGCTCAGGGGAGCCACTTCCGACATACCTTCAAAGAACATGTCCTGGACCAGCCGATCGGAAGTACTGGCTCCGATTACGACTCGCTCATCAAGGTCATCAACGTCCCGTTTCGGGATCACGGCAACCCGGCCGGTGAGGGAACGACCATTGCCTTGAATCCTCAGCACTTCCTTCCCAGTGGAACGGTTCAGCCTTCCAGCACGAGCAACACGGTCGACTGGCTGATCTACCTTGCTGAGAACAACACTCTTTCGGACCCGACGAGTTCCCCGGACTTCGACGAAGGAGTCCCCGAGCCGAACAAGGCGGATGACTACCGATTCAAAAACTTCCTGTTCACCTCACCGCCGGAGACCGAAAGTGAGCCCGGCTCTTTGAAGTTGCAGCCAGCCTGGTCGAACGTGCCCTTCTTGGGCACGGGAACCGAGCCGGGTTTGAACGACAACCTGCTCGTCGCGAACATTGATGGGGACTCGGCTCTCGAAGTCGTTTGGGGCGATAACGACGGCTTCGTACACATCTATGAGTGGGACTCCTCTCAGCAGGAACTGGTCTTCAAGTGGCGGAGCCCCGACATGGGACACGGCGTCGGCACGATCGGGCTGGGCGAGTTCACGGCGGATGGCGGCGGCACCGAGAAGGGACTGATCGCCATGAGTGCTTCGGGTGAAGTGTGGGCGATCCAGACCGAGACGACCCCCGATCCCACGGCCCATACCATCGCCGGAGCGACGCTGCTGTTCGGCGGCGAAAGGGAGATGCCCGTGCTGGCCATCGGGGAGCGCTCTGGCGACGATACCCCGGTTTATGTCGTGGGAACGTCGCCCTACGTCAACTCGCCGCCCGGCAGCGAGAACGGCGACCACCCGAACTACTGCCATATCACGCGCTTTGACGTCACGAGCATTTACAATTTCTCCATGAGCTCGGTGACCGTCGCCCATCAGGAGCCGTGCGAGCCCATGACGCAGCTCCAGTGGGACGCGGATAACGACGAGCTCATCGGCACAACCGCTCGTGGGTACCTCTACCGCATCGAAGACGCTTCGGGCAGCGATTTCAAGTTCCTGAGCACGACCGACAACTTTGGCTTGGGCGAGTACATGGCGATGTCGGGACGCCAGGCGAAGCGGGTCGATCTCGATGGAACGGACCTGTATTTCGTAGTAGGGAGTTCCCAAACGGATCGCAACGCAGTGAGCCCGCCTGACCAACGCAACCTCGTGGCGCTCTCGGCTTGTGGGACGAAGCTCGCATATTCGATTGTCGAGAAGGGACTGGCTCTGAACGCCAATCGCCACAATTTGAGGTGCCTGGAAGTGATCGCCACGGGAACGGATACGGTCCGTCTAGCCGTGGGCGGGATCGATGGTCTTCGCATCGTCGACTTCAACTACGACTCGACGACCCCGGCGAACAGCGCGTTTACCGCCGTTGCTGACAGCACCTCCGCCGCGTCCTTCTGGTCAGCAAGACGCCGGGTCTCGGGAGGGTCAACGGCCTATGTCGGAGAGCCCGTGATCAGCCTCGAGTACTTTCAGGAGAACACTGGCTCTGTGGTGGGGCGATTGGTCGGGACCACTCAACACGGGGTCGTCTTCGTTTGGGACGTGCCCATCGGACTTTCCGCTCCCCCTCAGTTTCCAACCGTTGTGGACCAGCTGAGTCCTTACTGGCACGCCGTCGGCCTCAAGGTGATCGACCGCAAGATGAGCGATTTTCCGCCTTACGACGAAGATCCGCCCGATCAGCCATTCGACTGTCCGATCGACAATGACTTCACCTTGAACCTCATGCCGTACTTCTCGTACGACCACACGCTCACGCCCTGGGACAGCAACGCGTCGAACTCTTTCTTCGAGAAGCGCGATGGACGGAACGGCGATTGGCTAGGTCAGCGCAATCGCCCGGAGGTCGGTCAGGCATTGACGCCCGATCGCAGACCGCCAGACCTGTTCAGCTACCCCACGACGGACCAGGCTGAGCTTGCAGGCGGACTCCTCCTGGATCTTTTCTTTCACGCTGACTCTGAGCCGCTTTTGGAGACCCACTACTTCCAGGAAACGGTTGATGTCGGAGAGACCGACGAAGCCGGCGTGGTCGACGCGGCTTATACCGACGAGGAGATGGACGGGACGCTGAAACAGCGTTTGGACTACGTATCGAGCACGAGCACGGAATCCAAACTTCCTTCTTCGGGTTCGTATCTTCTGACGGATCGCTACTACGTAAACTCGCAGGTCTTCAGAGGCTCCGCTCTGACGCTCTTTCAGCCTGTCTACTTCGGCAACGCGATTCGCATCGGCGACATCGACGAGCCAGAGACCGGCGATCCGGAGCTCGACGATATCGTCATGACGACGATCGGAGGACGGCTGGTCGTGGTCTCCAACGGCACGGCGACCACGAGCTGGAACACCTCGTCGCCGTGGTCGGAGACAGGAGACTTCGGCATGCACCTGTCGGCCCTCGCTCTCTGTGATGTCGATGGGGATGGCTACGACGAGATCTTTGCGATCGCAGGTACCAATAGCGACCCGGCTCACGAGGACAACATTAACAGCCATCTCTTGATCTGGGATACCAGCAGCAGCTTGAATCTCGCGAGCCCGAGCCAGCGGATCGACCTGGAGGACATCGGCTGTTTCGGACTCTGGGTCGGCCCGGCATTGCAGACGAGCTCCGATGAAGACAATGGGCCTTTCGACATCATCATCGGCGGGTCGCAGACGTTCTCGGTGTTTCGGATCAACACGGCCCAGACCGACTGGATCGACACCTCGTCGCCGAGCTACGTCAGTGAAGGGCTCGGTACCAGCATCGGAGCCTTCAACTCCATCCGCGTGCACCGCGACATCGATGGGCAGGGGTTGGCCTGCGACTATATCTTCCTCGGTAGCTCGGCCTACTACTATGCCTTCAAGTGCCAGAGCTTTTCCATGAATGAATGACCCAAGGAGCCAATCCCATGGTAAGTCTGATGAATACGATATCGCTGGCTCTCTTCTTGTCCCTGGCCCCTTCGATCTGTGCGGCCGACTTCCATGTCGATGTCCAGAGCGGGAGCGATGCGACGGGAGACGGGTCGAGCCAATCGCCCTGGAAGACGATCACCTACGCCGTCTCGCAGCTCGGGAGCGGTACGAACCGGATTCTCGTTCACCCGGGACGCTACGACGGGTCCACAGGTGAGACGTTCCCGATCGTGCTTCGCGCCGGGATGACGCTGGAGTCGACTGGCATTGCCGACGACACGATCGTTTACGGGGATGCAGTCCACGATGTCTTTCGCATCGAAGGTGCCGATGCGGATTGCTCCGTCATCGGATTGACGATTCAGAATGGCCAGTCAGGAGCCTCGATTTTCATCGACCGCGCATTTGCCCGGATTCTCAACAGTACAATCTCCGGAAACCAGATCGCAGGCATCCGTCTGGGCCTCGGCCGGACGGATCAGAGAGTCGAGATTTCCGGAAATAAGATCGTTGAGAATGGAGCCGGCGTTCTCGATGCTGCGGATGCCTATTCCGTTGCTCTCAACTCTTCTGACAACGAGATCAGGAACAATGTGGGCGACGGATTCTACTTCGTACAAAACGTCCGCCTGGCAAGCACTCGGGACGCCCTCCAGGGAAATGGCGGCTGGGGCTTGAAGCAGAAGATCGATTTGGGTGGGTCTCTTCGCACTACGATCTCCAACGCCACGATCAGCGGCAACCAGGCGGGTGGTATCTACACCATGGCCGACCAATTCTGTATTTACATCCCGTACGTCGGCTATTTTTGCGACGACCCTACAAGCTTTGTTCAGGCGATCGCATGCACGGTGTATGGCAATGGTGGTGATGGCGCTTTGAAGGTAGGGACAAGCGGTGCAGCAGCTGGATTCTTGAGCAACTCAATCTCATGGGGCAACGCCGGAATCGACAACGTGAACTTCAAGGACGTTCGTTGTGACATTGGTACCGGTTCCCGGATCGACGCCTATTCCTTCTCGGCGCCGCCACTGCTGGTTGATCCGCAGAGCGGCGATCTACGGTTACGCAAGGACTCTCCTTGTGTCGACCAGTCTCCGAATCTCGCGTTCACGGACTTCGAAGGCGAGCTGGGTGGAGTCGATGGGAACTCCGACGGTACAGCGGCGGGTGACATCGGCGCGGACGAGTTCCACCCCTTCGTGGCTCCGGGCACCCGCGCTGTCGTGGGCCAGCCGTTCTGGTTCTTCAGTGAGGCACCACCGGCCGATGATGGGCAGCTCGTCTTCGTGATGATCAGCACGGCCGACGGTGAGGGGTCGGGCGGTATCCCGGTGCCCGGGTCCCAAGGGCAGACGGTCGACCTGGCGCCGGACTGGCTGTTCCAGCTCGGCTTGACCGTTCAGCCGGCCTTGACGGGCACGCTCCAGAACGGCTTCGCACAAACGGCGACGCTGACTCTACCCAACAGCACCCAGTTCCTTGGCCCTGTCTACTACGCCGGCGCGACCATCGACCTCGCGGCCGGGCAGTTCAAGTACATCATGCCGACCCACCAGTTCTCGATCGCCACCCAATAGCGATCAAGCTGGCTCCAGAACTTCTCGAGGGCCGAGGCGCTTCACCGAGCGTCTCGGCCCTCTTCGTTTCGATCGGCCCATACCACCACCACCTCTCGTATCAACCCCGCCAACGTCACGCCCTCTGGCTCGTCCCCGAGCACGATCCGCTCGACGATCGCGGGCGAGAGCGACGTCAGCCGCAGCATCCTCGACACGTAGGCCCGATCGACTCCGAGCGCTTCGGCCAGCTCGGTGGTCGATCGGTACTCGCCGGCCTCGAGCTGCTCCTGCCAGCGGTAGGCGCGCGCGACGGCCAGGGCGAGGGCGGAGGGCTTCTCCTTCGCCTTGCTCGCCCTCGGCAACCCGAGCGGCACATGGACCTCCTTGCCGCCGCTGCGGCGGCGGAGGGTCATAGGGACGGTGATGACGAGGGCCGCACCGTCCAGCTCGACCTATGGGGACTGCTTCGCTCTCATTGGGCACGCGCCTCCTCGAGCTCACCTCCCGGGTCTGCCTCCG
>JAVJTD010000043.1:0-12377 GCA_040219065.1 Planctomycetota bacterium
TGGCGCCCGGGTCGTCCTTGCGGTCGTACTTGCCCCGCACGACGGCCACGCCATGCGTGAGAGCGCGATACTGCCCGAAGACGGTCCACACCGTGAACAAGATCCCGACCGCGAGCAGCAGATACAGGATCGCGCTGTGCCAGAGAACACCGTTGAGGTCCTGCAGAGTGCTCCACACCCGTTCCATGAGAACCCTTCTTTGAAGCAAGCTTCATCGGAGGAGAACGCGACGCGCAGAGGATCTTATCAGACGAGCACAAAGAGCGGTGTGCCCGGGCCTCCGCCGCCTCCGCCGGGCCTCCGCCAGAGCGCGGGCATTTTGCTCCGGGTGTCCGGGCGAAGCCAGGGAAGCCGGTTCGACCGCGACCTTCCTGTGTTTCGAGCATAGCGCTGGCGCTCGGACGCTTGGCGCGAGGACACCTCTGAGCCGTCGCGATCGACCGCTACTGAGTCACGATCGACGTGGCTGATGTGACGGTCGCCACGACTCCCGTGCCCGGTGACCAAGTGAGTGCAGCCGCCCAGAGAGGGATCCCTGCAGGTAGGGGTGGCAGCGTGATGGTCGACGTCGTCGCGACCGAGCCCGTTATGGTGGCCCGAAGCAACGAGCCGAACAGGAGACTCCGAGTGGTACAGATGTCGGCCGTCAGCGGAAGCACCTGGCCTCCGGGCAAAGCGATCCCGGCAGTCCCCGTGCAGCTCAAGACGACCTGCACGGTGCGGCCGATCTCGGCCGAGGGTATCGCGCTGATCTCGAAGTGAACCTGCGATCCTTGCGAGGGCTGCCCACGCAACTCGACGATCGGCCCCATCTCCAGGCAGGCGACGAATCCGTCAGCTGGGCCGTCCAAAGAGCGATCGAAGGCGCCAGGACTTGTCGGGAAGTCCGCGGAGAGCGTTTCCCCACACAAGAAGACTCGACCAGTGGTGTCTGAGGCTATCTCAACCGCAAGGTCTGGGCCGCTGCCACCGAGGAACGAAGAGTACTCGAGTCGCTTGGTGGTGAGGTTCATCCGAACGAGGAAGCCGTCACCATTGGCTGCATCTGGGATCGAGTCGAAGGCGCTCGGGGTGAGAGGAAAGTCGGGAGAGTGACTCGAGCCAGTCAGCATCAAGGAGCCGCTCGAGTGAAACCGCATGCCGGAGGAATTCTCAACCCCGCTTCCGCCGAGATAGGTCGACCAGATGAGGGACGACAGCGAACGGTCGAGCACGCTTACGAATGTCGATAGCGCTCCAGGATTTGACTTGTGAATGGCGTCGTTCGTCGTTGGGAAATCGACAGAACTCGTCTCGCCATAGACGACGACCTCATTTGGATTCAACCAGAGCGCTTTCTCTCCTCCGTCCAGTGATGATCCTCCTAGGAAGCTCGAGCTCACGACTCGCTCACCCGCGAGCACGGTCACGAACGCATCAAAGCCTGGAAGCTGCAAGACGTTGTCATAGACGTTGGCGGTCAGGGGGAAGTCGGCCGATGACGTGTCACCCGTGACGACGAGCTCTCCCGAATTCAAATCGACGTCTATGCTCGTTCCCTGCTCAAAAGACGATCCGCCCAGGTAGGTCGAGTGCAGCAGCAGGCTCCCGTCGCCCGAGATCACCGAGGCGAAGGCATCGTACAAGCCGCCGTTGGACGGCTGCGATGCATTCGGTGTGACGGGGAAGTCGTTTGCCGTCGTCGCACCCGTCAGTGCGATCGAGCCGTCGGGACCGATGGCCAAGCAGCGCTCGGTGAGGCACTCGACGTTTCCAAACCCTTGGTTCCCGCCGAAGTAGGTCCCGAATCGCAGGCTCGAGCCCGTGGGATCGAGGCGAGCGACGAAGATGTCCCTGTAGCCGTCGAAGGTCGTGTCGTAGGCAGAAGGCGTGGTGGGTAGGTCGGGCGAGAAAGTGTTGCCTCCGACGATGACATCGCCGTTCGTGGCCAAGCGAACCGCTACGCCCTCGTCGGCACCGGAGCCTCCGAGGTAGGTCGACCAGAGCAGGCTGCGCCCGTCGGCGGCGAGGCGAGTGACGACTGCATCCCAGAATCCGAAGGACCGTGGCCCGAGCACGCCGGGAGTCGTCGGAAAGTCCAACGAGAGCGTTTCGCCGACGACGATCGGACCGAAGGAGTCCGCGTCGATGTCCCACAGTATGTCGAGATCGGAGCCGCCGAGAAACGTCGACCACTCGAGTGAGGGATCGATCACCACGGGCCACGCGCCCTCGGAGCGCTGCAGATCGAAGCGAAAAGACTCGTCGTCCACAATTCGGTAATGGCAATCGAGTGGCTCGCGCTCGCCATCAGGCCGCTCCGCCCAAGTCGTGGGAGGCGGCTGGCGCAAGGGGCCCAACGGCGTGTCGATGACGAGCGATCCATCGTGGGCGAGGCTCAAGGCCGTCGCGCCGCGCACCCGCACGCGGATGCCCTCCGGGTCGGCGCCCGGGGCGAGCAAGAGATCGTAAGCGATGGCACCTCGGCGCTTCACGACGCGCAAGTCGACGCCAGGATAGACGCCGCGATAGATCACGCTCGGATGCCCGGGCACCGCGGTGCGCCAGCGGGAGGGGTCGTTGCCGATCAAGAAGCGAAAGGCCGGGACACCTGGTCCTTCACCTTCGATGGCTGCTTGCCGGTCGGCGCCTTCGAGCTCGAAGCGGACCACCGTCCCTTCCAGATCACGGGAGCGGGATCGCCGGCGTCTCTCGAAGGGACGGACCGGACCACCGGTGCCGTCCTTCTCTCGCAGCAGCGCGACAGCCAAGGCCCCGGGCTCGATCGCGACGGCGGTCGACCCGGCTCGCCCAACGAAACGCGCCGGCGACGTCCATTGCCCTCGGTTCTCGATGAACGTCAGTGCATTCGAGTGGTTTGGCGCCTCGGAACGACCTGGCATGCGGTCGTTCGCCTCTGATCTCGAAGGTGGATCGCAAGCCAAGGACTGTCCGTTTGGTGCGGTCCGGACCGGGGTGTGCCCGTCGACCATGTGCACGGTCACCCAGGTAATCAACAAGACCGCGAGTAGACGAGCAGCTCTATTCATGTCTGAGTCCTTTCGACGCCGGAGCGTCGTGAGTCGAGGCCGTCGAAGGAACCGAGGGCCCGGCTCGTCTCCAACTTCTTGTCTGCGATCGTCGTCCCCGCTCGTGGCGTCTGTCAAGCACTGGCATGCGCCTTCCGTTCTTCAGGTTGAGCTGCGAACGCCGAACTTGATCGGCGGTCCAATCGAATCGGACTCCCGTGCCAGCGATCACGGACGATTCGAGAGTTCTTCGAGCTGAGAAAGAGCTGGAGCGGTTCGAGCGGCACGAAGACGAGCTGCGCTCTCGGCTCGAGTGGGCGGGAGATGCTCAGATCCCGCTGCCGGATCTGAGCAAGTTGCCGTGCGTTCTTGGATCCGAGCTACCCGAGCTCTTCGAGCACGGGTTCTTTTTCGACCTTCGAGAGGATCCGGCGGAGCGGCACCCGATGCGGAGGCGGTAGGGGGGTGTTCTCTCGCGAGTCCGGGAGCGTCGGTGCAGAGCTTGGCGACACGTGAGCGCCGAGCCACACGAGGAGACTAGCCGCGGAGCGGCGGCCCTGGATTAGACCGGGGCGAAGCCCCGGTGGCTGGATTCGGATGGGACTGCAGCCAATCGAGGCGCGGAGGCCCACCCAGGGCTGACGCCCTGAGCTGTCATGTGCCGGGCCTTCGGACCTGAAAACCGGAGCCTCAGGCCGCCCGAAACGGTTTCGGAGAATGCTCAAATACTCACAACGACCCGGGACGATTGCGCCGGCGCTCCGCGCCTCGACTCGAAGAGGATCGATGTCTGCCGCAGAACCCGGTGGGCCTTCGGCCCGGGCCCGCTTTCCTCTCTTCAGCCGCACGTTGATCTCGGTCGATGTTAGGTGTATGTTGGGGTTCGCGGTCGGGAGGCTCTGGAGAGAGGCCATGACCTTCGAGACGAACAGCACAGACATCCACTCTCCTCCCGACCTGCAGGCGGTTCGGTCCCGGTTGGAGGGGCGATTCTCCGGGCAGGTCCGGGCCGGGTCGGAGCTCCTCTTCGGGCGGGACGACTCTGCTTCGCACTGGGCGACGGGCGTTCCGGCCTTCGACGACCTCCTCGGCGGCGGCCTTTTGCGGGGCACGCTCGTCGAGCTGGTCGGGCGGCGCTCGAGCGGGCGGTGGGCGCTCGTCCTGTCCGCTCTGGCGACGGCCACCGCCGGTGGCGAGTCGGCCTTCCTCGTCGAGATGGGGGAGCAGCTCGATCCGCAGCTCGCCGAGGCCGCCGGTATCGACCTCGCCCGGCTCCTCTGGGTGAGCCCGCGCTGGCTAGGCGATGCTCTGGCGAGTGCCGAGATGGGGATCGCGGCGGGCTTCCCGCTCGTCGTGCTCGACCTCGGCCTGCCGCCCGTCCGCGGCCGCCGTGTCTCGCCGGGCGCCTGGCTGCGCCTTGCCCGCGCCGCCGCCGCGCAGGACACCGTCCTGCTCGTCGCGACGCCGTATCGCTCGAGTGGCCCGGCCGCCGAGCAGGTCGTCACCGCGCACCGCGCGCGTCCGCTCTGGCAAGGGCAGGCGCAGGAGCCGCCGCTGCTCACCGGCCTCGAGTCCACGTTCGAGCTGACCCGGCAGCGCGGCAGCCAGCCGGCAGTGACGAGCGTCCAGACCGTCTGGACCGTCTCGGAGCGCCTCGAGTCGGTCGCCGAGCCGGCCGTCGCCCCCGAGCGCAAGGCTCACCACCGGCTGGCCTGAGCGCTTGCTCAGAAGTGTATTCCTTCATTGATAAGGTCGCGTTGTCTCCATGCTCCGAAAGCGTCCACTCATGCGCATCGCCTGTCTCCTCGTTCCGCTCTTCCCTCTCGCGGCCCGGCTGCGCAGCGAGCCCGAGCTCGCGCGGGAGGCCGTCGTGATCTTCGAGGGCGAGGGGCCGGCGGCGAAGGTCGTCGCAGCGACGCGGGTGGTGCGCGAGGCAGGGGTACGGGCGGGCATGTCCTTGCCCCAGGCGCGCGGGCTCTTGCCCAAGCTGATCGCCCGGGGACGCGACGCCGAGTGCGAGCGCGCCGCGCAGTCGGCCCTGCTCGAGGCCGCCGAGACGCTCTCGCCCAACGTCGAGGACGCTGGGCCAGGACAGATCTACCTCGATGTCAGCGGGCTCGATCGGCTCTTCCCCGGGCCGGCTGGCGAAGCCGATGTCGGTCGTGCCGCGTTGTCGGCGGCAGCCGCGCAGGGCCTCCCCGCGCGCGTGGGCATCGCGTCGGGCAAGCTGGCCGCGCGTCTCGCGGCCGCTTCGCCGCCATCGCCGCGGATCGTGCCGCGCGGCGAGGAGCGCGCCTTCCTCGCCCCGCTCCGAATCGAGAAGCTCCAGCCGCCGGCCGCTCTGCTCGACACGCTGACGAGCTGGGGCATCCGCACGCTCGGCGAGCTCTCGCGGTTGCCGGTGAAAAAGGTGGCGACGCGCCTCGGCGAGGAGGGGCAGAAGCTGCACGCGGCGGCGCGCGGCGTCGATCAGGAGATCCTGCTGCCGCGGCGCGAGGACCCGGTCTACCGCGAGGGGCTGGTGCTCGAGTGGCCGCTCGTCGCGCTCGAGCCGTTCCTCTACTCGGCCGAGAAGGCGCTCGAGCGATTGGTGCGGCGCCTCGAGAGCCGCGGCCTCGGCTGCCGGCGCTTGCTCCTCTCCTTGCAGCTCGAGCCCGAGGGCTTCGAGGAGCGCTCGTTGGAATTGCCGGTGGCCACGCTCGAGGTGAAGACGCTGTGCACGCTCGTGCGGCTGCACCTCGAGGAGAACCCGCCGCGGGGACCGCTCGTCGGCTTCACCTTCACCGCGCAGCCCGATCGCCCGCGCACCGCCCAGCTCTCGCTCTTCGGTCCGGCCGAGCTCTCGCCCGATCGCGTCGCCACGACCCTCGCCCGCCTCGCCACGCGTCTCGGCCCCGGCCGCGCGGGCACGCCGCGTCCCGAGGATGGCCATCGCCCCGAGCGCGGTGGTCGCACCGACTTCGCGCCGCCGCCCGCGCCCGACTTCCGGCCGCCCGAGCGCCGCAGCCGCGGCCTGCTCGGCTTGCGCGTCCTGCGTCCGGCTTTGCCCCTGGAAGTCATCGTGCGTGAGGAGGCGGGCGCGCGGCAGGAGCTGGTCTCGCTGCGCACGTTGATGGCCGGCGAGGCGGGTGTGACCTCCGACGAGAAGGTCGAGAAGCGTCCGCAGATCGAAGGCACGGTGCGCGTGGCAGCCGGTCCGTGGCGGCTCGAGGACCGGTGGTGGGGGACGGACGGCGAGGAGCGCGAGTACTGGGACGTCGAGCTCTCGAGCGGCGTCCTGGCGCGGATCTATCGCGACGCGAAGACTACGGAATGGTTCGCCGATGGCCTCTACGACTGATCCCCGCAAGAAAGCCTCGCCCGAGACGGGCAGCACGGCTTCCATCGCACGCGACATCGCGAACTCGCCATCCGGCCGCCGCTTCTCGCCGGGCGCCGAGAAGGAGAAGCTGCGCCAGAGGGAGTGGAAGCGCCTGCCCGGCCGGGGCCAAGGGCCGGCGTACGTCGAGCTGCGCGCGGCGTCGGCGTTCTCGTTCCTCGAAGGGGCGTCCGATCCCGAGGATCTGATCGAGCGCGCGGCCGCGCTGGGGCTACCCGCGATTGCGCTCACCGATCGCAATGGCGTGTATGGCGCGCCGCGCCTGCACAAGGCCGCCGAGGCGGCCGGGCTGCGCGCGCTCGTCGGCGCCGAGGTGGTGCTCGAGGAGCCGCGGCCCAAGGTGCAGAAGAAGGGCGCGCCCGAGGTGCCACCGGCGCGGCTGACGCTGCTCGTCGAGAATCGCACCGGCTACCGCAACCTCTGCCGCTTGCTGACGACGGCCGCGCGCTGGCGGACGAAGGGCGACGCGCGCGCGACGTGGAACCATGTCGCGCAGCACACCGAAGGATTGCACTGCCTGACCGGCGGGGACGAAGGCCCCTTGGCCAATGCGCTACGCCGCGGCGGCCTCGCCGGCGGGCGCCGTCTGCTGGATCGGCTGACGACGCTCTTCGGTGACCGCGTCCATCTCGAGCTGCAGCGGCATCACCGCCGCGAGCAGGAGCACCGCAACCGCGCCGTGCTCGAGCTGGCGCGTGAGCGGCGCCTCCTGCCCATCGCGACGAACGGCGTGCGCTTCGCCAATGAGAAGGACCGCGAGCTCTTCGACGTGCTCACCTGCATCCGCCACGGCGTGAGGCTAGACGGCGCGGGCCGCTTGCTCGACGTCAATCGCGAAAGGCGCATCAAGAGCCCGGCCGAGATGGCGACGCTCTTCGCCGACGTGCCGAATGCCCTGCAAGGCACGGTCGCGCTCGCCGATCGGCTGACGTTCACGCTCTCCGACCTCGGCTACCGGTTCCCCGACTATCCGCTGCCGCCCGGCGAGACGCCGAGCACGTTCCTGCGCCGCATCACCTGGAACGAGGCGCGGGCACGGTTCCGGCCGCTGACGGCGAAGGCGCAGGACCAGCTCGAGAAGGAGCTGACCGTCATCGAGCGCCTCGGTCTCGAGGGCTACTTCCTGATCGTCTGGGACCTCATCCAGTTCTGCCAGCGCGAAGGCATCCTGGTGCAGGGCCGCGGCTCGGCGGCGAACAGCGCGGTCTGCTACGCGCTCTCGATCACGGCCATCGACCCGGTGAAGATGGGGCTGCTCTTCGAGCGGTTCCTGTCCGAGGAGCGCGGCGAGTGGCCGGACATCGATCTGGACCTGCCCTCGGGCGAGCAGCGTGAGAAGGTGATCCAGTACGTCTACCGGCGCTACGGTCCGCACGGCGCGGCGATGACGGCCAACGTCATCACCTACCGCGAGCGCTCGTCCGCCCGAGAGGTCGCCAAGGTCCTCGGCTACTCGCCCGAGCAGGTCGATCGCCTCTCGCGCGCCCTGTCGCGGCGCAGCGGCTGGGAGCAGGAGAACCCGAGCGACGACGTCATCGCGGGCATCGTCGAGGCGGGCCTCGACCCCGAGGACCCACGCGTCGACCACTTTGGGCGGCTGTGGCAGCGCATCCAGAATCGGCCGCGGCATCTCGGGCAGCACTCGGGCGGGATGGTCATGGCCGCCGGTCGTCTCGACGAGGTCGTGCCGCTCGAGCCGGCGTCGATGCCCGGGCGGGTCGTCGTGCAGTGGGACAAGGACGACTGCGCCGACCTGGGCATCATCAAGGTCGACCTGCTCGGCCTCGGCATGCTCGCCGCGCTGGAGGAAGCCGTGCCGCTGATCCGCGCGAAGGAGCACGTGCACCTCGACCTCGCGCACCTGCCACCCGACGACCCGAAGACCTACGAGATGATCCGCGCCGCCGATACGGTCGGTGTCTTCCAGATCGAGAGCCGCGCGCAGATGGCGTCCTTGCCGCGCAACGCGCCCGAGCGCTTCTATGACCTGGTCGTGCAGGTGGCGATCATTCGCCCGGGCCCGATCGTCGGCGGCATGGTGCATCCCTTCTTCGAGCGGCGGCGCGGGCGCTTGCCGGTCGAGTACCCGCACCCTAGCCTCGAGCCGATCCTCGAGCGCACGCTCGGAGTCCCTTTGTTCCAGGAGCAGATCCTGCGCGTGGCGATGGTGGCGGCAGGCTTCACGGGCGGCGAGGCGGAGGAGCTGCGCCGGGCGATGGGCTTCAAGCGCTCGGTCGAGCGGATGGAGGTGATCGAGCGGCGGCTGCGTGAAGGTATGAAGGAAAGAGGGATCGTGGGCGAGACGCAGGAGGCGATCGTCAAGTCGATCACCTCGTTCGCCTTGTACGGGTTCCCAGAATCCCACGCGGCGAGCTTCGCCTTGATCGCGTATGCGAGCGCTTACCTCAAAGCGCATCATCCCGCCGCCTTCTACGTGTCGCTCCTCAATGCATGGCCGATGGGCTTTTACCATCCTTCGACACTTGTGCAGGACGCGCGGCGACACGGCATCGAGGCGCGCCCGATCTGCGTGCAGCGGTCCGGGTGGAAGTGCCGCTGGGAGGACGGCGCGATCCGCATCGGGCTGTGCTTCGTGCGCGGGCTGCGTCAGGAGTCGGGCGAGGCGATCGAGGCGGAGCAGGCGCGGGGGACGTTCCAGGAGCCCGAAGAGCTGGCGCGGCGGGCGGCGCTACGCGGCGACGAGCTGGACGCGCTCGCGCGGGTGGGGGCGTTGGCCGGGTTGGGGCTCACGCGCCGCGAGGCGCTCTGGCAGGTCGCCGAAGTGGGGAAGGAGCCCGGCCCCCTGTACGAGGGCAAGGGCAAGAAGGAGCGCTCGCCCTTGCGCGAGATGTCGAAGGTCGAGGAGACGCTCTCGGATTATCAGGAGGGGCAGCTCACGACCGGCGAGCACTTGATGTCCCACGTGAGAGGGAGGCTCGAGGCGCACGGCATCACGCCGCTGGGAAAAGTGTCGCCGCGATTGGCCGGGCGACGCATCAAGATGGCGGGCGCCGTCATCGTGCGGCAGCGGCCGAGCACGGCGAAGGGCTTCCTGTTCCTGACGCTGGAAGACGAGACCGGCATGGCCCAGGCGATCGTGCGCCCGAAGCTGCTCGAACAGTACCGAGGCCTGATCAACGGTAGCCCGGGCCTGGTCGTGGAGGGGCTGGTGCAAGAGCTCGACGGCTCGGTGTCGGTGAAAGCCGAGCGCATGTGGACGCTGGAGGATTTCTCCACGCGCATGCCGAGTCATGATTACCACTGAGGGGCGGACAACAGCCCGATACCAAACCGGAGACTGCTAGCCGGACTGGGCATTGCTGGCCGAGAGCGACGACAGAATATCTTGGATGAGGTCGTCTTCCGCGTCTCGAGATCTGAAATCGCACGTGTAGGTCACGAAGAGCATCTGCCAGCCGCTTCGAAGGTACCACTGTCTCTCGAAATACTCGTCATCCTTGAATGCGATCTCGAATCCAACGAAGTCGCCGGCCTGAATGGGACGAGGCGTCGCGCCGGCCTCGATGTGAATGGCGGCAAAGTCCAAGAGGTCGGCCTCGACGACATTCGAGTCCTTGAACGCGGCGCTGATCTGCAATGCACCGATCTCTTCGACCGCCGTCAGCGTCGCGCATTCGTCGTCGTGCCAAGCGTTCCAACCAGAAGGGACTATCAGAGACCAAGTCTCTCGGCCGAATCGTTGTGGTCCTCTGGGAGATTCCTCCATCCTGTTTCAGAGCCTCCGCCGAATCCAATCACGGTAGGAACTTCCACCCGGCTTAAGCCGGAGAGACAACCTGACTGAAGTCAGGGGATACGAAGTCAGAAACCCAAGCACCCAGTCACCCAAGCACCCAGTCACCCAAGCACCCAGTCACCCAAGCACCCAGTCACCCAAGCACCCAGTCACCCAAGCACCCAGTCACCCAAGCACCGCCCGACTCATCGAGCCTTGCGCCCGTACGCCGTCAGGCCGGCTTGAATGCGCTCGGCCGCGTCCGGGGTCTTGCAGCCAGTCTCGCCGTGATCGATCTCCACGGGGCCGATGCGCTTGGCGATGGCGAGGGCTTCCTTCTTCAACTTGGGGCGATGACTTCCGATCGAGATGAGGGCGGAGTTCATGGAGTAGCGTGTACGATTCGGCGCGGTGTGGATGCCCTTCTCGATCTGCTCGACGTAGCTCCGAAGATCGTCGTCGCTCAGAACGGCGTCATCGTCCTTTTGCTTGGCGAGGTCGCTGACCAGGTTCCAGCCGGCGGAGGCGATGGTCTCCGAGCGAGAGCGAGTCCACTTCTCCGCGCGCTGCTTGGCAGACGCGTGCCTGGCGGCGAGCTCGGCGACGGTGTTCGCGATAACGTGGTTTCCGACGTCCTTGACCCAGGTGTCGAGGGTCGATGCCTTCATCTCGCCCGGGTCCGCGATCATCGCGGCGAGGACCCGCGCGTCATGGTTGCCGCTGGCCCACAGGCCTTCGGCAAGCTCCTGATCGACCTTGATCTGCCGTCTCAGCTTGCCGAGGTGGGCGAAGCTCACCCCGAACTGCGGGCCGGTGACACCGTGGCGTCCATAGACCTTGCGGTTCTGCTCGGTGCCCAAGGACTCCAGCTCCTTCAGCAGCGACGACGTCGTCCAGATCGGCTTCTTGCTCGTGCTCGGCATCACCTCTCCTCCATCGATGCGTCCAATTGGATCGTGTGCTCATATGTCTCGCCAGGCGGCACGCGAATGTCCTCGGAGCGGTACCTCCGGCCCGCAAACGTCACCTCGACACGATAGACACCGGCCGAGACGAAATCGAGCGCGAGCTCGCCAGCGAGGCCGGCGATTCCCTTGCGAACACCGTCCTCGAGGAAGGGGGGCCAGAACGCGAGCTGGACCGTCGCATTGCGGGCCGGCAGGCCGCTCGGCGCGATGACTTCGAGCTCCAACCGGGACTGCGGCTGAAGCTGAACGGGGACCACGGCAAAGGAGCCGGCCTCGATCGGTCCGACGACCGACACGCCCAAGTCGGGTCCGGTGACGTTCAAATAGTAAGAGCGACCCGGCACGAGCTGGTCGATCTCCAGAACGCCGTTGCCTTCTCGGAAGGGCAGCTTGACCTCGAGATTCGGTTTGGATCCTGCCCATTCGAGCGGCCGATCCTCGATGACGCCGACCTCGAAGTAGTCCGGCGGCTCCCCGGTCTCTGCCAGCTCCACGGTGCCGCGAATGATGCCGCCATTCATCGCCGTCTCACTGACCACCAGCTCGACGTGGTCGCCGCCGCGAACCGGACCATGATACATCTCTCTCCCGGGAGTCTCCGCCACGGGACGGCACCACAGGACGAAGTCGTAGTCGAGGGAGACGCCAGCCAATCGGAATCGCCCCTCCGCATCGGAGCGTGCCGTCGTGTCCCTGAGGATCTCACCGATCCGAACATTCGAGTCGAGGTTCTCGAAGGTCGCATACGGGAGGAGCGGGATGCAACTGACCGGGATGCCCGAGATCGGTGAGCCGTCTTCATTCAGCAGGCGTCCGGTGATTTCACCGGCGACGGGCAGCGTCACCTCGAGGGTGGCTGTCCTTCGATCGACCGTGAGAACGACCTCCTCACGTCCGGCACCCATGGCGCCCTTCGAGGCCAATACTCGGACTCGCCCTGGAGTGGGGAGATCCAGCTCGAACTCGCCCTTTTGATCCCCACCGGACAGATAGATCTGCTCGCTGCCGTCCTCGAGGAGCTGCACCGCGGTGATCGACGGCCGTGGCACCGGCGTGCCGTCGGCCATGAGGACGCGTCCCTTCACGCGGTAATCACCGGGAAAGCGCAAGGTCACCTCGGAGAGTCGTCCCGGCCAGATCTGGACGACGCTCTCCAGGCGCTCTTCCCCGGCACTCACTTCGACGTGCGCCAGAGTCCACCGTGCAGGGAGCTGGATCCAGAGCTCACCGCTCAGATCCGTCTGCATTCGCGGCTCGGCGCGACCGAGCTGGCTCTCGATGTCAGC
>JAVJTD010000044.1:0-2951 GCA_040219065.1 Planctomycetota bacterium
CTTTGGCCATCTACCGCAACGACACGACGGGCCCTGGTCACACCCTCTCACTCGACTTGCGCGGCAAAGGCGGCAACACCTCGGCGATCGGCGCTCGGATTCGAGCTCAGATCGGCGATCGGGTTCTCGTTCGCGAGGTGCGGAGCGGCGGCTCCTTCCAGAGCGCGCACGAGCTGCCGGTCCATCTCGGCCTGGGCACCGTACCGAAGGCCGATCTCATCGAGATCCGCTGGCCGAGCGGCCGAGTCACTCGCCATGAGAACGTGAACGCGGGACACCGCTATCGCATCTCGGAGGCAGAAGGTCTGATCTCATCGAGACCACTCGGTGACGATTGATTCCTTCGCTCGAAAAGCACCGCCCTCACCTTTAAATCTGGATGTCTGCAGCGAGCGAAAAGATCGGAGGACCGATCGAGTCGAGCCAAGTCGAGCAGGCTTTTTGCCGGCCTCGCCTTGACATTCTTCCGTCACGCGGGAGGATCTCTTTCGATTCAAAGCAATCTGAGTGACTCGGCCAACACCCTCACACTGGGAAGGATTCGCCGTGACCGACGCGGGCGCGATGCCACTTCAGGACCATGAAGTCTCCACCGAGACCTTTCTCGATGACGTGATCGACGGGCTGAGTCGATCGCCGCGATGGCTCCCCTCGAAGTACCTCTACGACGCAGCGGGCTCCAAGCTCTTCGACCAGATCTGCGAGCTGGACGAGTATTACCTGACTCGAACCGAGATCTCGATCCTCGAGAAGCATGGGGCAGATATTGCGCGGCGCATCGGTGCGAATGCGCTCGTCGCCGAGCTCGGCAGCGGCAGCAGCCTGAAGACTCGCCTTCTCCTCGATCGGCTCGAGTCCCCGGCGGCTTACGTGCCGATCGACATCTCGAGGGAGCACCTCCTCGAGTCGGCCCGCACGCTCCAGGATGCTTATCCAAACATCCCGGTCTTGCCCGTCTGCGCCGACTACATGGCCGACTTCGACCTCCCGGCTCCCGAGCACACGCCGTCGCATGCAGTCGTGTACTTCCCAGGCTCGACCATCGGAAACCTCGAACCCGATGAAGCCGTGGGGCTCTTGAAGCGGATGGCGAAGATCACCGGCGAGAAGGGTGGCATGGTGATCGGCGTCGACCTGCGCAAGAACAAGGCGGTCCTGGAGGCGGCTTATGACGACTCGTCGGGCGTCACGGCACGCTTCACGATGAACTACCCGACCCGCATGAACCGTGAGCTCGGCGCCGACTTCGACCTCGCGCAGTGGAAGCACCGTGCGGTCTACAACGAGGACCTCGGGCGCATCGAGATCGGCCTCCAGAGCCTGAAGACACAGACGGTGACGATCGGGGACCACGCCTTCGACTTCGAGGGTGGTGAGCTGATCCGCACCGAGCACAGCTACAAGTTCAGCCTCGAGGGCTTCGCCGATGTCGCGAGTCGAGCCGACTGGGACGTGCTCCAGGTCTGGACCGATGCGCGAAAGCTATTCAGCGTCCAGTACCTCGAGACGCGCTGAGCGAGGCCGACGAAAAAAGGTCCGAGACGCGCCGAAGCGCATCTCGGACCTCTGTGAGGGATGCCGGGCGATCCGATGGAGAGTCGATCACCCGGACGCCGCTCGAAGCCCGTCCTTCCGGCCGGCTCCACGCTGAGTGGTGCCGATCACGGGCTCCTCACGGTCCCTGCCGTTCCTTTCGACGATCGCCCGCCGTGGATGCTTGCAATCCGAATCGAGATTCTTTCACTTCTTCAGATTCGGAAGCAGTCACGAACGTTCACGATCTCGAGGAGCTCGCCCTTCGATGGGACGCATCGAGCAGGTATGGATCAAAACGGCCAGCCGCGGGCCGATGTTGGCGCGAAAAGAAGCGCAGATCGAAGCCGGGGCCGGGTTGACCGAGGACGCGGAATCGAAGGGCAGTCGCCCCATCACCTTGATCGAAGCCGGACGATGGTCGCGGGCCGAGCAACTGCTAGGTCGGAGCGTCGATCCCGTCCAACGGCGAGCGAACGTCCTCGTCTCCGGCATCGACCTCAATGAGTCGCGCGGCAAGGTGCTGAAGCTGGGTGCCGTGCGCGTCGAGATCGGCGGCGAGACGGCGCCGTGTCGCCTGCTCGACGACGCGGAGCCGGGACTCTCCGAAGCGCTGCGAGAAGACTGGGGCGGCGGCGCCTGGGGCCGCGCGCTCGACGCCGGTGACATCGCGGTTGGCGATTCCGTCGAGTGGGCTGCCGATTGAGGAAGTGGGCATTCCGTTCCCGGCACGAATGGCCCACTTTCGACCCGGCTCCCCAAAAGTGGGCCATCTGTGCCGGGAACAGATGGCCAACCTTGAAAGTGGGACATCTGTGCCGGGAACAGACCGCCAACCTCCTGTCGGCGAAACTGCTCTAAACTCGGAGGCACTGCAAGGTCGATGGTTCCTCTACAGCTTGAAGACGGCTGGATCCAAGTGGAGGGAACCGATCATGCCGAAGCGTGCCTGTCGAGGATGCGGCCAGCTAGTCGCGACCAAGTTCTGCCCGCACTGTGGGCATCAGCAGTATCAGAATACTCATGCCTGCATCGCCTGCGCTGAGAAGCACTCCGACCGAGAGATGAAGGTCGTGCACCTCTACTTCGACGACCGCTCCAGCGGTCAGCGCACGCACTACCAGCGGTTCTACTGCCGCTCGTGTGGCAGCGAGCTGGAAGCCCGCATGACGAACATGCTGCAGAACCCGTTCGAGATGTTCTGATCTGAAACTAGGGCCCACGCGACCGAAAACAGAGCCCGCGCGACCGAAACGGGAAGCGGCTGCTGAGCGGGGAGCCGCTTCATCGACGGTGCCACCGATCGAATTGGGAGGCGCAGAGCAAGGGGCCACTCGGAGTGCGCTGTCGTCGCACGGCTGCCCCGGCCCAAGCTCGCTCGAGCAGAGCCCTCGCCGACAGACTCGGTCTTTGACTCG
>JAVJTD010000046.1:0-10664 GCA_040219065.1 Planctomycetota bacterium
GTCCCCGCTCCCCCCATCGCCCAGAGGTGATCGTCGGGACCCAAGGTGAGCGCAAAACTCTCACGAGGTAGAGACATCGCCGGTCCCGCGGTCCAAGTGTCGCTCGCCGCCTCCCAGACCCATGTCGTGGCGAGGGTGCCGAGGCTGTCGCGACCTCCCACGACGTAGAGTCGTCCATCCGCACCAAAGGCGGCCCGGGCACCGGCGAGCGGCACGGGAAGATCCGCCACCGCGAGGTCGCTCCAGGTATCGCTCGCGATGTCGTAGCGGTACGCCTTTGACGTCGGTGCTCCGCCCAGCGCAGGGTAGCCGCCGATCACGAAGACGTGCCCGGCTCCGTTTGCAGCGGCCGCGGCGTCGGCCAGAGCCTCGGGCAGACTGGTCAACGGCACCCATGCATCCATCGTCGCTTCGTAGCGCTCGAGATAGGCCGAGTTCGGATCGGACGGTGTCGCGGTCGCTCCCGGTCCTCCTCCGATCGAGTACACTCCTCCGGCCGAGTCGGTCGCCCAGGCGAAGCCGATCTCGGGAGCTGATGCGCCGCGACTGGCGATGTTGCCCTGCTTGCCCTGGACGAGGTCCCAGACGTAGGCCTTGCCGACGTCGTCTCCGATGAGGGCCCGGCCACCGAACAGGATGATGCGGCCCATGGAATCTTCACCGGCCCCTTGTCCGACGATCGTGCCTTCCAGGATCGGCCCCGCCGACCAGGCACTGCCTCCTTCCGGCCAGATGTCCACTCGCCCGTCGAGGTTCTGCGTGAAGGGGCTGCCTCCGAGCGCGAGAACGCTCCCTTGGTACGTCAACCCGGCTGCGTGCTCTCGCCCGGATGACGCATTCGGGAAGTCAGGCCCCTGGATCCACTGTGCTCTGGACGGGGACGAGAGTAGCAGTGACACGAACAGCGTGAGGACGCACACCCGAGTGATCATGGCGGTCTCCGGCGGAAAGGTGACCGATGCTCGTCGATCACCAGAGCTCCTGCCGGGTCGCTTGAAGAAAACACGGTCCGCCGGCCTGCTCGATGATCGACCGACCCGGCACAGAAGGTCGCACCCAGCACCACCGGCGAACCGTTGAGGGACTCGGAAGAAAGAGAGCGTTCGAGTCCTACCCGACATAGCGAAGGAGTGGCCAATCGGGTCGCCTCGTCCCCGAAAACTCTTAAGCCTCTATTGCCTCACTCAATACGATGCGAGGCCCTAGGTCGTGCTTCGGGCGCCGCTTCGTGAACTTCCCATTCCTACCAGCGCGGGATTGAAGAGACGGTCAATTCGAGGCTGCGCGCCTCTGGGCTTCAGGCCTCAACCGTCCTTGTGACGCGGATCCTTCACGAAGCCCTGCAGGTTCGGAGAGGCATGGACCTCCCCGTCCATTCCGACCAGGAGGGCCCCGACGCGAGGCAGCTCAGCCGCGATCTCGAGGCTCTTCTCGGGTCCGAGCACGCAGAAAGCCGTGGCGAGGGCATCGGCGAACGCGGCGTCGGGGGCGACGACGGTGGCGCTCATGCAGCCGGTCGCCGGGTAGCCGGTGCGCGGGTCGATGATGTGATGATAACGGTGACCGTCGACCTCGAAGAAGCGCTCGTAGTCCCCCGAGGTCACCACGCACGTATTGGAGACCCGCAGCACCGCGATCGCTCGCTCGCGATCCCTGGGATGTCGAATGGCGATCTCCCAGAGCTGGCCCTTCTTCTTGCCCAGGACCTTCAGGTCACCACCGGCATTGACGATGCCGTGGCGGACGCCCTTCTCGAGGAGCACGGCCATCGCGCGGTCGACACCGTAACCCTTGGCGATTCCGCCCAGGCCGATCCGGCTGCCTTGGGGAATGGCGACGGTGCTCTTCTCGAGGTCGACTCGGAGAGCCGAGTAGTCGACGTGCTGCAATGCCAAGGCGACCTCCTCCGCCTCGGGCAGCTTCTCTCGCCCCTTCTTGAAGCTCCAGAGCGAGCCGACCGATGCGAAGGTGACATCGAAGGCGCCTTCGGTGAGACGACCGATCTCGATGGCGCGACCGACCAGGCGAGCCAGCTCCGGATCGACGGAAACCGGCCCTTGGCCAGCCGCGGCGTTGAGCTCCAGCAAGGGCGAGGGACGCCAATCGGTCATCAGGTCCTCGACCCGCCGGATCTCCGCGATCGCGGCCTCGACGGCGGCCTCGAGCTTCTCCGTGTCGGCGCCGATGGCACCGATCTGGAGATCGGTGCCCATGACTCCCAAGCGCCTCTCGACCAGCTCGAGAGACGCGTCCTCTTGGGCGAGGCCCGGTGTGGCCCATCCCGAGAGCACCATGAGGGTGAGTCCCAGATGCCGTGGTCCGAGTGCCATGTCGGGTCGCCTCGCGAGGATCATCGTTGAATGGTGCAAACTCCGTCTTGGCAGTCGGCCCCATCCGCGTGGGTGGTCTCGTCGCCGTGAGAGACCGGAGTCAACGTCTTCCAGTCCGGACTCCGGTGGCCGTCGAACAGGATGGACCGGTCCGGACCGATCACGACGATGGTGGGCGTTCCTTGTACACCGAACCGGCGAGTGAGTGAAAGGTCACGGTCCCGGACCTGCGGGTAGACGAGGGCGTAGCTTCCGGCGACGGCGAGCACCTCGCCGTCATCGACGCGATCATCCGGTCCGGGGATCACGCCGACGAAATCGACCTGGCCCTCGAGCTCGTGAGCGGCCTCGTTGAGCTCGGGCATCTCGGTCTTGCAGCTCGAGCACCAGGTCTGCCAGAAGATGAGCGCGACGCTGTGCCCGGCCGCGAGAGACCGGTCCAGATCGAGGGTGCGACCATCCATGGTCTGCAGCGACAACGAGCCCTCGAGGTGCTCGCCGGTGGGAGAGATGGCCTGAGAGCGCACGCCATTCGAGGCGCAGCCCAAGACCGGGAGGAAGAGGAGGAAGACGAGAAGGGAACGAGCTTGCATGAGTGTTCTCCGATTCTTCGGCAGGATCCCGAGGGAGTGGCAGGTTCCCTAGAAGGTCCAGGTCCAGCTCAAGGCCAAGAGGATCTGATCGATGCCGTCACTGCGCATCACGGTGTCGCCCGAGAGGCCGAGGCGAGAGTTCGCGGTCACGTACCAGTCGAATCGCAGGCCGAGCGTGTGTGAGCTCAAATCGGCAAGGTCTGAGTCTTGAGTGCGGTTCTTCGGCACCGGGATCGCCGTCGGATCGCCGTAGAAATGATCCTGATAGTCGTCGGCCGCGGTCTGGCTGTAATACCGATACCTCACTCGCCCGATCAATCGATCCTGGACGAGCCAATGGTAGAGTCTCGGCTCGAGCGTGATGCTCGTGATGCCCCACGAGTCGGAGTAGAGGCGGCCACCCAGCTCGAGGGACGTCCCACCTTCGAGGTACTTGCGGACCTTGCCGAAGAGGGCGTACCGCTGCCGGCTGTTCGGCAGCTCCTCGGCGATCTCCAGGCCCCTCGCGTTGTTCATGAAGAAGGGGTTGGGTGCGAACGAGGGATCCTCGAAGACCACACCGTTGTAGGCCGTCTCCAGAAAACCCGTCTGATTGGCCAGGGTCAGCCCCAGCTCGGAGTGCACCGTCGGAGAGAGGATCTGATACCAGTTGGTCGTGAAGGCGAGGGAGCTCCGGTTGTCGGTGCCCTCCTCCATGCCGTTGAAGCGAATGACGTCGATCTTGTCGAAGAAGCTCGTCACGTCGAAGCTGAGCGTGGCGTTCTTGTTGGCGAGGTCGGTCGCGACGTTGGCCCCGAAGCCCAGCGAGTCGTAGTCGTACTCGGTGCTGTAATGGAGATGGGCTCCGCCGCGCCAGTCGTCGGAGAACTTGTACCCCATGGCCAAGTCCACACCGACATAGTTGTCCCCCGACGCGCCCGACTGCTCGGGAAAGCGGGAGAGCCTCTCGATCGAGGCGCTCGAGACGTCGTCGTAGGAGAGAGTGGCGTTGAAGGAGAGCTCGTCGGTCGCGTTGTAGCTGAAGATCATCGCCGGCTCGATGACGGTCAGCTCCTCGTCGAGGAAGGGATTGCCGTCACCGCTGTCCGCGTTGTCGTAGTACCCGATCTGGAATCCCAGCGAGCCGTGCCCGGCGCCTTGGGCGTGGGGCTCGTTCTCTCCGGCGGCCGCCGGGTCCTTCGGCTTCTCGGGCGGCGGCTCTTCCTGTCCCCTCGCCAAGCCTCCCAAGCCCGCGATCAGCAGCACCGCCCAGGCGCTTCTCAGTAGCATCCGCAGCCACCTCCCGCGCTCGAGCCGATGCCACCGGCACTCCCTTCACGTGAGTAGAAGCACTTTTGATAAAAGTGCGTCTCGAGCGGGTCATCGGCGAGGACCATCACGGGATCGGTCAGATCCCGGCGCTCGTAGAACTCGACGTTCTGACAGCCGGGCAACGAGCCGAGGAGGAGCCCGCCCAAGAGCAGCAGGCACTTCCACCGAGAGCGGCGGATGGATCGATTCACTTCGAGGGCCCTTCTCTTCTCTGGGAGTGTCTCGGCAGCAGCACGCCACCGGCGGCAGGCAGGTTCCCGTCGAAGAGCCTCTCTTCACAAAGCGAGGGCCAGGCTCTCCCCGATCGCCAGACAGAGCGCAAGCCACAGCACCAGAGGGACTTGGAAAGCGAGAAGACCGATTCACGAAAGCGGGTGACGCCCCGACTCCCCGCTTCTACACGCGCGACCTTGAAGTTTCCGGCAATCCCGAGCCCGTCCTCTCCGGTGTCCGGCGAAGCTCTACAGGCCGTGCTTCTTGAGCTTGTTGTAGAGAGACTTCAAGGAGATCCCGAGCCGCTCGGCCGCCTCGGGCTTGCGCCCCTCGCAGTCCGACAAGATCCGGGCGATGTGTTGACGCTCGATGTCCTCGAGCGATTCGCCCCCGGCCCCGCTCGCGGCCGGCGCCCCTCCCTCGGGCGCTCCTCCTGGAAGGTAGAGGGCCCCCACCAGATCGACCTCCTGAAGGTCGCGCTGCTCGTGAAGCAGCGTCAACCGCTCCATCAGGTTTCGCAGCTCGCGGACGTTGCCGGGCCAAGCGTAGGACGCCATGACCTTGATCGCCCCCGCCGAGAGCCGCTTCGGAGGACAGCCTAGCCGCGCGCAGCTCTCGGCGAGGAAGTGCTCGGCCAAGGGCCGGATGTCCTGGGCACGCTCCCGCAGAGCGGGCGCCCTCAGGACCAGGGTCTGCAAGCGGTAGTAGAGGTCTTCCCGAAACTTGCCTTCGCGGATCGCGACCGGAATCTCGCGATGCGTCGCCGCCAAGACCCGCACGTCCACCGAATGCGAGCGGTCGCTCCCCACTCGTCGGACCTCGCCGAACTGGACCACGCGCAGCAGCCGCGCCTGAAGATCCAGCGACATGTCCCCGATCTCGTCGAGGAAGATCGTGCCCCCATCCGCCGACTCGAACAGGCCCGGGCGAGCGCGATCGGCGCCGGTGAATGCCCCCTTCTCGTGGCCGAAGAGCTCGCTCTCGAGGATCGAGGCGTTCAGAGCCGCGCAGTTGACGGTCACGAGCGGCAGGTCCGCTCGCGAGCTTTGGCGATGGATCGCGCGCGCGACCAGCTCTTTTCCCGTACCGCTCTCCCCCAAGATCAGGACCGGCGCTTCCGACAGGGACACGCGATCGATGAGGCGACGCAGCTCCGCCATCGAGGGGCTCTTCCCGAGGAGCTCCGACGACTGACCTCGCTCGAAGGCCCGGCGCAGAAGTCGGTTCTCACGGTTCAGGCGCGAGCGCTCGCAGGCTCTCTGGCAAACGGCTTCGGTCGTCTCGATCTCGGTCGGCTTGGTCAGGAAGTCATAGGCCCCTTGCCGGATCGCCTCGACGGCCGTGGGAATCGAGCCGTGCCCCGTCAGCAGCACGACCTCGGGAGCGAGCTCCTCTTCCCGCACTCGTTGCAGGATGTCCAGGCCCCCGCCTTCGGGCATCTTGAGGTCGAGCAGCAACACATCGAAGCGCTTGGCACCAAGGTGTTCCATGACCTCTCGCCCCGAGCTCGCTTCCTCGACGTCGTAGCCCTTGCGACGCATCTCCTTCGCGAGAACCGAGCGGAAGGTCGCTTCGTCGTCGGCGATCAAGAGCCGCATCGGACCATTCATGGTGTGGCCTCCAATCGAAGCTGGAGCTCGAATCGCGCACCGCCCCGCGGTCCCGGACTCTCGGCCGTGATACGCCCCCCGTGCCTTCGAGCGATCACCTGACTCATCGCGAGGCCCAGCCCCGTGCCTTCTCCGGCTTCCTTGGTCGTATAGAAGGGCTCGAACAACCTCCCCGCCTCCTCGGGCGTGAACCCGACTCCGTTGTCGTCGACCGTGATTCGCAGCCAGTCCGGGCCCGAGCTCGACGACACCCACACCTCGCCATGCTCCTCCGCCGATACCGCGTCGAGGGCGTTCTGAATGAGGTTCAAGAGGACCTGCTTGATCTCGCCTGGATCACCGACCCAGGTGCCATCGCAACGTCCGACATGGAGGCGCCCCCTTCCGAGCGTCGGGTGCTTGGACAGCAGAACGGTGACGTCGTCGATCAGCTCCTGCAGTCGAAACGTCTCGCGCGAGCGCGGCTTGGGTCGCGCCAGATCGAGGAGCTGCCGAGTGACCTCTTTGCACCGGTAGGCCTCGTCCTTGATGATCCGGAGGTAGCCTTGGAAGTCCGCGAAGTCGGGGTCGTCTCGAAAGCCAGCGGTCTTGGCCCGAGCGAGCATGCCTTCGGCGCAGGCAGCGACGGACGCGAGCGGGTTGTTGATCTCGTGAGCGACACCCGCGGCGAGGGTCCCTACCGCGGCGAGCTGCGCTGCCTCGATGAGCTGTCCCTGGGCGCGAACGAGCTCGTGAGTGCGCTCGGCGACGAGCCGCTCGAGGTCGACATTGCTCTGCTCGATCGCCGCCGTCTGATGGCGGATGATTCCGTCAGCCCTGCGAATCAGGAAGAAGAGCAGGACGAAGAGGGCGAGCATGCTGGTCACGGTGATCAGGGCGACGCGCTCCTGGGCGCTGCGCAGTTCATCTGTGAGCTGACTGGCATCCAGGTACAGCTCGAGCACACCGCGCTGACCATTCGATTGGCCGGAGGCGAGGGCGCTGCTCGAGCAGTAGACCTCGAGCAAGTCACGATCCTGGGGGATGGCTTCGAAGTGCGTCGGCGTCCCCGCCCACTTGAGCTCGGAGAAGGGTCCGTTGCCGGCCGACGCTTCGCGGAAGCCCTCGTCGTCGCCTTTCAAACGGCCTTCGAGGCTGGGCTCGGTCGAGTAGATGATCTTCCCCATCTGATCGAAGAAGACGACGACCTCGATGCGAAAGCTGACGATGTGCCGCTGGATGCACTCGTCCAGGCGCTCGCGATCGGACAGGCTCTCGATGTCGAATGGGCGTCCCGCCGCGGCGATCGGTCCCATGACCTCGGCGAGCAAGACCTCGTCGAGGTGGTCGGCGACTTGCGCGGCGTAGTCTTCCCCGCGAGCCACCAAGATGCGCTCCTCCTGCTGACCGATCAGCACGACCATCGCAATGGTGGTCACGACGATGGCCACCAGGCTCACGCTGGTGAACAAAGCGGTCAGCGGGAAGGGACGACGCGTCTGGACGGCAGGCTCACTCATGATTCCGGCTCGGCGGGAGGCCTTGGGTGCATCGCCGGAGAATGACCGGAATCGGAGCCTGGATCCACCCCCTTCACGAATCGAGGCGGATCGACTCTCCGATCGCAGGCATCGTCACCGGCTCGAGGTCGGCATCGAGCCAGAGGAGATCGGGAGACTCGAGCGGCCGGCGGAAGGTGAAGCGCACTCGGGTCGGCTGACCGTTCTGCACCTCGAGCACCTCCGCCTCGAAGCCAGCCGTCTCGACCTTGTCGGAAACGGCAAGAGGATCGGCCGGCGTACGCAAGATCAACTCGAACGGCGTCGCAGGTGCCGGCTCGCTCGCACCGAGAATGAAGCTTTGCTCATCGATGCGAGTCACGACGATCGGTCCGGGTCGAAAGCTCAGGACCCACCACGAGCGGGGCGTGGACCGCCCCTCGAAGCCTCGCCGGGCTGGCAAGTAGATCGAGGAGAGCGGATTCGTCGCCTGGAGAAGCACCGCGTCTTGGTCCGGCCTCACCTCGACGCGGTTCATCGCCTCGTCCGTCGCATCGAGAATCGGCGCGTAGACTGCCGTCCAAACGAACCACAAGACCGGCGCGGCGATCGCGTGAGAGAAGAAGAGAACCGCGGAGAGAGCGATGCCGAATCGGACGGAGAGAGACGGCCGGTGCTCCCGGCGCCTCTGGAATGCGCGCCAGGCCGCGAAGGACACCCCTCCCAGAAGAGCAGCGCCCCCGACGCTGGAGACAGCCAGGCTCCGCGGCCCGATCATCCCGGCGGTCTGAGGGATCAGCGCGAGCACCGCGCCCAGCGTCAATGCATCGAAGCCGGGGCGCGAAGCTTCGTCGATCTCTCGCCGAGCAAAGCGCCAGAGCCAGAACCCGACGGGGATCGCCAGCACACCGCTCACGATGAAGGCCAGACGCCACTCGGGCTGCCACAGCCAGATGTCGGCTTGGAAGCCGAACAGAGCACAGGCGAGCAGTCCGAAGAAGCGAGCGGGAGCGATCGCCAGAAACCCGAGTGGCTCGCTGACCGGATTCACGTAGGCGCCCGAAGCTCGGGTGCCATAGCCCAAGGAAACGTACACCGAGAGCCAGATCACCGCGATGACGATGGGCGTCAAGAGCGCCTTCCATCGCCCCGGGCGCCGGCCCGCGAGGAGCTCCCACGAGACGAGAAAGCCCAGCCAGCCCAGGCTAGACTCGCCGGCGAGGAGTGCGAGGATCCACAAGACGGCGGACAGCCAGCCTCCGAAGGTCGAGCTCGCACGGAACCGCACGTGGCTCCACATGGCCAGCGCACCCAGGACCAGGCTGAGCGATACGTACCGGCTCGCGAGCCAGGTGACGATCTGACGGTGGCTGCTCGCCACCGCGAAGATGAGCAGCGCCAAGAAGAAGATCCGCTCGGGCAGGAGCTCACGGAGCAGAAGGCCGACCGCCAAGACCGCGGCGAGATACCAGGCCAAGCTCATCAAATGATAAGGCCGGCTCTCGGTGCCGAAGACCATGGTCTCGAGGGTCAGTGCGGCGGCCGTGACCGGGCGCCAAAAGCGGACCCGCAGCTCGGGATGCGCGAACCAGGGCACCGGTCCGCGGTCCAGGAGCCGCTCGAAGCTCTGAGGGCTCCCGTCGAGGAAGGTGTAGATGTCGTAGCGCGACTGGCTGAGCTCGACCGGCAGCCGCTCCTCGAGCAGCGCGAGCTGGATGTAGTCGTCGGACTCGAACCGCGCCTGCCAGGCCGCCGGCGCCGCCACGATCAGAGCCAGGAGTAGCGCCCAGAAGAACGCGCGGCGCGCCGATCGACCTTCCGTCATCTCAGTTCGCCGTGAACTTGTGGACCATCCGATGGCGATAGGTCTCACCCGGCCGCAGGACGACGGACGGGAAGTCAGGATGGTTGATCGAGTCGGGATACTTCTGGGTCTCGAGGCACAGGCCCTGATAGCGCTGGTACTCGGTGCCGCCCTTGCCGATCGTCTTCTCGTCGACGCCCAGCCAGTTGCCCGTGTAGAGCTGAATGCCCGGCTGATCGCTGTAGATCTTCATCGTCCGCCCCGACTCCGGATCGCGAAGCTGCGCCACCAGCCGGAAGCCCTCGCCGTCGACGACGTAGTTCAGATCGTAGCCGCCGCCATGAGCGCCGTTCTCATCGGCCTGCAAGGCACCGATGTCCTCACCGACCGGCTTCGATTCGGTGAAGTCGAACGGCGTACCTTCGACCGGCGCGAGCTCGCCCGTCGGGATCAGCGTGTCGTCCACCGGCGTGTAGCGCGACGCCGCCAGCGTGAGCTCCTGATCGAGGATGCTCCCCGAATCGTGCCCGGCCATGTTCCAGTAGGAGTGATGCGCGAGGTTGATCGGCGTGGCTCGGTCGGTCTTGGCGGACATGTCGACGACGAGCTCGTTCGCGTCGGTCACGGTGTACACGACCATCACGTCGACGTTACCCGGATATCCCTCCTCGCCGTCCTTGGACTGGTAGGTCAGCTTCAGGCCGACACCATCGGTCGCGACGACCGGCTCGGCCCGCCAGAGCACCTTGTCGAAGCCGCGCTCGCCGCCGTGCAGATGGTTCGGCTCGTTGTTGGTGGCGAGGGTGTACTCCTGACCGTCGAGCTCGAACTTGCCTTTCGCGATGCGATTGGCGACGCGGCCCGCGATGCACCCGAAGTAGGGATGTCCGGCGAGGTAGTCTTGAAGCTCGTCGAACCCCAAGACGACATCGGTCGTCGTTCCGTCTCCGTTCGGGACATGGACCTCGGTCACGATCGCACCGTAGTTGGTGATCTTGACCACCATGCCGTTGGCGTTGCTCAGCGTGTAGAGCAGGACCGGACGCATCTCGATCGCGCCCCACGGCTCCGAGGAGATCTGGGCCGCGCGCTTCGCCATCCCGACATCGTCCTCCTCACCCGGTCCGCCACACGAGATCATCCCGGCCAACGCGATCGTCCACCACCATCGTCCAGCCAAAGAGCCATTCATGGAATCCCCCTCGCGGAGTGTCTTCGAAGCGTTCACCCTCCGAGAGGGCGACAGCACCGAGAAGCTACTCATTGCCCGGCCGGGATTCCACATCGGGTTCGGTGGTGTGGTGATTGGGTGCTTGGGTGCTTGG
>JAVJTD010000048.1:0-2280 GCA_040219065.1 Planctomycetota bacterium
CACCTCCTCCACGAGAGCGATGCCCTCAACGCCACCAACGGCGTCCTCGACTCGCTCCAGTAAGACTCGAGACTCGCTCTCGAATCCAAGGCCTTCCCAGCGGGGGATCTCGAAAGAGATCCCCCGCTGCCTTTGGTTCGCCGGTCGATCAGGAGGGGGCGTTTGGGATCACCCTGGTCCTGAAGGTCAGGCCCTCCGAGGTCGAAGGCTCGTGCCTCGTGATCTGGTGCAGGAGCTCGGCGGACCCGATTATCGTTCCCGGCTGGAGGCCCGAAGGACCGTACGCCGATCGCCCCGTTCCCAGGGCGATGGCCCCTTGCGGTCTGGCGCCTCGACGCTTGAACGGCTGGCGCGCGGGCGCCTCGAATCTGCCGGTCCTCCGGTCCTAACGACGACCGGCTGTGTGTTTCGCCACCAACACAGGGGGCACGCCCTGAGCGGCCACGTGCCGGCCATCCTCGGTCCTGAAGACCTGAGGCGTGGGCTTGCTGCCGGCGCTGCAGAGTAGCCATCCCAGGGCTCACGTTCCGGGCTGCCACCAGCCGGCGCGTTTGGCCTCGACGACATCGGCGCTTTGACCTCGGCTGCTCGTCTAGTGTGATCCTGATCTAACCTTAACCGCATTCGGACCGCCGGCTTCAGCCGGTCTCGGTGTCCTCTTGCCGAGCAGTTCGGAGAGGACCGAGACCCTTACATCCGAAGCTCCGTGGCTCGATGATGCCGGGTGCAATTGGACCATCGTGGTCCAATCGTGCCGGGTGCAATCGGACCAGAGACGCGTGGAACGCCGAACCAGGAGGGCCCTCGACTGGCAGTGAGGTGTGTGCCGTGAGCGGAGCGATCGGTCCTCGCCGATTCCGTTGAGGGTCGATGCCGGTAGAGACTCAGGGAGGGTTGTTCGCTTCATCGCCGACTTGACGAACTGCGAAGCGAAGCGAGCCTCTCGCCGAAGTCTCGCTCCGCTCGAGGTTCTTCAAGTCGCCAGACGCACTCGATCTCCGCCCTGGCGATTACCGGAAGAGACCTTCCCCGGACGGGGTGTGGACCGGTCGCTACGCTCGCGGCTCACCCCCTCTTGTTTGGCGCGGCCCTTCCCGTTCCGTCGTTCCTGCCTGGGGTCGCGGCTGAGCTGGACCACGTTCACAGGTCGTTTGGTCAGTGGTGCATTTGGAGCGCCGGCCTCAGCCGGTCTCGGTGTCCTCCAGGTGGGGACGCTTAGATTCAGCGCCGGCCCTCTGACCCCGTCACTCCGGGCGGTCTCATTCGAGACGGTTGGCTACGCATTCGCCAATTCCGCCGACTTGCCAGAGTTCGATGAGGGCGCCTGGCGAGGAGTGTGGACGTCCCGTTGTTCTATTTCGACACGAATTAGGTCAACAGTGCGACGGCTCTCTTCGTCTGCCGAATGCCGTCGCCTGCGCTTTCCCATGCCTCGGACGATCTCGCCGGGGCGGCGAATTCTCTCGGCGTCGATACGGAGGCTGGCATCGACCTTGCGATTCCTCCCACCACAACGCTCGCAGCCCGGGAGAAAGACGGGCCCGAGCGTCCTTCCTCCTCAACGAGCACCTGGAACGAACAACTCTGGAGACCATGATGCGCATTCTGAAGACCGCTCTCGCTTCCGCCGCTCTGCTCATCGCCTTCGGCCCCCTCGCCAATGCCGCCGGGAACAAGCCGGGCAGCCTTCTGATCTACCCGTCCTACGACTCCGATCCCGGAAGCGGAACCGTCATCAGCATCACGAACACGAAGGATGATCCTTCCTTCAATCAGAACACGAACCTCAACGGCGTCGTCGACGTGCACTTCATCTACATCGATGGCGACTACTGGAGCGAGTTCAACCGCTTCGAGCGCCTCACGCCGAATGACACCTTCACCATCCTCGCCGGCGTCCACAACCCGAACAGCGAGACCGGCTTCCTCTACGCGGTCGCCCTCAACCCGACGACCCAGGCGCCCATGTCGCACAACTGGCTCGTCGGTGACGAGATCGTCGCTGACTCCAGCGGCAACTGGCTGTATGGCTTCGAGGCGATCGCCTTCAAGGCGCTGACCGGAGACGGTGCCGACACCGACCTCGATCAGGACGGCCTGCTCGACCTCGATGGCTCGGAGTACGAGGAAGTCGCCGATGAGATGATGATCTCCAGCTTCATCGGACAGGACAACTCCTACGTGATCTCCACGCTCATCCTGGTCTCGCTCGTGCCGAGCTCCGACTACGAGAGCCGCCTCGATTTCAAGATCTACAACAACAACGAGTACGAGTTCTCG
>JAVJTD010000056.1:0-16304 GCA_040219065.1 Planctomycetota bacterium
CAGCCGGGAGGTGGCCCAAAGCGGCCAGTTTCCCCCCTGTATGCTCCGCCGGTCCGCCGGCGGGGGCTCCCCTGACTTGAAACTAGATTGCCACGGCGAATGCCCCGACCTGACCAACGCGATTGCCCCGCATAGGGTTACGCCTCGGAGAGGTCCAGTTTCTCCCCTGTATGCTCCGGGCGCCGCGGCCGGGGGCGCCGCTGATCTGAAACCCGGGCTCCGCCCGAGGCTAGTCCAGCGCCGGCTCTCCGCGCCTCGTCGTCAGACGGAAATAGCGGAGAAACGGACTTCAAAGTTGAGAGTTGGAAGTCGAGCCGTTGGACGTTCGAAGAAGCCCAAGCTCGCTTGCGAGAGCCCTCACCCAGAGACTCGGTCTTTGGCTCGCTCGACTTGGGCACTCCACTGCACTCGGGTACGTTTCACACCCTGACTTGAAACCAGCCCCCAAAGACCAGAGCCCGCGCGACCCAAACGGGGAGAGGCTGTTGCGCTGGGAGCCGCTTCCTCGACATCGCTGACGATCGAGCCAGGAGGCGCCGAGCAAGGGGCTACTCGGAGTGCGCTGTCGTCGCACGGCCGCCCCGGCCCAAGCTCGCTTGCGCAGAGCCCTCGCAGACAGACTCGGTCACCGGCTCGCTCGGCTTGGGCACTCCATCGCCCTCGGGCCCAGTCTGACTCATTTGCCGCGTTGTACTCGGCGGATCAGCTCGTCGAAGCGCTGGAGGAACCGGGACCGATCCTTGTCGGCGAACGGGGCTGGGCCTCCCGTCATCGTGCCCACCTCTCGAAGCTGAGAGAGCAGCTCCCGCGTCGCGAGCGCCTCGCCGATGTCGTCGTCGGTGAACTCGTGCCCCTTCGGCGAGAGGACGCGGGCCTCTCGATCCAAGCAGCGCTTGGCGAGGGGGATGTCGGTCGTGACGACGAGGTCTCCGGCCTCGGCGTGCTCGGCGATCCAGTCGTCGGCCGCATCGGGATCGCTCCCCACGGTGACCTGATCGATCCAGTCTCCGCTAGGAATCGGGAGCACCGCATTCGCGACGAGCGTCACACGCAGCGCATGCCGCTTGGCAACCTTGTAGACCTCGCGCTTGACGGGACAGCCGTCGGCGTCGACCCAGACATGAAGCACGGCATCCTCTCGGTGGGAATGTGCGGCATCTTCCGCGTTAACACCATCGCGGCTCGGGCCCGACATCGTACCGATCCCCATCACCCGGTGCTCGGCCCGATCCCGGAAACACCGGCAACTGCGGCTCGGTCACCTCGACACTTGGGGCCGGCACTGCGCTCTGCGATACTCGGCGGTCGACTGTGACCGGGAGGATCGACCACGTGCTGCTACCGCTCATCGCTGCCTTGTTGCTCTCCGGCTGGACTGAGTCGTCTGACACCGATGGCGAGCGAATCCAGGGCATCACCATCTCGACGCACGGCATGGGCCGCGACTGGGGCAGCCCGGCCTTCGGTGAGGCGCTCGACCGGGTGCGCACGATCGGGGCCGACTGGGTGAGCATCCATCCCTATGCGCGCATCGGCGCCGACGGCAGCTTGCGGCACTGGGATTCGCTCGACCCGGACGACCCGCCCGACTACTGGGTGGAGCCGATCCGCGAAGCACACCGCCGCGGCTTCAAGATCTTCGTCAAGCCCCACCTCGCGTACTGGGGCTCGCCGTTCGGCTGGCGCGGCGACATCGACTTCGAGAAGCCGGAAGACCGGGAGCGGTTCTGGGCCGACTACTCGGCGTGGATCGCCGCCGTGGCGAGCATCTGCCGGGAGGCCGACGGCTTCGCCGTCGGAACCGAGCTGGACCGCTTGATCGGAGACGAAGCGCGCTGGCGAGGGCTGATCGGCGAGGTCCGCTCACGAACGGATGCCGCGCTCACCTACGCCGCCAACTGGACGCACTACGAAGAGGTCCGGTTCTGGGACGCGCTCGACGTGATCGGGATCCAAGCCTACTTCCCGCTCGCCGAGAGGGCCGGCGCCGACGAAGCAGTCATCCGGGCAGGTTGGCGCAAATGGATGAAGCAGATTCGACGCTCGGCGGACCGGCACAACCGAAACGTCGTCTTCACCGAGCTCGGATACAATCGCTCCTTTCAGGCTCCGGTCGAGCCGTGGAGCGATCGCAGTGACGGCCCCGAGGCCTGGCCGGTCCCCGCGCTCTGCTACCGGGTCGCCTTCGAGGAGATCGATCGCGAGCCGCGGGTGCTCGGGGCGTTCTTGTGGAAGTGGTTCCCCGGCCGGCGACCGAACGGGCGAAACTTCCAGCTCGCCGTGCCCGAGATCGAAAGCGTGATCCAGGCGGCTTGGACCCGAGAAGGAGAGAAGCGATGAGACTCGATCCGTTCCCTCTTCCGTTGGCCGACATCGCTCCGCCGGACGACGACATCACATCCGACCCCGTGATGATGGTCTTGCTCGTCGGTGCAGGGCTCGCTTTCGTCATCCTCCTCCTCGTGATCGGCCGTCGCCGCCGGGCTCGGAGCACGGGGCATCGCTGATCGAAGCCGGAGCAAAAGGAGAATCAGAGCCCGCGCGAGGGAGACGGAGAGAGGTCGTCGAGATGGAGGACCCTCGCTCGAGCCGACTGCCAATAGAGAACTGATGCCATCGACATGCGTCCACGATGGGCCGAGCCCAAGATCGAACCCGAACCTCTCCTCGCGAGGAGCTCTCATGATCCGCCGACTCCTGGCCGCTTTGCTCGTCTCGATCTCGCCAGCCACCGTCCTCGCCGATGTCGCGATCCCCGGATATACCCGGGTGCCCCACGAAGTGCTGGTGTCGAACGGTGAGCTCGCCGATCGATGCCTGACCGCCATTCGAGTGAAAGAGGGCGACAATCTCTCGAAGATCGCTCGCGAGCGGCTGGGCGCCGCGTCCCGCGTGGATGAGATCGTCGCCGTCAATCGGGGCCTGAGCCCGGACCGCATTCATCCCGGTGACATCGTGCTGATCCCGCCGAAAGCACCGGCCCCCGGGATCGAGCCGTTGGTGCTCTACTACCGCTCAGGCCCAGGCGGCTACTCGCAGGCCGAGCTGGTCGTCGAGGGCGTCCCTCTTCGCGGCCACTACATGGCGGCCATCTATGCAGTGCCGCTCGCGAAGCGCAGCCAGTTCGAGGCGATGTTCGAGGATCGCAAGAACCGGCCGGAGCCCGAGGACGTCCAGGCCGCGCTGGGCGTCGCGATCTCGACTCACGTGAACATGGGCATACAGCTTCCCAAGGCGAAGGCGCCTGCCAAGATCGAGACGCACGTCAAGCTGAAGAAGATCACGGGTCAGGTCCTCGAGATCGATTCCCAGGACCGGCACCTGAACGAGGACGGTGAGGTGATCGACTCGGCGGATCAAGCCGCAGCGATGCTGCCCTTCATCGGCATCGGCCTCGCCGGCATGCTCGGCGCCGCCCTCCTCGGTTGGCGACGGCGGAAGAGCCAGGTCTCGTGAGACTAGCCGGTGCGGTTCTCTTGGCGGCTTGTGCCCTCGCCCTCGTCGCGACCGGCGCGCCGCTGCTCGTGTACTCGATCACGCTGGCCGTGTTCGGGCTGCCCCATGTGCTCGTCGAGCTCCGGTACGTCGACGAGCGATTCCGACTGAGGATATCGCGGCCGCTGCTCATTCTGTTCGGATCACTCCTGGCCGGAATCGTCTCGCTGCGGGTGATGTCGTTCACGAATGCCGCCTCTTGGCCATTTGCCGAGCTCGAGCTCCTGCTCGTGATCGCGCTCGTCGCCGCGGCCGGCCTGGCGGTTCGCGGCGGCTCCATCGCTCGAGCTCTCTCGATGCTCACCGCCATGACCTTCCTCGCCGGTGCGCTCTTGGCCCCGCTCGCGACGCTCGTACTGCTGGCCGTCCTGCACAACCTGACCCCGATCGGCTTCCTCGCCGAGGCGCTGCGCGGGCCGGAGCGGCGACGTGCGCTCTTGCTCTGCGGCGTCGCCTTCGGTGTCGTGCCGCTGGTCCTGTTGAGCGGTGCTGCGGAAGCGCTCCTCGCTTCGTTCGTCGGGATTCACCTCGATGCGAGCCCCTTCGCGATGGGCGGCCTGCACGATCATCTCGGCGCCTTCGTGCCGGCGACATGGCAGTCTCGCTCGTTCGGCATTCGGCTGTTCACCGTCGCGGCCTACTTGCAGTGCCTTCATTATGCGGTCGTGCTGTACGTGCTACCGAGGCTGAGCGGCGCTGACGAGTCCGAAAGCGCCTGGCCAGCCTGGTCGACGTTTCGTCTGCTGGTCGCCGCGCTCGCCGGTGTGTTCTTGATCGGCTTCGCGGTCTCCTTCGGAGAGGCTCGCGCCGTTTATGGCTTCTTCGCGGCCGTGCACGCCTGGGTCGAGCTACCGATCCTGCTGATCGCGCTCGGCGGCCTGGGCGCTGCCGCCCACGAACGCAAGGCATGAGCTGGCTCGAGTACCTACCCCTCCTCGCGGCGACGCTCGCCATCGAGCTGGCCGTGATCGAGATCGCCCGCAAGGTGAGGCCACCGGCTCCCCGGCGCAGCGATATCCTTTGGGTCAACCTCGCCACGCACCCCCTGGCCTACCTGCTCATCGGCTGGAACCCGTCCGCGTTCCTGCTCGTCGAGGTGCTCGTCACGATCGCAGAAGGCGCCGGTTACCGCTGGCTGAATCCGCAGCTACCGCTCGCGAAGGCCTTGGTCCTGTCGGCCATCGCGAACGGCATCACGGCATTCATCGGCTGGATGATGGTGTGATGCGGGGAACACGGGGGATCTTACACGGGGAACACGGGGGCTTTCACACGGGGAGCACGGGGAACACGGAGGCTTTCACACGGAGAGCACGGGGGACACGGGGGGTCTCACACGGGGAGGCACGGGGGGATCTTCAATCCTCTCGGTTGGATAGGGCCCTCGCGAGAGAGTTGACGCCAGGTTGCAGAGAAGTTTGTTGAACCTGTCGGTTGGGTCGGGTGCTCCTGGGATTCGAGGCGTCCGACGGCCGCGCCGGGTCTGATTCAGTGCCGGCGCTTCGGCACGGGTTGCCGACAGGCTCGAGCGCAACACATGACGCTTCCTGACCAGGTCTCCGCTCACCCATTCTCCCCGGGCCCGTGCTTCCGCCTCGTTTCCGAAAGAAGGCCCAGTCCAACCGACAGGATCAAGAAATCCCCCCGTGCTCTCCGTGTCCTCCGTGTAAGGACCTCCGTGCTCTCCGTGTCCTCCGTGTAAGATCCTCCGTGCTCTCCGTGTAAGATCCTCCGTTTCCCCCGTGTGACTCACTCGAAGTCGACCACGAGCGGCAAGTGATCCGAAGCGTCCGTGTCACCCTCCTCCAAGCCGTGCAATGATCGCCACCTCGTCTCGACCTCACGGGTGTCGAGCACGAAGCCTCCCTGGACATCGACCTTGCCGCCGGTGACGACCCAGTCGAGCTGACCTGGCACGAAGGGCTGCTTGGGATCTCTCCAGGTGGCGGTCGTGCTTCCTTCGAGGCGCAAGAGCTCGATCGAACGGCCTCGTCCCAAGAGCCTCTCTGTGGATTCCACGATGGTGGTGAGGGGTTGCTTCGAGCCGACGAGGTTGTAGTCGCCGGCGAGGATGATCCCCGTCACACGGTTCTCGGACATCCAGTCCTTCAATGCCTGATCCAGGTCGGCGACCGTCTGCAGCCGAGCTTCATCTTGAGGACTGCCGATGCCGCCGCAGCATGGCAGGTGGATCGATATCACGAGCGTGCGTCGATCCCCGCTCTTTACGACGAGTGCTGGCAGGGATTGCATCACGTCTCGATCTCGGCGTGCCGGAATGCGCAGCTCGGCGACCTCGGCGGGCCGGCGGGTCGCGACGGCGGAGAAGAGCGTGCCGCCACCGACATCGCCGACGTTCACCGTCCAGCTCGACTCGGCACCGGCCGGGGCCGTCTTCTCCAGCCACGCCCTCAACCGTCCTTCGATGTCGTCACCGGTCAGCTCCTGGAAGGTGATGACGTCGGGATCGACGGCTCGAAGGACGCGGGCGAAGGGCTCTGGATCTTCGAAGACCTTCCCCCAGAGGACATTCCAGTTCATGAGTCGCAGACGCGCGCCATCCCGACGCGCGAGTGGATCCTTCGCTTGCGCGGTCACCACTCTCGGCCCGGCCTGCTTCAGCTCGTAGTCGAAGATCTCGGTCACATCGCGCCGCTCGCCCTCGCCGTCGTAGAACGCCATTCGCGCCCGAACACGCTCACCGAGGGCCGGGACACCTTCCGAAGGCTTCCGCTGCAAGCGCACCTCGAAGCGATCGCTGGCGTAGGTCGGCGATTGGGCGAGGCCGACCTCGTAGGGAGAGCGCCGCTCGAATCCGCTCTGAGTCGCGACCTCGAGGGCAGCGCCCATGCCCGGCGCATCCGGCCGGTCGGGGTTCTTCGGCGTAAAGATGACCACGAGATCGGCGCCAGCGATTGCCTCCCGCGCCAGCCCCGTTTCGGGATTCGCATCGACATCGAGCACCAGCTCGAGCGATCCCGGGAGCACCTGAAGGTTGACCGTCTCCTGGACCTCGAACGCCAAGTACAGCGCCTCTCGGTCGCTCGTGATCCAGATGTCTCCGATGTCGAGCCCGGCATCACCGGCATCGTCTCGCGCATCGCGCACGATCGGCGACAGACCCGACCAGTCCTCGAACGCGCTGTCGAGGACGATGCGCTCGTCACCGAAGCACAACGCCATGACGAGACCGAAGGCGAAGAACATGAAGCAAAGCTCCTATCCGGGAATGAAGTTCAAGACATCACTGCGTATCGAGCTCGATGGCGATCTCGGCGACGCGCGCCAGGCGAAGGTCTCCGCGGCACGCGGTCCAATCGCACAGGACGCGCACCGACGGCCGAAGGGCGATCGTCCGCGGCTCTCCGCCATTCACGACCAGAGTCACGGGCATCTCGAGATCCGTCAGCCGTGAGTCGACACCGATGCGCATCGAAGGGATCCCTTTCGCTTCGACCTCGAGACGGTTGCCCTGGAAGCGCGCCTCGATCCGCGCCCCGCTCTTCGGCCCCAGAACGTGCACCCAGAAGTGATCCTCGAGGATGTCATCGGTCAGCTCCCAGCTCAGGGTCTTCGGCGAGGGATCGCGCGTGGCCGGATACATCCCGACGATCCGGTCTCGATCGGGCAGGCCTCCGTGGCCGACGCCCTCGACGACTTCGACCGTCACCGGGTAGACGTCTTCGCGTCCCGTCTTCAGCTTCGCGATCGCCTCGGCGAACGACTCGCACCGCTCCTTGCGTCCATACGCCGTGTCCTTCTCACCCACCATCGCGGAGAAGATCGTGTGATGCAGATTCCGTGGCGCGCCTTGTCCACCCGTCGGTGCCGCTGCGGAGGCATGGACCGCGGCGAACAGATCAGGCACCTTCATCCCGATGGCGAAGGCGCCGTAGCCGCCGTGCGAGTATCCCATCGCGAAGATCTTGTCGGGATTGGCGTCGCCGAACAAGACGAGCTGCCGAGCGAGCCGCTCGATCAGGGGCGGGACATAGTGGTCGTAGAATCCGTTCCACCGATCGTTCGGCGCGCGCAGGGCGAGGTAGAGATACCCGCCGACCTCGGGATGGGCGCGGTAGTAGCGTCGCATCATCCGCCACTGGGAGTCGTTGACCTCCTTCGCCACGCCCCCGCCGCCGTGCATGGCGATGAAGACCGGCCAGCCTCCTTCCGGTCTCTCACCGACTTCTTTCAGGGTGTAAGGGCTCTCATGCTCTTTCCATCGCACGCGGTTCGCCTCGAAGTCGGCCCGGAGCTCCTCGTGGATCGGTGCTTCTCGATACGACCGCCACACGATCTCTCGAACACGGGCCTCGTCCGTCTCGATCAGCCGGTCCAGCTCGGCCGATAGAGGTGAAGAGCCTTCGAGCCAAGTGGCGTCGACCTCGCGAGCCAGCCGGCTCCAGTCAGAGTCCACTTCAACAGGCTGGGCGGCGGGCGGCGCGGCGAGGAGCAATGTCCAAGAGAACAGGAGTCTGGTCGCGAGCATGGCGTCCTTCGAACGATGAGCCGGAAGAGTGCGACCTCATCGAAGCCGCTCGAGGGGCCGGCTGACCGGCCTCGGGAGTATACTGAAACGCCACGCCAGCCGGGTTCGGGCGCTTCGTCGATCAATTCTGAACTTCTTCGCCAGCACCACGTCGAACGGCGCTTGACCGATTGGTGACCCGTTCGGAGGAAGACCATGATCCCATTCGCGCTCGTGCTTTGCACGCTGCTCCCGCCCTTCGAGATCATCGGCGTCGAGACCCTCACCCTCGATGCCGAGAGCCGCGCCGAAGCCTTCTCACTCGCCAAAGGCTCTCGCCAAACCGACGCAGGCTTCGAGCTCTTCGGTGCCGAGTCCTGGCTCGAGACGAGCCCGATCGCCGGCGGCCTCTCCTGGCGCCCCCCTCAGCAAGCCATGCTGTCGGTCACGCTCGAAGGGGTGCTCGAGCCCGAGCGCGTCACGGTCTCGGTCCGATACGGAGTCGATGGCCGGCACTGGACGAAGTGGATCCCGCTGGAGCTGGTCGAGGAGAAGGGGAAGACGTCCCAACCGCCGAAGTGGACCGGGCGCTTGGAGGCCGGAGATCGCGAGGCTTACCAGGAACAGCTCGAGGCCTGGCTCGCAACGGACACCATTTGGCAGGACGACGAGGACGCGGCCTGCCGCTGGATCGCTGAGCGCGACCCGAAGTTCTTCGCGAAGCACCAGCCCTTCATCGGGTGGATGCAGTGCCGGGTCACGATGAAAGCTCCCGTCACCGAGAAGGCGGTCGTACGCTTCAAGAAGCTGAAGCTCGAGTCCATCTGGGCGGTCGGCGGCCTCCATCGCTCGCCCAAGCCCGGCAGCCAGCCCGCCTACGACAAGGACTGGAACTACATCGCCCCGAAGCCCGAGAAGGAGGACGACAAATGAGGATCGCGATCGTCGCCATCACATCGCTGCTCTGGACATCACTCGCCATGGCCTACCCGGACGGCAAGGTCATGCCCCCGGTGGACTTCAAGGGGACGTTGGAGGAGACCTCTCAGGAGGCCGTCCTCATCTTCCACAAGGGCACCGAGCAGAAGAGCGCGACTCAGGACATGATCCTGAAGATCCGGGTCGAGGGGGAGGCGAGCGAGTTCGGTTGGGTCGTCCCACTCCCGAATGCGCCGGAGACCTTCCGCGAAGACGCGGCGCTGTTCGAAGAGCTCGAGCGCTACGTCGAGATGCGCCTCGAGGCTGAGTACCAGAAGCGACTCAAGGGTCCGCGCGGCAACAGCGCTGCCGGGATGGAGATGGACGGCAAGGTCGAGGTGATCTCCCGCAAGATCGTCGGCAGCTACGACATCGCCGTCGTCAAGGAGAACGCAGCCGGAGCCCTCAACGACTGGCTCGCCGACAATGGATACCAGACGCTCGAGAACGCCGAAGACGTCCTCGGCTTCTACCGGCGCAAGGGATACGTCTACGCCTGCATCAAGGTCACAGAGACCGAGCTCGACAAGGTCGGCTCGGTCGATCTGCATCCCCTGCGCTTCCACTTCGAGACCGGTGGACGAGATGGGATCTTCTTCCCCATGAAGCTGACGGGGCTCCAAGAGGCGAAGTTCGACGTTCGGCTGCACGTCTTCTACGAGAAGTGGATCAACGACAAGCTCTCCCCTTATGGCTACGAGCATCGCGGCTTCCGGCGCAAGTGGCGCGACTTCGATAGCCGTCAATGCGAGCCCAACGCTGGCAAAGGCTGGTCGGCGCCGCAGAACGATCCCTATTTGAAGGGATACTCACGGCTGATCCCGAACCTCTCTCAGCTCTTCCAGAAGCTCTACCCGGGCGACCGCTTCTACCTGACGACGATCCAGTCGGCTCGGCTCGACCCGAAGCAGGTCCGCGATTGGGCCGACGACCTGTGGCTCTTCCCCTACTACACGGATCCCGAGTTCGTGCCCTATGACGCGCGACCCGGCGGAGCAGCGGCGACCGCGTACCAGCACCTGAAGTGAACCGGACGCGCCCTGGACCAAGTGGGCTGAGGGCGCCGCAACAAGACGGAGACGATGGGAGTGCCCAAGCCGAAGCGAGCCGCTGACCGGGTCTGCCTGCGAGAGCTTTCACGAGCGAGCTTGGGCCGGGGGCAACCGTTGCGGCGAGACAGCGCACTCCGAGTGCTCCCTTGCTCGGCACCTTTCCGCTCGGTCGTCTGCGACGTCGAGGAAGCGGCTCCCCGCTCAGCAGCCGCTTCCCGTTTCGGTCGCGCGGGCTCTGGTTCTAGACCAGAATATCTTCGAGCACTTCGCCGGCGACATCGGTGAGGCGGAAGTCTCGGCCGCGGTAGCGGAAGGTCAACCGCTCGTGGTCGAGACCGAGCTGGTGCAGCATCGTGGCGTGCAGGTCGTGGACATGGACGGGATTCTCGACGGCGTTGTAGCCGAGCTCATCCGTCGCGCCGTAGGTCAAGCCACCGCGGATGCCGCCGCCGGCGAGCCAGAGTGAGAACGCGCGCATATGGTGGTCGCGGCCGGGGCCGCCCTTGTTCGTCTGGACCATCGGGGTGCGCCCGAACTCGCCGCTCCAGATGATGAGCGTCTCGTCCAACATCCCGCGCTGCTCGAGGTCCCGCACCAGCGCTGCCGAAGGCTGATCGGTCAGGCCGCTGCAGACCGTCATGAACTTGGCGAGGTCGTTGTGGTGGTCCCAGCCGCGGTGATAGAGGTGGATGAATCGCACGCCGCGCTCGGCCAGCCGTCGCGCGAGCAGGCAGTTGGCGGCGAAGGTGCCGTCGTTGCCCGTCGTGCCGTACATGTCGAGCACGTGCTGCGGCTCGTCGGAGAAGTCGACGAGATCGGGCACGCTCGTCTGCATCCGGAACGCCATCTCGTACTGAGCGATCCGCGTCTCGAGCTCGCCGCTGGCCACCTGCTGGGCGCGCAAGGCGTCGAGCGCACGCACTGTCGAGACCACTCGCCGTTGACTGTCGCCGGACACGTCCTCGGGAGTCCTCACGTAGTGGACTGGGTCGCCTTGGCTGAAGAACTGCACGCCCTGGTAGCGGCTAGGCAAGAAGCCCGCCGACCACTGCCGCTGCGCGATCGGCTGCGGGTTTCGTCCGCCCTTCGAGGTCAAGACGACGAAGGCCGGCAGGTCCTCGCTCTCGCGCCCCAGTCCGTAGACGACCCACGAGCCCATGCTCGGCCGACCCGAGATCGAGGTACCCGTGTTCATCACCGTGTGCGCCGGATCGTGATTGATCTGGTCGGTGTGCATCGAGCGCACGATGCAGATCTTGTCGGCGATCCCCCCGATGTTCGGGAAGAGCGTCGAGATCTCCTGACCCGACTCGCCCCACTTCTTGAAGGGAAACTGGGGCCCCCAGCATTGGAGCTTCTCCCCCTGGAGCTGCGCGATCGGCTGCCCCTTCGTGAACGAATCCGGCATCGGCTGCCCTTCCAGGCGCGTCAGCTCGGGCTTGTTGTCGAACGACTCGAACTGGGAGGGGCCACCGGCCATGCAGAGGAAGATGACGCGCTTCACCTTGGGCGGAAGGTGAGGCATGGGCCTCTCGCCGGCTCGCGCGACGCGGGCCAGGGCGCTGCCGCCCATCGAGGTCAGGGCGATCGTACCCAGGCCGAAGGCGCTCTCGCGCAGGAAGGCTCGCCGCGTCAATGCCAGGCGCTGTTCGTTCATCGGTGTCACTTCAGCAGTCTCAGTTGCGAGTGTAGGCTTCGCCCAGGTTCAGGAGCGTCCGCGCGACCGCGATCCAGGCCGCGCGATCGGACTCGTCACCGCCAGCACGGCGCTCGGTGTCGAGAAGCTCTTTCAGGAGCGCGAGCTCCTCGGCCTCGGGTCGCCGGGACGTGACGCGCCGGAAGCCTTCGATCAACCGTTGCTCGTCGGTCGCCTCGGGGTCCGCCGTCAAGCGCGACGCGAAGGCCACCGCCGCTTCATAGAAGCTCGGGTCGTTGAGCAGCACGAGTGCCTGGGCCGGCGAGTTCGACACGGGCCGCTCGGCCACGCACTCCTCGCGCGTCGGCGCATCGAACGCCAAGAGGTAGGGATGCAAGAGCGTCCTCTGCCAATGCGTGTAGAGACCTCGCCGATACTGATCGTCGCCTTTGCTGGCGCGGTAGGTCCTGGTCGGGAAGTTCAAGAACGACCAGTAGCCTTCGGGCTGATACGGCTTGACGCTCGGTCCGCCGATCTCCGGATTCCACAAGCCGCTGACCTTGAGAGCCACGTCGCGCACGAACTCGGCATCGATGCGGCCGCGGGTCTGGCGCGCCAGCAGACGGTTGCCGGGATCGGCCATCGCGAGGTCGTCCCGCGGGAGCGACGACTGACGATACGCCTGCGAGAGCACCATCAGCCGGACCATGTGCTGCACGTTCCAGCCGCTCCGAATCAGCTCGGTCGCGAGCCAGTCGAGCAGAGCGGGATGCTTGGGCCACTCCCCTTGCGAGCCGAGATCATCCAGCCGGGCCGAGATGCCCTTGCCGAAGAAGAGCGCCCACAGCCGATTGACGAAGACCCGCGCGGTCAGAGGATGATCCGGCGAGACCAGCCAACGCGCGAGATCGAGCCTCGTCGGCCGGCGCCCTTCGGGCACGTCGAGAGGCGGCAAGAAGCTGGGTACACCGGGCTCGACCACCTCGCCGCTCTCGTCGAGCCAGTTGCCGCGCGGCAAGACGCGTATGGTGCGCGGCTTCACCGAGACGGTCGCGAGCGTCGTGGGCTGCTGCTTCCAGAGCATGTCGCGGCGCTTCTTCAGCTCGGAGGCGCGAGACTTCGCCTCCGGCGTCTCATTCTCCTCGAGGCTCGAGCGAGCCGACTCGATTGCCTCGTCCAGGCGAGCGAGCTCTTGCTGAGCGTCCTCGCTCGGGAGAGTCAGGAACGGTGGACGGCTATTGTTCGGGTAGACACCGCGCTCTTCTAGATCGGCGAAGAAGGCGCCGAAGCGGTAGAAGTCGCGATGCTCGTAAGGATCGAACTTGTGCGCGTGGCACTCGACGCACCCGAGCGTCGCCCCCATCCAGACCGAGCCCGTCGTGCGGACACGGTCCGCGAACGACTTCGCCAGGTACTCACCCGCCTGCGCGCCGCCTTCGTCCGTCGTCTTGTTCAGACGGTTGTAGGTGGCTCCGACTCGCTGCTCGAGAGTCGATCCCGGCAGGAGGTCGCCGGCGATCTGCTCGAGAGTGAACTGGTCGAAGGGCTTGTTCTCGTTGAACGCACGAATCACGTAGTCGCGATAAGGCCAGACCGACACGGTCGGGTCGCTGTGGTATCCCGCGGAGTCCGCGTAGCGCACCAGGTCCAGCCAGTGCTGCGCCATGCGCTCTCCGTAGTGCGGCGACGCCAGCAGACGGTCGACCAAACGCTCGTACGCGCCCGGCTCGTCGTCTCGTAAGAAGGCCTCGACGTCCTTCGGCTCGGGCGGCAGACCGAGCAAGTCGAAGCTCAGGCGGCGGATCAATGTGATGCGATCGGCCTCGGGCGATGGCGAGAGGCCCTCCTCTTCGAGCCGCGCCAGGACGAAGCGATCGATCTCGTTGCGCGGCCAGGTGGTGTCCTCGACGCTCGGGACCTCGGGGCGCACCGGACGGACGTACGACCAGTGCGGCTCGTAGGGAGCGCCGGCCTCGACCCACTGGCGCAGCCGATCGATCTCGTCCTCGGTCAATGCCGGCTTCTTCGACCACGTCGGCGGCATCCGCTCGAAGCGGTCCGGGCTCGTGATGCGATAGATCAGCTCGCTGTTCTCGGGATCACCGGGGACGATCGCCGCCTCCAGCGCCAGCTCGCGCACATCGAGCCTCAAGTCGTTCTCGGCAGCACCACGGTCGGGTCCGTGACAAGCGAAGCACTTGTCGGAGAGGATCGGCTTGATGTCGCGGCTGAAGTGAATCGCATCCTCCTCGGAGACGGGAAGGAACGCGGAGCCGGCCAAGGCAAACAGGATGGAACGGAGCATCATCAGCATCCGAAGCGGATTCGAGTGTAGGCGAGGGCTTTCCTGACGGGCCTGCCAGGGTAACAGGCTCGCCGGAGCGAAACGAGCCCGAGACCGAGCGGCGGCGGACCGGCTGAGCAGACAGGTAAGAAGCTCGGGTACCACACGAACCTGAGCCCGAGGGCGATGAGGTGCCCAAGCCGAGCGAGCTGGTGACCAAGTCTCTTGGTGAGAGCTCCCACGAGCGAGCTTGGGCCGGGGGCTCGCCGTGAACCTACTGGAGCAGCGAGCCTGTTCCGCGATACAAGGGGGTGGGACGCCCGCGTTCCCTGAGGTTTCTAGTCAGGGGAGCCCCCGGCGCAGCGCCGGAGCATACGGTGGTGAAACGATCGGAGCCCGAACAGGTCCCTGGCGCGGGGTTGGGAACACGCTCGCGCACAAAGCTCGTGATCGATTCAGCGGGGCCTCGTGAGGGACGACGGGACCGGATCCCGCAGACGAAGGCGAGGGAACGTTCCGACGCCCTCACCGACGGGCGCGTCGGATCGTCCCTTACTCATCGCCAAACGAATAAGATCCTCGCCGTGAACCTCGCCGTTCCAACGGCAGCGGCTCCGTGTCAGGGACCCGTGCGGGCTCTAGTTTCAAGTCAGGGGAGCCCCCGGCGCAGCGCCGGAGCATACGGTGGTGAAGCTGACCCCGAGGGCGATGGAGTGCCCAAGCCGAGCGAGCCAGAGACCGAGTCTGTCGGCGAGGGCTCTGCGCAAGCGAGCTTGGGCCGGGGCGGCCGTGTGACGACAGCGCACTCCGAGTGGCCTCTTGCTCGGCACCTCTCCGCTCGATCGTCAGGGACGTCGAGGAAGCGGCTTCCGGTTCAACAGCCGCTTCCCGTTTCGGTCGCGCGGGCTCTGGTTTCGTTCGTGCGGGCTCTGGTTTCAGAGCAGAGGTACGAATGACCCCGCAAGCTTCATTGGTTCAAACCCCTTCTCGAAACCAGGTAGACGGCAAAGCTCCCGAGCCAGTGCCCACCTTCGTAATGCTCGCCGGTCACGGCGGCCAGTCCGGCTTCGCGGTGGCGTCTCGCGGCGACCTCGACCGGTCCCCGGCGTGGGTCCTCGTCGGGCAATGCGGAGGCGATACCCTCGAGCATCCACGCGCGGGAAAGGTTGAGCCCGTCGAGGTGGGCGAGCTTGCCGTCGCTCCTGTCGGTCACGACGGCAGTCGGTAGCCAGTCGCTCCCCGCACTCTTCAGCTCCGGCAAGAACCGATCGAGCCAGGCGGAGAACTCCAAAGGTGACAAGACGCGCCGCATCAAGTCCGCTTCGGCGAGCACTGGCGAGAGGAAGTCCTGCCCGCTGGGCTCATAGGCGAGCGGTGCCTGGACGTCGGTCCCGTAGTAATCTCGCGAGCGCGAGTTCACGAGCTGCTCGATGTCGTTGCGGCCCCGGCTCCTGGCCCAGTCGAGCGCGAGGCCGAAGGCAAACGCCGTCTGGCTGTGCTCGCCGGTTCGAATCGGGTGTGTCAGCTTCGGCAGCCAGATGGCGAAGCGATCGGCGGCCAGCGATTCGAGCGGCGCGATTGCCTCGGCCATTCGGCGCGCGGACGGATCGTCCTGCTTGTGGAGTTCGGCGCTGAGCTGCAGCAGCCAGGCGAGCCCATACGGGCGCTCGAAGGTGCCGCGGCCTGGCCCTTCGAGGTAGGCGACTTCGCGGGCGATCTTCTCGGGCGTCAGGCTCTCTTCGAGCGCGGTGCGGGCTGCTTTGGCGAAAGGCGCCTCGGGAAACATGCGAACGAGCCGCGCGAGGAGCCAGTGCCCATGAACGGCCGAGTGCCAATCGTAGCAGCCGTAGAACGCGGGCGTGAGCTCACGCGGCGGAAGCGCGTCGTCATCGTTCTGGAGAACGTGCGCGATCTTGTTCGGGTACTCGCGATGCACGCACTCGAGGGCGAGCCGTGCGAAGCGATCCGCCATCGCCTCGTCGAAGCGGTCGTCGGGAGACGTCGTCATGAGCGTGAGAATGAGTGAGAGCAGCACGGGCAATCTCGTTCGTCGGTCATCGTTCGACGGTGAGTCACCGACGGTAACCCGAGGACGGCTCTCGGTCGATGATCCTCACAGGGTGCCGGTCAGGCGGAAGGGGGCGCAAGCTCGCTCGAGTTTGGCTTTCTCCGCGAATCAGAGCCTCCTCCTCGCTCGGCTTGCGCACTCCGACTCGGCGCGCAGGCGCAAGCTCGCTCGAGTTTGGCCTTCTCCGCGAATCAGAGCCTCCTCCTCGCTCGGCTTGCGCACTCCCGACTTGGCGCGCTGGCGCAAGCTCGCTCGAGTTTGGCCTTCTCCGCGAATCAGAGCCTCCTCCTCGCTCGGCTTGCGCACTCCGTGCGTGGCGCGCA
>JAVJTD010000067.1:0-11323 GCA_040219065.1 Planctomycetota bacterium
CCTGCAGCATTTCGAGCCTCGAACTCACTGCAGTATCCTTCGATCAGGTGCTCGGCGCCTACGAGAACCAGGCCATCGCGGCGCTCGATCCGCTCCGGACGCAGTCCTTGAAGGGGCTGCTCCGGCGCGTCATCGGCAAGATCTTCGGCGACGAGCACCTGATCGAAGGATACTGCAGTGAGTTCGAGGCTCGAAATGCTGCAGGTCGCGCGCCTCGCGCCGAACCTGCTTCAGGAAGCCACTGACAAGGTCGCCGAGTTTCTGAACGAGCAGTGGAACGAGGACGGGGGCGCCTGCGATCGCGCGGGCGCCAGCGACCTCTACTACACCGTCTTCACCCTCGAAGGTCTGACCGCGCTGCAAAGGCCACTGCCGGCGGAGACGGTGCTGCCTTGGCTGGAGCGCTTCGGGACCGGAGAAGGGCTGGACCTCGTTCACCTCGGCTGCTTGGTCCGTGCCTGGAAGGCACTCGGCGAGATGCCGTTCCGTGGCGAAGAGAAGGCAGTGATCCTCTCGCGGCTCGAGCAGCATCGCAGTGCCGATGGCCTGTACTCGCCGCGCATCGGTGCCGAGACAGGGACCGCCTATCACGCATTCCTGGCGCTCGGAGCCTACGAGGACTTCGACGAGGCGATCCCCGATTCGGGAAAGCTGCTCGAGGGACTTGCTGCACTGCGCACCGAAGACGGCGGCTACTCGAACGACCCGGTGATGCGGATCGGCGCAGCGCCCGCGACCGCGGCGGCCGTCGTGATCCAGCATCGTCTCGATGTGCCGATGGATCGCGAGGTGGGGCAGTGGCTGCTGGCGCAGTCGCATGATCAAGGCGGTTTCAAGGCGATCCCCCAAGCCCCGATCCCGGACCTCCTCTCGACTGCGGTCGTCCTGCATGCACTCGCGACATTGGAGGTTTCCTTCGAGAGCGTGAAGGAGAAGTGCCTCGACTTCGTCGACTCACTCTGGACCGGCCGAGCCTTCTGCGGTAACTGGACCGACGACGACACCGACAGTGAGTACCTGTGGTACGGCTTGCTGGCACTGGGGCACCTGTCGCTGTGAGAGGCACTGGGAGCGCGGACGTCCCGCCGGCCTCGATCACGGTGGAGCCGTGCCCTTGAGCGATCGCCAAGACAACCGGCTGAAGCCGGCGCTCCGAAGTCCAGCGCAACTCGCCACCAACGCTCGCCAGTCCCTCCTCGCCGCGCGCAACCAGGACGGCCACTGGACCGGTGAGCTCTCCTCCAGCGCGCTCTCGACGGCGACAGCGATCTGCACGCTCGAGTTGGCCAGGCGTCACGGTGAGCCGGACATGGAGCGTCTCATCGACCGAGGCCTTCAATGGCTTCTCGATCACCAGAACGCCGACGGCGGCTTCGGCGACACGACCGACAGCCCGAGCAACATCTCGACGACGACGCTCTGTTGGGCGGTGCTGGGGCTGCTCGGCGAGCAGGACGAGCGCGCCCGCGCTGCTCATGAGAGGACCGCGGCGTGGTGGCGGAAGGACGCCGGCGAGCCTGCGCCCGAGCGCATCGCTTCGGTGATCTCGAAGCGCTACGGCGTCGACCGGACGTTCTCGGTGCCGATCCTCACCATGTGCGCCTTGTGCGGCCGGTTCGGTGAGGGGCCCGAGGCATGGCGGCCCGTGATGTCGATCCCATTCGAGATGGCTGCGGTTCCGCACCGTCTCTACAAGTGGATTGGCTTACCGATGGTCAGCTACGCCCTGCCGGCCCTGATCGCAATGGGGCAGGTGAAGCACCATCACCGGCCGTCGTGGAACCCGCTCGTGCGGCTGCTGCGAGACGGTATGCGATCGAAGACGCTGCGCATTCTCGAGTCGATCCAGCCGGCCAGTGGTGGCTTCTTGGAAGCCGCGCCTCTGACGAGCTTCGTCAGCATGAGCCTCATCGCCTGCGACCTCTTGGGGCATCCGGTCGTCAGGAAGGCGCTGCAGTTCTTGCGAGAGACGGTTCGAGAGGATGGAAGCTGGCCGATCGACACGAACCTCGCGACTTGGGTGACGACGTTGTCGGTCAATGCGCTCTCGAGCGTCGAGCCGCTGAGCGAGTCCTTGTCGAAGGAAGAGCAGGGTGCCATTCGGCGCTGGCTGCTCGGGCAGCAGTATCGCGAAGAACATCCTTACACCCACGCCGCACCCGGCGGCTGGGCCTGGACGGACCTGAGCGGCGGCGTGCCCGATGCCGACGACACGCCGGGCGCGCTCTTGGCCTTGCGCAAGCTGGCGGGTGATTCCGTCGACGAAGAGATACTCGAGTCTGCCGCCGCCGGCATCACTTGGCTCCTCGACCTCGCCAATCGCGACGGCGGAATCCCGACCTTCTGCCGCGGCTGGGGCAAGCTGCCCTTCGACCGAAGCAGCCCCGACCTGACGGCGCATGCGCTGCGAGCGTTCGTCGCGTGGCGGGTTCTATTGCCTGACGCGTTGGGACGACGGACCGACGCCGCAATCGAGCGCGCGAAGCAGTATCTCGTGGGCGCGCAGCGAGAGGATGGCGCTTGGGTCCCGCTCTGGTTCGGGAACCAGGCAGAGGAGAGACAAGAGAACCCGCTCTACGGCACCAGCCGCGTCGTGCGGGTGGGTCGGGTGAATGAGCGCTCCGCCTTCGACGCCGCCTTCGACGCCGCCATCGACAAAGGCCGCCAGTGGATCCTCGCCGCGCAGCATATCTCCGGCGGGTGGGGCGGCGCGCCCGGCCTCGAGCCGACCATCGAAGAGACCGCCCTGGCCATCGATGCCTTGGCCGACGAGCAAGCCAGTGACGAAGAGCGCGCCGCGATCGGGCGAGGAGTGTCTTGGCTCGAGGAGCGCACCGAAGGCGGTACGCGCTTCGACGCCGCTCCTATCGGACTCTATTTCGCCAAGCTCTGGTATCGTGAGAAGCTGTACCCACAGGTCTTCACGGTGATGGCTTGGGAGCGGGCAAGGCGGATACTGCAATGACCGATCGCGTCTACCTCGACAACAACGCGACGACGCCGCTCGATCCGCGGGTGTTCGAGGCGATGCGTCCCTACTTCCTCGATGTCTTTGGGAACGCGGCGAGCCGGCATGTGGCCGGGCAAGAGGCATTCGAGGCGGTGGAGCGAGCGCGCGAGGTCATTGCCGGCGCACTGAATGCCGATCCGCGCGAGATCGTCTTCACCAGCGGCGCGACCGAGAGCGACAACCTCGCGCTCAAGGGCGTCGCGGCTTCGAGTGTTCATCGCCAACGAGGTGATCACATCGTGAGCGTGCGCACCGAGCACCGGGCCGTGATGGATCCGCTCGAGCGATTGGAGCGCGAGGGCAGCGAGGTCACTTGGCTGGGCGTGGATGCGCGGGGCGTCGTCGATCTCGGGGAGCTCTCGGCTGCGCTCCGTGATGACACCGTCTTGGTCTCGATCATGCACGCGAACAACGAGACGGGAGTCCTGCAGCCGATCCGCGCTATCGGCGAGCTGTGTCGCAGCCGCGGTGTCCTGTTCCATACCGATGCGACCCAGAGCTTCGGCAAGGAGCCAATCGACGTCGAGGCGGATCGGATCGACTTGCTGAGCCTCTCGGCGCACAAGTTGTACGGCCCCAAAGGTGTCGGTGCCCTATACGTCCGCCGCAAGCGCCCGCGCGTGCGGCTCGAGCCGATCCAGGACGGAGGCGGTCACGAGCGCGGCTTTCGCTCCGGCACGCTGAACGTGCCCGGTATCGTCGGGCTCGCCGAGGCCGCACGCCTCGCCACCTCGGAACGTGATACCGAGCAAGCGCGCGTTCGCGCGCTTCGGGATCGTTTTGAAGGTGAGCTTGGAAAGCGGCTCTCAGGCGTCACGATCAACGGCCTCGAAGCACCACGCCTGAGTGGAACCAGCAACGTGAGCTTCGAAGGCGTCGTCGCCGAGCAGATCCTGGAGCGTCTTCCTTCGCTCTGCGCCTCGACCAGCTCTGCTTGCACCAGCGCCACTCGCCAGCCGAGCTACGTCCTCGCCGCGATGGGCTCGAGCACCGAGCACATTCGCGGCAGCGTCCGGTTCTCGTTGGGACGATTCACGACCGAAGCCGAGATCGAGCGAGCGGTGGGTCAGATCGCGGCGGCTGTCTCGAGCCTTCGCCTTGAGGCATCCGTTCCGGAAGCTGGGAGCTGCCCCTTCGATGAAGCGTGACGCGGCGAGTGCCAGGCACTGCTGCGATGCAATGAAGCAGCACGCCGAATCGACCTGCGACCTCCACCCGGATCGCTTCGATTGTCCAGACGCCCTGATCCACTGCTCGCGGCCGTCAGGAGATTACGGGATCATCCTCCATGATGACGGTAGATCGGTGATCTCGATCGCCTACTGCCCATGGTGCGGCGTGGGTCTCTCAGGTCACTCGTCCAAGAAGCCGCGTCCGAACGACTGACAGGAGAATGCCCTCATGACCGACGAAGACTTCCGCCGCCTCGTCCTGGCGCAACCAGGTGCCGTCGAGGGCTCGCATCACAACCACCCGGACTTCCGCCTCGAAGGCAACATCTTCGCGACCTTGGGCCCCGACGGAACGTGGGTCACGGTCCGGCTAGCCCCCGAGCAGCAGGAGACCTTCCTGAAGGAAGCACCGGGCGTCTTCGAGCCGGCAGCGGGAGCGTGGGGACGCCAGGGAATGACCGTCATCCAGCTCGCCAAAGCCAAGAAGACGCTGGTGAAGAAGGCCATCGAGACCGCCTGGCACCTCGCCAGCCTCAAGCCCCCCGCGCGCAAGAAGAAATGAACCAGAGCCCGCGCGACCGAAACCGGAACTGGTCACCGAACGAGCAGCCGTGTTCTCGATGGATGTGGCGATCGAGCGGGAATGCGCCGAGCAAGGGTGCCTTCTCCACGGTGCCCGTCAGAAGCCAGAGCCGGCGCGCCCGAGACGGTGAGTGATCTCCGAACGATCAGCCGCTGGTTCGACTCTGCTGGCGATCGAGCGGGAAAGCGCCGAGCAAGGGTGCCTTCAAATCGGTGACCTGCCGGCATCGAATACAATCGAATCACGGCGGTAGGGCGCGGCGAGCCAAGAAGGTGATCCCGAGACGAATGGAGCCGAGTATGTCTGAGAGCCCATGCCCCGAGAAGAAGGAACGAAAGGCCGACCCGATGGGGTACTGGCTGGCGATCGGCGTCGGTGTCGGTACCGCGGTAGGGGCCGCGCTCGACAACCTCGCGATCGGTGTGGCCCTCGGAGTGAGCATCGGAGTCGCGCTCGGCTCAGCTCAGTCGGCACGTCAGAATGCCGACCCGGAATGAAGTCAGCGGCGCCCCCGGCGCGGCGACCGGAGCATACAGGGGGTGAAACGATCGGAGCCCGAACAGGTCCCTATCGCGGGGTTGGGAACACGCTCGCGCACAGAGCTCATGATCGATTCAGTGGGGCTTCGTGAGGGACGACGGGACCGGATCCCGCAGGCGAAGACGAGGGAACGTTCTGACGCCCTGACCGACGGGGCTGTCGGATCGTCCCTTACTCATCGACAGACGGACAATGTCCTCGCCACGAACGTGGCCGTGGTCTGCGCCGACGGAAGGCCCGAGTAGAATTCTCGGGAACATCTTCGTCCTGGCCTTGTAGGGGACCGGCACTGGCAGCAGCAGAAGTCCGGATACGAAGAGCTTCCATGACCGAAGACGAGAAGACGCAGGAGCGGTCGTTGGCCCTATGCATCTGCATGGGCATGGCCTTCGGAGCGGGGATCGCGTCTGCGTTCGGCGTAGCATTCGGTCAAGTCGCACTGGGTGTCCCGCTGGGAGCTGCCTTCGGCATGACGGCCGGCGTGGCGTTCTTCTTCCTCACGGCTCGAAAGGAGGAGGAGTGAGCATTCCGCGCAACGACGGACCGGGGCTCGACGAATCGAAGCGCGACACGACGACCCCGAGCGGGAAGGGAATCCTCCCTCTCGGAGCCGGAGCGGGCCTGATCGCCGGGTGGCTCCTTGGAAACCCGGGAGCCGGGATGGTCTTGGGAGCGGCCTGCGGAGTCGTCATTCGGGGCTTGGCCAATCGCGCGAGGTGCTGACGAGTGCTCATCCTTTCGGGTACGGTCGTCGTCTTGTTCGGGGTCGCGTTGATCCTCCTGGGCGCCCTGATCGTCTTCCGCCCCAAGCTGGCTACTCGTTTCCTAAAAGGCTTTGCCAGCTCACCTGCGACGCATTACGGCGAGCAAGCCGTGCGTCTCATCGTCGGCGCCGCTCTCATCCACTACTCGCCGGAGATGCGGGCCTCCGATGCCTTCCACGTATTGGGCTGGCTGTTGGCCGGGACCGCCGCGGCATTGCTCCTCGTCCCCTGGCGCTGGCACCACCAGTTCGCCCAGCAGGCGATCCCCTTGGTCCTGCGATTCTCCTGGCTGTATGCCGCAGGCAGTGCAGCCTTGGGCGCTGCGATTCTGTACTCTGTCGCGAGTAACCCTGACATGACATAGGGTTTCACGCTGGGAGCGATGTATGGCGGCGCAGCGCGCGCCGCGCTTTGGGCGAAAGCGACGGGGCCGTTGATCACCAGCCGACCCGAAGCTGCCCCATCTTCGAGGGACGACGATGACGCCGAGTGATCCCGCGCACTTCGACCGGTGGGCCGATAGCTACGACGATTCGGTCTCGGCCAAGAGTGGCTTTCCGTTCGAGGGCTATGAGGGTGCCCTGGATCGCGTCATTCAGATCGCGGCGACTCGACCCGAACTGAACGTCTGGGACATCGGGACGGGCACAGGTCGCCTCGCAGGAGAGCTCTTTGAACAAGGGTGTCAGGTCTGGGCCACTGACTTCTCCGAGCGGATGCTGGAGTTGGCGGCCGAGCGGTATCCTGGCGTCGAGCTCGAGCTCGGGGATCTTCGCGAGAGTCCGCCCTTGGGCTTCCCGTTGCGTTTCGACCGGATCGTGTCCGCGTATGCTCTTCATCATTTGGGGCCCGACGAGAAGGTCGACCGCATCCGGTCTCTCGTCGACGATCACCTCGAGCCGGACGGGCTCCTCATCGTGGCCGACGTCGCCTTTGACACGGCCGATGATCAAGAGTCCGTTCGAGAGCAGGTCGGGGACCGATGGGACGCGAGCGAGCACTATTGGATCGTCGACCAGACCCTCGCCGCGCTGGAGCAGCGCTTTCTGCGAGCCCGCTTCGAGCGTGTCTCCTTCTGTGCTGGCGTCTTCACTGTTTTCGAGCCGTGATCTTACATGACGACATTCACGCACCGCCCCGCCACGCTCGATGATGTCTCCGCACTGCGCGAGCTGATGGAATTGGCGATCGCCGAGCTGCAGAAGGGCTTCCTCGACGAAGCACAGATCGCTTCGAGCCGGGCGATCATGGGGCTCGATACTCAGCTCGTTCGCGACGGCACCTACTTCGTCGTGGAGTGCGAGCAGGTACTCGCCGGTTGCGGTGGCTGGAGCCGCCGGAAGACGCTCTACGGAAGCGACCAGTCCAGCGGGCGGGACGCGGCACTCCTCGATCCGAAGACCGATGCGGCGCGCGTTCGGGCGATGTACACTCATCCGCAGTTCGTGCGGCGAGGAGTCGGTCGCCTCATCCTCTCGCTTTGTGAGGCCGCAGCCCGTTCGGAAGGCTTCCGCCGGGTGGAGCTGATGTCCACTCTGTCGGGGCAGCCACTGTATCGGGCCTGCGGATTCGAGCCGATCGGGAGGCTGAGCGACGACCGCGGCGGTGTGCCGGTCCCATTGATCCGCATGGGCAAGGCGATTGGTCATCAGGAGTGAGACAGGCAGTTCGTTGCAAGTGCGAAGGTTCCTTCGTTCGAGCTGCCGGGCCTGGAGTACCGGACGGTGGCGGGCCACGCGCAGGGCGCGAAGTCGGCCGAGGTGCGGATGCAGGCTGACCGCGGTTTTCGGCACGGTTCGCGTGCGCATGAAGACCGGTGAAGGCGAGCCGCTTCCCTTGCCCTGGCAAGCGCCCTGAGTGCCCAGTCACCGGCGAGCGGCCGCAAGGGCCGCTCGCCCTCAGGCTCACTTCTTCGGCAGGTATTGCCATGCGTCGGATCGAGATTTCGGCGCGTAGCGAAACGACACGGCCTCCCCGTCGATGCGCACGGTGACGGTCAGCCGCTCTCCTTCATCCTCGATCGAGATCAGCTCCATGCCGCTGCGTAGGCCGGCCGCCCAGGCGGGACCATCTTCATCCAGCCCGACGATCGATCCGCGTCGCTCGCTCGTCTCGCGGCGGAATCCCGACTCGGCGATCGAGACCTCTCGCCGCTCGAAGTCCGGGCCGAAGGCCGAAGCGTCCGGAACGATCGGCTCGCCACGCTCGATCCAGCGAGCGATGTCCGCCTGGGAGTCCACGCCGTAGGTCGCCATCAGCGCGTGGAAGCTCGCCTCTGGAAGCTCTCCTCCAGATTCAGTTGCCTGCTCGACGATCTCGCGCAGGGCGTCGCCGAGTGAGCGATCCCCTCGAGCGCAGATCCGCGTGTCCCAATCCAGGGCGATCAAGGCGCCTCGCAGGTAGGAGAGGCGGTAATGGACGTTGGTGAAAGAGCCCTCTCGGTGCACACGCTCGAGCTCTTCCTCTTTCATCCCGCGATGAGGATTGCGACCGAGCTCGCGCAGATCGCGGTTGAAGAAGCCGCGGTACTCGTCGCCATCCATCAGACCTTGCTCGAGGAGGAGCCGACGCCCGAAGTACTCGGTGAATCCCTCGTTCATCCAGTCGAAGGACTCCTCGAACGAGCCGGGATCGACCTGGCCGCGATTCGGGAGCCACTGATGGAACATCTCGTGGGCGAGGAGGTTGGCGAGGCGAGTGCGCATGCTTCCGGGGCTGGCGTAGCAGATCATGGCGTTGCGGATCGAGGTTCCTGCCAAGAGCCCGTCTCGAGGCGTCAAGGTCACGACCAGCAGCTCCCGGTGCTCGCCGCCGAAAAACTCGCGCTGATGCCGAACGATCTTTCGAATCGCCTCGAAGAGCGCCGCGGTCCCGACCTCGAAGGGCTCGCGAATGAAGGTATGAACGGAAGCGCCCGAGGCTTCGAACGTGTCCGAAGCGTACTCGCCGCCTCCGAGCACGGTCGTCACGAGGTCGCTCCAGGGCGCCGTCACGCCATGCGGACCTTCTCCGACGCCGAACGAGCTGAAGGCCGTCCAGCCCTCGGGCAGATCACGGAACGTAAGGGTGAAGTCGCGCGAGAGGTCGTTCTCGCCGTCGATCCTCGCCATCCATTGCGGACCGAGGAAGTGGAAATGGGAGGGGCCGACCGAGGGGCGATAGGCGCTTCCTTCGCGCTGGCTCGGGTCGAAGGCGATGGTGTATCGGAAATGGATCGTCGCGCGCGGATGATGGGACACGCGACGCAGCGCGGGCTGGACGATCGGGAGCAGTGAGCCTCCCGAGACCTCGATGTCCCGCACGAACTCGTGCAGGCGAGGTGTCCCGTAGTAGTCGTCGGGCAGGTGGAGGGTCGTGATGCCCTCGGCCGATCCGGTGAGCGTCATCGTGATGTGTAATGCGGCTCGCCCGTCCGATGTCTTCGGAGTGATCGTGAAGTGAATGGGCGTGGCAGTCGGTTCGTTCGCGAGAGCGGCGTCTTGCGGGACGAGGACGAGTCCGAGAATCAGCGGAAGAAGGAGCATCATTTCCTCGGGGAGGTGGGGGATCGGATCACGATTCGTCGAGGGATGCGTGTCCAGAGACCGAGGTGATACGCCCGTGAGCTCGCGGTCACGAGAACGGATGTCGAAAAATCTTCACTGCGGCCGAGTGCGGGCCTCGGCTCGGGCCCAGTCCGATGGAGCGCCCAAGTCGAAGCGAGCCAAAGACCGAGTCTGCCGGTTGGCGCTTGCACGAGCGAGCTTGGGCCTCATTGAACGTCCAACGGCTCAGGGTCCAACTCTCGACTTCGAAGCCGGTGGTCCAGTTGCACCCGCCAGCCTCGGGCCACGGAGTTTCGGATCCTCGGGTCGGAGCCCTCCCCAAAGCGCTTGGAGGGAGGACACGGAGGCCGGCTGAAGCCGGCGGTCCGAACGACGATGTGACCGGTCTCAGATCCGAGATTCCGCCGATCGCAGCGGCGACGAATCTCCCTGGCTCCGACCCACCCGAGTTCCGGTTGACAATCCTCCACCCGCGCTGGAGGCTGACCGGCCGGAGTCATCGAAGGATCTCGCAGTAGACCCAAAGGAGCACCCATGGACCTCGGCGCATTCTCGGTCAGCTTGGCGGTGAAGGACCTGCAAGCCTCGAAGGCCTTCTACGAGAAGCTTGGCTTTACGCCGCTCGCGGGAGACGAGTCCCAGAACTGGCTGATCCTCAAGAACGGCGAGCACATCATCGGGCTGTTCCAGGGGATGTTCGAGCGGAACATCCTTACCTTCAATCCGGGCTGGGATCAGCAGGCCAAGCCTCTCGAGAGCTTTACCGACGTCCGCGAGCTCCAGCGAAAGCTGAAGGACGCAGGCGTCACCATCATGGGGGAAGCCGACGAGAGCGGCTCGGGACCCGCGAGCTTTGTCGCGATCGACCCCGACGGCAATCCGATCCTCGTCGACCAGCACGTGTGATCGATGAGATGTAAGGCGCCCTGCGGTACCGTGACCCTATGAGGTTCTCGCTCTTCGCCATCAAGCTGGTCCATACGATCGTCTTCTGGCTCCTGAGCGCCTGCGTGGCCTACTCGCTATTCAGCGGGTTCAGAGGGCCCATCACGACCTGGACCTGGATCGCAGTCGGGTTGCTACTTCTCGAGAGCCTGATGCTGGCGATCTTTGGAGGAAGGTGTCCATTGACGATCCTGGCTGAGCGGCAAGGAGCCCAGCGAGGATCCGTCGCTGACATCTTTCTCCCTGAGTGGCTCGCGGATCGCATCTTCCCGGTCTGCGGAACGCTGTTCGTCTTGGCGCTCGTCGCGATCGCCTGGCGACTGCTGGTTTGAAACCAGAGCCCGCACGGGTCCCTGACACGAAGCCGTTGCCGTTGGGAGGGTGTGGTTCACGGCAAGGACCTTATCCGTCTGGCGATGAGTAAGGGACGACGCGACGTGCCCGTCAGTCAGGGCGTCGGAACGTTCCCACGCCATCGCTGCGGGATCCGTTCCCGTCGTCCCTCACGAGGCCTCGGTGAATCGGTCATGTGCTTTGTGCGCGCGAGCGTGTTCCCAACCCTGCGCCAGGGACCTGTTCGGGCTCCGATCGTTTCACCTCCTGCATGCTCCGGCGCCGCGCCGGGGGCGCGGCTGATCTGAAACCAGAGCCCGCACGGGTCCCTGACATAAGACGCCTTCCGTTGGGACGGTGGGATTCACGGCGAGGACTTCATCCGTCCGGTGATGAGTAAGGGACGAGCGGATATCCTCGTCGGTCAAGGC
>JAVJTD010000069.1:0-8370 GCA_040219065.1 Planctomycetota bacterium
TGCCAATCTCAATCGTGCTTGGGGGCGGCGATGAGCTCTTCGAGCTTCGCGTCGGGCGCGGGTGGCCAAAGGGACTGGATGACCGAGATCGGGAGCACGTAGCCGATGTCCGAGGCGATCTGTCCGCCCGGACCAGGCACCGTCTGCACCGCGGTCACGATGCCCAGGATCCGCCCGTCGTCGGTGAGGACGGGACCGCCGGAATTGCCGGGATAGACCGCGGCCTGCACCTGGAAGTACGGCTCGATCCGGCGGCTGACGATGCCGCTGAAGACCGACGCCGAGTAGACGCCTTGCTGCTGTAGGAGTGCATCGCCCAATGGAAACCCGAACAGGCGCACGTTGGTCCCGGGCGAAGGCGGCGGCTCGTCGGTGCGGAGCTGCGGCAGGAACGGCATGCCCTCGAACGGCTCGATCCTGAGGAGCGCCAAATCGTGAGGATCCGCGGCATCCGTCGCGACGACGGTCGCGCGGCGCCGCTCGCCGGTCCCGGAGAACACGACGTTGACCTCGACCTCGATCTCGAGCACGGACTGCTCGAAGCGAATCTCACGCGGAGGATCGGTCGGCGTGACGACGTGCGCATTGGTCAGGATCCAGCCGTCGGACGACACGCAGAAGCCCGAGCCGGTGCCCGCGTTCCGACGCACCAAGCTGGCGTTTTGCTGCGTGCGCTCTCGGAGGCGAGGCTGATCATCGTGCATGTAGCGATCGCTGCCTCGCTCGCGGAACATGACGTTCGTCTCGATGTAGACGACGGCCGCGATCGCCTGCTCGAGCATCTCTCGCCGATTGCGCTCGAGGAGCTCGAGATCGACGGGCTCGAATCGATCGAGCCGATCGCGAGTCGAGCGCAGCTCGGTGCGAATCTGTGAGATCTCACCGGCTGACATCTTTCCGACCTGCTGCAGATCTCGAAGCTGCTCTTCGAGGGTGTTGCGCTTGTACTCGAGCGTCGTCCGCTCGTCGATCCACGCCGTCTGCTGCTCGCGAAGTCGCTCGGTCGTGTCCGCCAACATGCCGCGAAGGACGACGTTGTCCTCGGCGAGCTGTCCGATGGAGTCGTCCTGCTGAGTCTGGAAGGAGAGCACCCAGATCGCGCCGAGCGTGACCATGCTGAGCACGAGAACGGCCGCCGCGACGAAGCTGCGCCGCTGGTAGCGCCTCGAGAGCGACAGCTCGTGCCGAGGATCCTCGGGGAGCCGCAGGGCGTGCTGGAGGCGCTTGACGCGCGAAGGGCTCAGGCTCTGGCTCGAGCGCGGAGCGACCGCTTGCACTTGGGTGTCCTCGTGCTCACAAGCCGAGTGCACGACCAAGAAGCGCACGCCGTCGAGGTGGCCGATCTGCAGCAGATCTCCCGGCCGCAGAGCACGCCGCTCGACGCGCTTGCCGTTGACCGAGGTCCCGTTCTTCGAGTCGAGGTCCTCGACGACTAGCCGATCCCCGTCGAAGAAAAGCCGCGCGTGGAAGGCGGAGACGAAGCGATATTCCTCGCCTTCGAGCACGAGCCGGTTCTCCGAGTCGCGGCCGATGCCCAGCCCGTCCTCGGGAATCTCGATGATCTCGGTGTGCCCGCTCTGATCGAGGGGCTTCAAGCTCAGCCCGTGCTCCACATTCGCCATCCTCAGCCCGCCTCCGGCGTTTGCGCCTCGACCATCCCCGTCCAATAATGTCAGCTCGGTCGCGCCCGAGAGACGCGACCCAGTCGTTCATCGGCCGATCGCCCCTTCGAAGTCGGGAGAAATCATGCGCTTCTTCGAGCTCACCGAGTTCGGCCTCGAGAATCTGCAGATTCGGGAGGCCGAGACGCCCGAGCCGGGCCCCGGTCAGGTCAAGGTCCGAATCCAGGCTCTCAGCCTCAATTACCGGGACATCCTCGTCATTCGCGGTCACTACAACCCCAAGCTGAAGCTGCCGACCGTGCCGATCAGCGACGCGGCTGGAGTGGTCGAAGCCACCGGCGAGGGCGTGCTGAACCTGCGGCGTGGCGATCGGGTCATGTCCCACTTCATCTCGGGCTGGCAGGAAGGCCGCTACCGGGGTGAGTACTTGAGTACGACGCTCGGCACGCCCGGCCCCGGCCTCGCCGCCGAGGAGATCGTCTTGCCCGAGACCGCGCTCGTGCCTTGCCCGGAAGGCTACGAGCCGCAGGAGGCCGCCACCCTCCCTATCGCCGCGCTCACCGCCTGGAGCGCGCTCGTCACCGAAGGACGGCTCGAGAAGGGACAGACGGTCCTCACGCTCGGGACTGGCGGCGTGTCGATCTTCGCGCTGCAGATCGCCAAGGCGATGGGCGCCACCGTGATCATCACGAGCAGCTCTCACGAGAAGCTCGAGCGCGCGCGGGCACTCGGAGCCGATGTCGGCATTCATTATGTCGAGGAGCCGGCTTGGGAGAAGAAGGTGCTCGAGGCCACCTCGGGCCGCGGCGTCGACGTCGTCGTCGAGAACGGCGGCGCGAAGACGCTGACGCAGTCGCTCAAGGCGACCGCAGCGGGTGGCACTGTCGCGCTGCTCGGCGCGCTCACCGGGCTGCAAGCCGAGATCAACATCGCGCCCATTCCGATGAAGCGCATTCGCGTGGCCGGCGTCCTCGTCGACTCGAGGGCCGCTTTCGAGAAGATGGTCGACTTCCTCTCGACCCACCGCATTCGACCCGTGATCGATCGCACGTTCGACTTCGAAGAGCTGCCCGCCGCCCTCGAGCACATGGCCGGCGGCCGACACTTCGGAAAGATCGTCGTCCGGGTCGGTTGACTGAGATACTCAAATCCCTCATTTGAAGGAGCGAAGCCATGACAACTGCCATCGAAGCCGGCAAGAAGGCACCGGCGTTCACCCTGAAGAATCAGGACGACGAGAAGGTCGCCCTGAAGGACCTCGCCGGCCAATGGGTCGTCCTCTACTTCTACCCGCGCGATGACACGCCGGGCTGCACGACCGAGGCCTGCGAGTTCACGGGCGGCATCCAGAAGTTCGAGAAGATCGGCGCCCAGGTCTTCGGCGTCAGTCCGGACACGACCGAAAAGCACCGAAAGTTCATCGAGAAGCACTCGCTGAAGGTCGCCCTGCTCTCCGACCCCGATCACAAGGTCATGGAGAAGTATGGTGCCTGGGGCGAGAAGAACATGTACGGCAAGATCACCGAAGGCGTGATCCGCTCGACCGTGATCATCGATCCCAAAGGCAAGATCGCCCACCACTGGAAGAAGGTCCGCGCGGCCGGCCACGCCGAGAAAGTCCGCGAAAAGCTCATCGAGTTCCAAGGCTGATGTCAAGGTGGGCGGCCCATTGGGAGCCGCCCGCCAGAGCTCGCTCAATAATGGCTGACTGGGATCGTCACATTCGGACCGCCGGCTTCAGCCGGTCTCCGTGTCCTCCATCCAAGCGCCTCAGAGCGGACCCCAATCTCAGATCTGAAGCTCCGTGGCCGCCAGAGCCCGCGCGACCGCCAAACCAGAGCCCGCGCGACCGGAACGGGAAGTGACCAGAGAGCGATGAGCCGCTTTCTCGACGGTGCCACCGATCGAGCCAAGAGGTGCCGAGCAAGGGGCCACTCGGAGTAAGCTGCCGGCGCAAAGGCGGCCCCGGCCCAACAAGATACCGGCTGCAGCTGGCGCTGCGAACACGGCGCTTCGAATGCAAGCCGACAGGCCCGCGTGCCCGGTTCCCCAGGCACGCGGGCTCAGGCTCTCAGTCGTACTCGATGACGAGGGTGTCGATGGCCGGCTGGATGCCATCCACGTAATCGGCCGTGAAGATCACCTTGAACTGGATGAACGGGAAGCCGTCGGCGACATCGATGCTCGGGGAGAACGGCGTGGCGCCGGTGCCGTCCGCGAGCAAGGCGCCCCGGAACTCGAAGCGCACGTCTCCTTGCCCTTCGATCGCAGCGACTGCCGATCGGTAGTCCGGAGATTGAATCGCGGCTCCGAGGTATGGCGAGAGCGCCTCGGTCTCGACGACTGCGAAGTGGAACTGCGTGATCACGACACCGGTATCGCCGGGAGAACCGCCTTGCCGGTCCAACCCCAGGGCCACGCTTTCTGCAAACGGGGCGTGGATCGGTCCCGACAGCGGCCCGCCCGTCGAGTAGATCCGGTGGTACGGCACGGCCCAGCCGAGAATGCGTTGGTGCAGCTCGAAGGCGTTCGCCGTCAGAGAGGTGCTGTCGGCCACCACGCCGATGTCGACCAGCAGGCTGTCGGTGCCGTTGTAATCGAACGTCTCCTGGAAGATCGGCCAAGGCAGCCAGTCGACGCCTTGACCATCGGGGATGATCATCTGCGTCCCGGGAGGCACGACGACGACCGGAATCTCGCCCGGCGAGATGTTGTTGGGGAAGGTCGCGTCCAAGCCCGACAAGGGGTCGACCGGGAAGCCCCCTGGGTTGAGCCGAATGTCGGGCACGACCTTGCTGTGCGACAGGCGAATCTCGACGCTCGGGAAGAAGTCCGCGAACGTCTGCCCCCCGATCGGCTTCCAGTCCATCCCGATGATCGTGCCGCCGCCCTGGAAGAATTCGGCGGGGTAGACGTGCTGGCTCCGCGCGCCGTCCCCATTGAGAGGTGAGGTCACGCCACTCGGCGTGTTCGGGACGAGACTCGTCTCGTTGGTCCAACGCTGCAGTGGCTCGGCCTGGAGACGTCCGGTCACGGACGAGTCGAATTGGCCGGTGTAGGGACCGATGAACGCGTCATTGTTGAATTGCGGCGCCGAGCCGTCGAAGGTCTGCACGATCGCTCGCGCGCCGCTGTAGACGACGGCCCTTGCTCCATTCGAGACACCGCCGATACCTTTGGGAGCCGCACTGTCGAGCAGAAGGCCCTGCAATGACAGGGTCCTATTGGCCATGATCGGGAGATTCGGAACGGCCACCGCCGCGGTGTGAATCCCGGTGAGCGGCAGTTTCCCTTGCCCAATCACCCGCACGAATGGCGTCAGCCCGAGGCAGATCGTGTGTGGACCGACCTGGACTGGGCCGTCTCCCACGTCGGCCAGGATGAGGAAGTCCGCGCTGGGCGGACCGACGAGCGTCGCGAACAGCGTCTCACCCGTTCGAACGGCCGGTGAGGCGATCAGGACTGCCGCCCCACTTCCATCCTCTCTTGCAGCGGCCGTGGAAAGTGAAGCAGTCCCCATGACGACGACCAGACTCAGTTGCCGAAGCAGCATGTCCAGCTCTCCTATTCCCTGGGTCCGATTCAGGCAGTCGCTCCCCGGTCGATACTCCATCTCCCAACCTAGTCCAACTCGATACGATTCAAGACTTGAATTCTTTTTTCCTGGAGGATCGACATCGGGAGGCCAACCCGGCTGGTCTTACGACCGGGCGCTCACCGAATAGACACAGCGGCGGGCGTCCTCGAGCAAGTACTCGGTGCGCTCGACCTTCGTGCCCCGACCCAGCACGCGGCGAAAGAGCAGGAGCTCGTTGCGGCACAGGCCTTGGCACACGCGGGCGGCGGCGCAGATGGGGCAATGGTTCTCGATGAGGATCCAGGCTCCGTCACGCTGGCGGCGCGCTTCGGCGAGGTAGCCCTCCTCGGAGCGAAGCGCGGCGAGGGCGCGGACGCGCTCGGCGAGAGTCTTGGCTCCCTGCAATCGCTTGCGGTAGCGCTTCACCTGCTCCTCGAGGCGGTTCTTCAGGAGTAGGTCCAGCCCCTCCTCGCCGAAGCTCTCACGCATCGAGCCGATCAAATCGACGGCCAGCTCGGCATAGGTCTCGGGGAAGCGCGCGTGTCCCGGGCCGGTCAGGGACCAGAGCTGCACCGGTCGACCGACCGGGCGGCGCTCACTCTCGAAGGTGACCAGCTCCTCGCCTTGAAGGATCTGCAGGTGCTGCCGGACACCCATCGCGGTCAAGCCCAGCCGCTTGGCGAGCTCGCTCGCCGTTTGGGAGCCGCGCGTCTTCAGGAGATGGAGTATCCGGCCTCGATTGCCGGAAGAGGTATCGCTCATGGGAGCAGGATCGAGCGGGGAGCTCATTTTGTCAAACGAAGACTTGCCTAAGAAAAACAAGTTGTTACTTTCGTAAATCGCCCCTCAACCTTCTGGCCGGAGGAAGCCATGAATCCGCAGCCCGCTCGCTGGCAAGCCGCCTATCGTCTCGAAGATCTTCCACCGAAGGCGATGAAGCCGGTCAAGATCGGAGGGCATGCGATCGTGCTGATCCACGCGGACGATGGCACGATCCACGCCCTCGACAACCGGTGCCCGCACGAGGGCTATGCGATGGCGCAAGGCGAGCTCGATGGCTGCGTGCTCACGTGCGCGTGGCACAACTGGAAGTTCGACATCCGGACGGGCGAGTGCCGGCTGGGCGGCGAGGACATTCGGCGTTTCCCGGTCCGCGTCGACGATGGGAACATCGAGGTCGATCTCAAAGAGCCCGACCCAAAGGAGAGCTGGCCCAAGTGGCTGCAGAGCCTCGAGGCCGGCATCCGCGAGCCCGACCTCGGACGCGCCGTGCGCGACGCCGTGCGCCTCCTCGAGTCGGGCTATCCACCCTGGCAGCTCCTCGCCGAGATCGCCGCCTACGACGCTCGCCATGCCGAGTACGGCACCTCCCATGCCCTGCCCGTGGCGGCCGACGTCGGGCGATGGATGGAGCGCTTCGAGGGCAGCGAGAAGCTCCTGGCCATTGCGCCCGCCCTCGAGATGTGCATCGAGAACAACCAGAGGTTGAGCCCGCGCAAGCAGCCGACATCGAAACCAGATGGCGACCTGGGACAGCTCCTCACGGCCGTCGAGAGCCAAGACGAAGCACTCGCCGAGGCGCTCCTGCTCGGAGCATTCGAGAGCGGCATGCCGCGTCACGAGGTCGAGCACTGGTTGTATCGAGCCTGCGCCGAACACTTCACCGACTTCGGTCACGAGCTCATCTACCTCACCAAGGCGAAGGAGCTCTTGGACCACGTCGACGACTCCTATGCGCAGCGCATCTATCCCGCCCTGCTCTTCAGCATCGTCCTCGGCACCCGCGAGGACACGCTGCCTTACATGCGCCGCTACTTCGAGCCGCTCGATGGCGTCGATTGGGCCAGCTTCGAGGAGCAGCCGAATGCGGCGAGCCATGAGGCATTGGCTCGAGTGACGAGAGTGGCCCTCGACGGTGAAACCGCCGAGGTCAGTCTGACGCTACTCGAGGCGCTTCGGGCCGGGATCCCTCGGCAACGGCTCGCCGATGCCCTCGTCGATGCAGCCGCCGAGCGTTTGCTGCGCTTCGACGAAGGTCTCGAGTATCGGGACGACGTCGCCGAGAACTGGCTGTTCGCCACCCATCGACTGACCTTCGCCAGCGCGGTCCGGGAGGCCATGGACCGCTACGACTCGCCGCAGGCCTTGCGGTTCTTGTTCCAATCCGCGGCCTTCACGCATTCGGGACGCGGCATGGATGCGGATCCCGAGGATCCCGAGCGGGCGCAGGCTCACAAGCTGTCCAGTGAGCTGTTCACTCGCTTCAAGAGAGACCCGCGCACGGCGTTGATCTCTGGATTCGGCAATCCCGAAGCCGGGCGGTCTCGAGACATGGGACGGTCTCCAGAGATCCTGACGGCCGCGGCTCAACAGATCCTCGAGGCGGGGGGATCCATTCACGACATCCACCACCTCGCGCAGGACTACTGCCTGTCCGAGCAATTCGTGCGCCCCATCTTCCTCGCCCACGCCATCAAGACCTGGAACGTCGGCTGGGACGAGTCCCACCGCCTCGGCCCGGCCTCGAGCCGTCCCACCCCACTCCTGGCAGCGCTTCGGTTCTTGGCGTCCCCGCTGCGCGAGAGACGCACGGCGGGAGTCGTGAAGACCTCCATCGCCTGGGTCCGAGACGGCAAGATCCCTCGCAAGCTGACGCAGTAGGGCCGGTGCGGTGGACACCGGGTCTCTTCGGACATGGGAACTCTGCCGTGCAAAGTTGTTGAGGGACTCCTCCTTCCTTCCACGTTTCTACGGGTCGGAGCACTGTCCACCCGCCTAGCCCGACAACTCGACCGGAGCACCTCATGACCGACGACGACGCGACGAAGCCTGCCGTTCCCGAAAGCCATGCCCCGGCCCGGCGTCCGGAGCATACAGGGAGTGAACTGGACCCGAGATCGTCGGAGTGCCCAAGTCGAGCGAGCCAAGAACCACGTCTCTTGGTGAGGGCATCCACTAGCGAGCTTGTGCCTCCTCGAACGTTCAACGGCTCAACGTCCGACTTTCAACTTCCAAGACTCGAGCGGAGCGACCTCTCAGCGAGCCAAGCTTTGCAGAACGCTCAACATCGAACTCCCAACTTTGAAGCCGGCGGTCCAATTGCACCCCGCAGCATCGTGCCACGGAGCTTCGGATCCGAGGTCTGAGTCCTTTCCGAGGCGGTCGGAAGGA
>JAVJTD010000096.1:0-8716 GCA_040219065.1 Planctomycetota bacterium
CGCCAAGCGTCACTACGCGCACGTCGACTGCCCGGGTCACGCCGACTACGTCAAGAACATGATCACGGGTGCGGCGCAGATGGATGGCGCCATCCTCGTGGTGAGCGCGGCCGACGGCCCGATGCCCCAGACTCGCGAGCACATCCTGCTCGCCCGTCAGGTCGGCGTGCCGGCGATCGTCGTGTTCTTGAACAAGTGCGACATGGTCGATGACGAGGAGCTGCTCGAGCTCGTCGAGCTCGAGGTTCGCGAGCTGCTCTCGAGCTACGACTTCCCGGGTGACGACATCCCGATCGTCCGCGGCTCGGCCCTCAAGGCCGGTGAGGTCGAGGCTCCGAAGAAGGACAGCGATGGTCCGGAGAAGTGCATCTTCGAATTGATGGACGCGGTGGACAGCTACGTCCCCGAGCCCGAGCGCGATGTCGACAAGCCGTTCCTGATGCCGGTCGAGGACGTGTTCTCGATCAAGGGGCGTGGAACCGTGGCGACCGGTCGCGTCGAGCGCGGCAAGGTCAAGGTCGGCGACAACCTCGAGATCGTGGGGCTCTCGCCCGACGTCCGCAAGACGGTGTGCACCGGCGTCGAGATGTTCCAGAAGACTCTCGATGAAGGCGTCGCGGGTGACAACGTCGGTATCCTGATGCGCGGTGTCGAAAAGAAGGACATCGAGCGCGGCCAGGTGCTCGCGGCTCCCGGGTCGATCACGCCGCACACCAAGTTCGAGTGCGAGGTGTACATCCTGACCAAGGACGAGGGTGGACGTCACACGCCGTTCTTCAACGGCTATCGCCCGCAGTTCTACTTCCGGACCACCGACGTGACCGGCACGGCGACCCTGATGGGGAGCGCTGAGATGGTCATGCCCGGTGACAACGTCAAGCTCGAGGTCCAGCTCATCACCCCGATCGCCATGGAGGAGCAGCTCCGCTTCGCCATCCGGGAAGGTGGTCGGACCGTGGGCGCGGGCGTCGTCTCCAAGGTCCTCGAATAAAAGGCGGAAACGACCGGTGGACGGGCCTTTGGGCCCGTCCTCGAGAATCGCCCGAACGCGGGAGATCTTCGAAGTCGACGGGGCTCCGTGGTCCCGTCGATTTTGGCGTTGTTACTGGAACCCCTCGGTACTTTCGAAAGCCTCGCCGGTGAGTCCTCGGGTCGAACCCGAGTCCCGCTTCCGCGGCAGGCAGCCTTCGAGGAAGTCATGGCCGTCTACAAGAAGGACCAGGGCATCTACGCCCGACGGACCGCGCTCTGGTTGCTGGTGTTATTGCTCCTGTGGGGGGCATTTCGGCTCTACGTCTGGTTCTCCGGGTTCGCGGCGCTCAAGGCTTCGAACATGGGTGAGATCCCGTTGACCGACGTGAAGCTCAACTGGGCCTTCGCGATCGCGGCGATCATCTTCGCGGCGGCCGTCTTCGGTTGCGCCAAGCTGTTGAACCGACCGAAGCTCGCCGATTTGATGATCGACACCGAGCAGGAGATGAAGAAGGTCACCTGGCCGACCTTCAACGACGCGGTCAATTCGTCGGTCATCGTGATCGTGACCGTGATCATCTTCGCGGTGTTCTTGTCCGTGGCGAACACTCTCTATGAGCTCGTCTTCGACGCGATGTTCCTCTGAGTCGTCGATGAAGCGCGAGGAAAGCGGATAAAGCATGGATTCGGATTCGACCAAGCGGCAGGACTCGCTCGAGACGAGCGGCGATGAGCCCATCGAGGCGGAAGGCACCGATGAGGTGGCGGATGGCTCGATGAGTGAAAGCTCGGAGACCGGCGACTCGGAAGCCAAAGAGACCTCAGGGGCAGACGCTTCGGAAGCGGAAGCCGACCCCCCCCAGAGCGAGGAGTCGCCGTCCGAAGACATCGAGGACGAGGACGACGAGGACGAGGACGACGAGGACATCGACGACGAGGACATCGACGACGAGGACGAGGACATCGAGGACGAGGACATCGAGGACGACGGCGATGCGGCGGCTGCCTCGGCTGAGGAAGACGAGGATCCAAAGGCTTCGAAGCCGGAGCCGGCCCAGCCGATGTCCGCGGAGCTCCAAGGGCCCTCGGTCCAGCTCCACACTATCGGCGCCGATGGCAAGCCGATGGACTGGTTCGTCATCCGCGTCCAGTCGGGCAAGGAAGACCGAGTCAAGGAGAGCCTGACGGCTCGCATCAAGGCGATGGGCTGGGAGGAGCACTTCGGCCGGATCCTGGTGCCGAGCGAGAGCATCACGGAGATCAAGGGAGGGCGCAAGCGCGTCGTCTCTCGCAAGATCTACCCTGGTTACATCATGGTCGAGCTGCAGCTCTCCGACGACGCCTGGTTCCTGATCCGCGAGACGCCGGGCATCGGGGATTTCGTCGGTCCGCACATGCAGCCGGTGCCGATGCGCGATAGCGAGATCGCCAAGCTGCTCGGTGAAGTCGAGAGCCAACAGGAAGAGTCCCAGCCGAAGTTGAAGATCGACTTCGAGAAGGGCGACAGCGTCAAGATCAAGGAAGGCCCCTTCGAGAACTTCGATGGTGTCGTCGAGGAGGTGGTCCCGACCAAGGGGATCGTGCGCGTGATCGTCACGATCTTCGGTCGTGCGACCGAGGTGGAGCTCGAATACTGGCAGGTCGAGGCGCTCTGAGCGCCGACAGACTCAGAGAAGCAGAACCATGGCAAAGGCAGTTACCGGAAAGATCAAGTTGCAGTGTCCCGGCGGCCAGGCGACGCCGGCCCCGCCTGTCGGTCCCGCGCTCGGTCAGCACGGCGTGAACATCGCCGAGTTCGTCAAGCGCTTCAATGACGCGACACGCGAGGCCCAGGGCATGACCATTCCGGTCGTGATCACGGTCTATCAGGACCGCTCTTTCGACTTCATCACCAAGTCGCCGCCGGCCGCAGTCCTCCTCAAGAAGGAGGCGGGGATCGCCAAGGGCTCGGGCGTGCCGCACACCGAGAAGGTCGGCAAGGTGACCAAGGATCAGGTGAAGAAGATCGCCGAGTTGAAGATGCAGGATCTGAACGCGCGCGATATCGACGCGGCGATGAAGATCATCGAGGGGACGGCCCGGAGCTCGGGCATCGAGGTCGTCGACTGAGAGAATCGGTACACGTGAGACGCTGAGGAGGGAGCCGTTCGGCTTCGTTCTCGTGACGCTGGCCCGTGGGCTCCGAGGTTCGGCCCCGGGTGAGAAAGCGATATTGGTGAGAGGGAGGGTCGAGCTCGGTCGATCCGCCAGCGACCTCTCTGGGAGAATGCGAATGAGAAAGAGGAGCAAGCGCTATCGCCGAGCTTTCGACAAGCTCGAGCGAGGCAAGCTCTACGAGCTCTCGGAGGCCGTGGCTCTGATCAAGAGCTTCGACTCTCCGAAGTTCGACGAGACCGTGGAGATCGCCCTCAAGCTGGGCGTCGATCCGCGTAAGGGCGACCAGGTCGTCCGCGGCTCGGTGTCCCTGCCCAAGGGGATCGGCAAAGAGGTCCGGGTCGCGGTCTTCGCCGAAGGCGAAAAGGCCGACGCCGCCCGTGAGGCCGGTGCCGATGTGGTCGGGTCGGAAGACCTGGCCAAGAAGGTCTCCGACGGCTTCTTGGATTTCGACGTCGCCATCGCCGCGCCCGACATGATGAAGCATGTCGGTAAGCTCGGGCGTGTGCTCGGTCCGCAGGGCAAGATGCCCTCGCCAAAGGCCGGCACCGTCACCGACGACGTGGCGACCGCCGTTCGGGAGTTCAAGGCCGGTAAGATCGAGTTTCGCGTCGATGCCGGCGCGAACCTGCACGCGCCCATGGGCCGTAAGAGCTTCACTGCCGAGGACCTGGCCGAGAACGTCCAGGCCTTCCTCGACCACGTCAAGGCTCTGAGGCCGTCGTCCGCCAAGGGCGTCTTCATGCAGCGAGCGACGATCTCGGCGTCCATGAGCCCCGGTGTCCCCTTGGCCATCTCGGCGAAGTAACGAGGAGGAGATCGGAAGCCATGTCTCGCGCCGTCAAAGAATTCATGACGCAGGAGTACAAGAGCTCGTTCGAAGGGCTCGAGCACTGCGTCTTCGTCAACTTCGCCAATCTGACCGCCGAGGACTCCGGCATGCTGCGAGGCCGTCTGGCCGAGCGGGAGATGGAGCTTCGGGTGATTCGGAACAACCTGGCTCGCCGTGCCTTCGAAGACGTGGGCATCAGCGGGGTGGGTGAGTTCTTCGAGGGTCGGATCGCCGTCATCACCGGCGGCAACGACGCGATCGAGATCGCCAAAACGATCAAGGACCTGACCAAGGATATCAAAGGCGAGGTCATTCAGCTTCGCGCCGGCGTCTTGGAGCGTGAGGTGTTCGGACCCGACCGGGTCCAGCTCCTGGCGACCATGCCGGGCCGCACCGAGCTGATGCAGCGCATCGTCGGTCTGATCCTGTCGCCGGCTCAACGCGTCGTGTCCCTGGCAACCAGCCCGATGTCGCGCGTCGCCTCGCAGATTCGCGAGATCGCGGCCAAGGGAGAGGAAGCCGGTTAGGACCCTCGGGTCTTTGAGCTCGCAGCGGAGGTCGCTGCGGGCTCCCATCGGAATAGATCACGGCCATTCGCTTTCTGGCGAAGGCCTTCTAAGAGTAGAAGTCGAAGTCGGACGCGCCGCCTCGAGGCGGGTGTCCCACTCAGCGGTGGAGGTGAATCACCATGTCGGAAGCAGAAGCCCGCACCTGGTCGGACAAGGTCAAGGATCTCGGTGAGAACATCGTCGGTCTCTCGGTCCTCGAGGCCAAGGAGCTCGGCGATTATCTCGAGGAAGTCCACGGCATCGTGCCCGCGGCGGCAGCCGTGGCCGTCGCTGGTCCGGCTGCTGGCGGCGACGCCGGTGCGGCCGAGGAAAAGACGGACTTCGACGTCATCCTCAAGTCGGCCGGCGCCCAGAAGATCCAGGTCATCAAGGCGGTCCGCGAGATCACCGGCCTCGGTCTGAAGGAAGCCAAGGAGCTCGTCGAAGGTGCTCCCAAGGCGGTGAAGGAAGGCGTTCAGAAGGAAGAGGCGGACACGCTCGCCAAGAAGCTGACCGACGCCGGAGCGGATGCGGAGGTCAAGTAACGTCCACGTTTCCTGAAGAGGAGACGGGCCCCCGGAGCCGGTCGCGCGCCGAGATGCTCGGCGTGCGAGCTCCGGACCGAAAGGGGGCTCGCTCCGTATTACCGCTCGCGTCATACGGCCCGGAGCCGTGCCTCGATCTCCCTCGTCTCGAGGGAGGGGGGACCGGTCCGGGCTGCGCCGTTGGCTAGCGCCGCTACCCGTTCAGAGTCACGAAGGGATGCGATCCCATGGAACAACGCCACTTCGGTAAGTTCCAGTCGAAGCTCGAGATCCCCAATCTGGTCGAGCTCCAGACCAAGTCCTACGCCGATTTCCTCCAGTCCGATACACCACCGAAGGAACGACTGGACCAAGGTCTCGAAGCGATCCTGCGGGAGATCTTCCCGATCCAGAGTTACGACAAGACGATCCAGCTCAAATACATCGGATTCGAGCTCGGCAAGCCGCGCTACACCCCTGAGGAGTGTCGCAAGCTTCGCCTGACTTACGGTGCGCCGTTCAAAGTGCGCATCCTGCTCGACAAGCCCGATCCCGTCGAAGAGGAAGTCTACCTCGGCGAGATCCCGATCATGATCGGAGGCGGCGAGTTCATCATCAACGGCGCCGAGCGCGTGATCGTCAGCCAGCTCCACCGGTCCCCCGGTGTGGACTTCTCCGTCGAGGTGCACCCCGGCGAGAAGAAGCTGCACGCGTGTTGGATCATCCCCGAGCGCGGCTCGTGGATCGAGATCAACGTCGGTAAGAAGGACCTCCTCACCGTTCGCATCGATCAGAGTGGCAAGTTCCCCGCCACGATGCTGATCCGCGCGATGAGCGAGAAGTACTCGACTGACGCCGACATCATCCGGCTCTTCCACAAGACCGCCGTCTTCAAGAACCGCACCGCCGCGGTCGTCAAGAAGATCACCGGCAAGATCGCCGTTGGCGACATCAAGGACACCAAGACCGACGAGGTCCTGATCGCCTCGGGTGACGTCATCACCGAGGACATGGCACGCGAGATCGCCGAGACCGACCTCAAGGAGGTCGAGGTCATCGACAATCTCGATGATCCGTTGATCCTCAACACGCTCAAAGAGGATCCGACGACCTCCCACGAGGAAGCGCTGCTCAAGATCTACAACCGCTTGCGGCCGGGCAACCCGCCCCAGCTCGAGAAGGCGAAGGACCTCTTCCGCGAGAAGTTCTTCGACCCGACTCGCTACCGGCTGGGCAAGGTGGGGCGCTTCCGCCTCAACCGCAAGTTCCGCCAGGACGTCTCCGACGACGAGATGACGCTCACCGAGGCCGACTTCATCAACTCGGTCGGCTACATCGTCTCGCTGCGCCGGGGCGAAGGCGAGATCGACGACATCGATCACTTGGGAAACCGCCGCGTCCGCACCATCATGGAGCTGGCGGGCGACGAGCTGCGCAAGGGCCTGCTCAAGCTGCGCCGCACGGCGCAGGAGCGCATGAACCTCGAGAGCCCCGAGTCGATGACGCCTCGAAACCTCATCAACTCGAAGACGATCTCTTCGGCGATCGATTACTTCTTCGGGCGCGGTGAGCTCTCTCAGGTCGTCGACCAGACCAACCCGCTCTCCCAACTCACGCACGAGCGCCGTCTCTCCGCGCTCGGCCCCGGCGGCCTCAACCGGAAGCGCGCCGGCTTCGAAGTGCGCGACGTCCACATCTCTCACTACGGCCGCATCTGCCCGATCGAGACGCCGGAAGGCACGAACATCGGCTTGATCGCGTCCTTGTCCGTCTACGCGACCATCGATGAGTACGGCTTCCTGGTCACGCCCTACACGGTCGTGAAGAACGGCAAGCTCACCGAAGAGCTGCAGTACCTGCGCGCCGACCAGGAGTTCGAGAGCATCCTCGCCCCGGCCGATGCCGAGATCGACAACAAGGGTCGCTTCGAAGAAGACCGGGTCATGGCCCGCGTCCGAGGCGACTTCGCGATGGTCGACTCGAAACAGGTCGAGTTCGTGGACATCTCGCCCAAGCAGCTCGTCGGTGTCTCGGCCAGCTTGATCCCGGTCCTCGAGCACGACGATGCCAACCGCGCGCTCATGGGGTCGAACATGCAGAGGCAAGCCGTGCCGCTGCTCCGGACCGAAGCGCCGATCGTCGCCACGGGTATGGAGCGCGCCGTCGCCTCCAACTCGGGCATGGTCATCAACGCCAAGAGGGCGGGCACCGTCAAGCACGCGACCGCGACCGAGATCAAGATCGGCAACGACGTCTACAAGCTCCGCAAGTTCGTGGGTTTGAACGAGCGCACCTGCCTCAATCAGACCCCGATCGTCAAGGAGGGTGACAACGTCGAGGCCGGTCAGGTGATCGCCGACGGGGCAGCCACCAAGGGCGGCGAGCTCGCCCTGGGCCGCAACGTGCTCGTCGGCTTCATGACCTGGGACGGGTACAACTTCGAGGACGCGATCATCGTGTCCGAGCGCCTGGTCAAGCAGGACATCTACACCTCGATCCACATCGATGAGTACGAGATCGAGATCCGCGAGACCAAGCTCGGCCGCGAGGAGTTCACCCGTGATATTCCCAACGTCTCGGAGAAGGCTCTCAAGAACCTCGACGAGAGCGGGATCGTCCGGGTCGGCACCAAGGTGCGCTCCGGCGACATCCTGGTCGGCAAGGTCGCCCCCAAGTCGAAGAGCGAGCTGACCCCCGAGGAGAAGCTCCTCCACGCGATCTTCGGTCGGGCCGGTGAGGACGTGAAGAACGACTCGCTCGAGGTGCCTTCGGGCGTCGAGGGCATCGTGATCGACGCGCAGAAGTTCTCGCGCAAGATCAACCTCACCGAGGAGGAGCGTCAGGAGAACCTCCGCCAGATCAAGGAAGCCGAGGAGTCCTTCGCCATCCAGTTCGAAGAGCATCTCAAGGGGATGCTCGAGCTGCTCGGCGAGTTCATCGACAACAAGGACATCAAGGACGAGGTCACCGGCAAGCAGATCCCGGTCACCAAGGCGGAGTCCTTCTCCGACTTCAAGTCGATCAAGGACGGCGTGCGGCGTGCCATCGAGGAGCTGCCCCACAAGGCGCAGCGCGAGAAGGCGTACCGCATCTACAAGGAGTACAGCGACCAGATCGACGAGTTCGAGAGCGAGAAGAACAAGGTCGTCAATCGCCTCTCGCGAGGCGACGAGCTGCCCACCGGCGTGCTCGAGCTGGTCAAGGTGTACATCGCCACCAAGCGGCGCCTCTCGGTCGGTGACAAAGTCGCCGGTCGTCACGGCAACAAGGGCGTCATCGCGCGCATCGTTCCCGAGGAGGACATGCCCTTCCTCGAGGATGGCACGCCGATCCAGATGCTGCTGAACCCGCTCGGTGTGCCGTCGCGCATGAACGTCGGTCAGATCCTCGAGACGCATCTCGGCTGGGCCGCGATGAAGCTCGGCTTCCAGGCGGTCTCGCCCGTCTTCGAAGGCTGTGGCGAGGAGCAGATCGAGGCGTGCCTGACCGAGGCGGGCCTGCCGACCAATGGCAAGACCATCCTCTTCGACGGCCGCACGGGCAAGGCGCTCGAGCAAGAGGTGACCGTCGGTTACCTGTACATGCTCAAGCTCCACCACCTCGTCGATGACAAAGTGCACGCTCGCGCGACCGGGCCCTACTCCCTCATCACCCAGCAGCCGCTGGGCGGTAAGGCGAGGTTCGGC
>JAVJTD010000111.1:0-5948 GCA_040219065.1 Planctomycetota bacterium
CGGCGGTCGATCAGCGCCTTGCGCACGGCAGTGACGTTCTCCTCGCTCGCCGGACAGCTTCCGAGCGCTCGCACAGCCGCCCGACGCACGCGCGGATCCTCGTCGCTCGCCAGTCGCTCGCGGAGCAGCTTGCCGGCCCACTGCCTCATCTCGCTCGAGGCGCCGGGCTTCGAGGCGGCGGTCCCGATCAGGTCCATCATCTCGGCGCGCAGCGGCGCGAATGGCTCGCTCGAGACAGCGGTCGCGTAGACCTCGCGGAGATGCGTGTCAGCCAACTGGCGGCTGATGGCCTCGGCGGCATCGCGCCGGCCGAGAACGTGCGGCTCGTGAGCCGGGTCGAGCTGATGCTCCCACTGTGAGATCGGCTTCTCGAAGTCCATACGCTTCAAGATTCGGTGACCGGCATCGAAGCGCACTCGAATCGGCGGCGTTCCGCAGGGAATGAAGATCGCTTGGTGCCGCTCCGAGATCAATTCGACCCGCCGCTGAACACCCGACTCCGTCTCGACTCGGATCTCGACCGGGAACCGGAAGATCGGCGTTCCGTCCTCGCGATCCTGGACCTGCTCGACATCGAGGGCCAACACGCCAGCCTGAGGCTCGAACTGCTGCCGGATCTTCAGCTCAGGATGTCCGCCCTGGCGCAGCCATTGATCGAAGAACCACCCGAGCTCGGTCCCGCTGACCTCTTCGAAAGTCTCCACGAGCTGCTCGGTGCGCACGGGCTGGTGACGGTGCTCTTCGAGAAACCGGCGCATGCCCGTGAAGAACGACTCGTCGCCGATCACGTTGCGAAGCATCGCGATCACCCACGCCGCCTTCGGATACACGGTCGAGTCGAAGAGGTCGTCGGGGCTGTCGTAGTGCCGCGTGACGATCGGGCGCCGGTACTGGTCGCTGTCCTCATCGAAGTACCAACCGATACTCTGGTAGCGCTCCCAGTCCGCGGCCTCTCGACCTTGCGAGTCCTCGAGCCAGAGGATCTCCGAGTAGGTCGCGAAGCCCTCGTTGATCCAAAGATCCGACCAGCTCGCGGCCGTGACGAGATCGCCGAACCACTGATGCGCGAGCTCATGGACCAAAAGGCCGTCCGGTGAGCGCTCGAGGAGCTCGCTCTCGTCGATGAGTGTCCACTCCCAGAGCGTCGTCTGCCCGGTATTCTCCATGCCGCCCGACTCGTAACCGAGGGCGACGACCTGATCGTAGCGATCCCACGGGTACGGCACACCGAAGCGCTCGGTCAGGACGCGCATCATCTCGGGCGTCCGAGAGAACGTCGGCTCGAGGTACTCGCCGCGCCCCTTGGGTGCGAAGTAGCCGAGCGGCACCCCCAGCGCCTCGTCGCGCCCGACGTTGAACTGGCCGATGACGAGCGTGATCAGGTAGTTCGGATGTGGCTGAGCCTGTCGCCAATGAAAGGTGCGCTCGCCGTTCTCGCCGGCGGCCGGCCACTGACCGGGCTCGACGTCTTGCAGCGCACCGTTGGAGAGCGCCAAGTACCCATCGGGCACCGAGACGACGACCTCGCTGGTCAGGAGATCGTTGGTCGCGTCATGACAAGGGAACCAGTGCCGGTGATCGATCGACTGCCCCTGCGAGTGGACCATGACGATCTCTTCGCCGTCGGCACCGATCTGCCTCACCCAAAGGAGGCCGGTCTCCGGGCTGGCCGCATAGTCCACGCGTACGGTGAACGCCTCGCCCTCCGCCTTCGGCTCGGGCAGCTCCACGTACAGTCGCTCAGGCAGAACCCAGAAGCGAGCGCGCTCGCCATCGACCAGGACGTCTTCCACCAGAAGCGCCACGGCATCGAGCCAGAACGACTTCAACGATGGAAGCCGGCTCGCCACCTCGAGCGTCGCCGATCCCGTGACTCGCTCCTCGTCCAACGAGACCCGCACGTCGAGCCGCAGATGCCGAACGTCGAGCTGTCTTACGCGCTCGAAGTGCGTGTGATCGGTCTTCGGCGACCACTTCGGATGCGGCTGGCCGAGCTCGGTCTGCGCGAACGCGACCGCCGTCCAGACGAGAATCGACGAGACGCCGAGGAGGATGCAGCGCTTCAACGGGGGCACTCCAGATCCGAGACGGCCGATCGACGGATCGGCGAGCCCCCGAATTGTCGCGAGTGATCCGTCAGGATCAAGAAGCGCACCGCGCGAGTCGAAGAAGACTGCCCCTACTGCGGCAGGACGCGGCTCAGCTCGACGTTGCCACCGCTCAGGATGGCGACGGTCGGGCCACCTTCGATCTTCGGGAGCTTGCCTTGCATGATCGCCGCGACGGTGGCGGCGCCGGATGGCTCAACGACGAGCTTCTCGCGCAGGATCAGATGGCGCGTCGCCTCGAGGATCTCCTCGTCGCTGACGGTGACGATCTCGTCGATGTACTTGCGGACGATGTCGAAGGTCAGGTCGCCGACCTGCACCGGCTTGAGACCGTCGGCGATCGTGTCGCTCGGCTCGACTCGGACGAGCTCGCCCGCTTCCAGGGACTTCGACATCGCGCAGGACTTCTCCGGCTCGACCCCGATCACCTTGATATCGGGGTTGGTCTCCTTGAGGGCGAGGCAGATGCCGGCGCAGAGCCCGCCGCCACCGATCGGGACGACGACCGCCCGGGTCTCGGGCTGTACGTCGATGATCTCGAGCCCGACCGTTCCCTGGCCTGCAATGATGAAAGGATCATTGAAGGGTGGGACGAGCGTCCAGTCGTTCTCCTCGGCGAGCCGGATCGCCTCGAGACGGATTTCTTCGGAGGCCTCGCCGCCGAAGATCACCTCGGCCCCGAAGCGGCGAGTGCCTTCGACCTTCGTCGGGATCGCCTGGTTGAGGGTGACGATCGTCGCCCGCACGCCGAGCAGCTTCGAGGCGAGGGCGACGCCTTGCGCGTGATTCCCTGAGGAGTGGGCCACCACGCCCTTCGACTTCTGAGCCGGTGACAGCGCCCGGATGCGGTTGTAGGCGCCGCGCAACTTGAAGGCCCCGGCGCGCTGCAAGTTCTCGCACTTCAGCCAGACGTCGCCGCCCTCGTGGTACTTGAGTGGCAAGAGCGGCGTCTGGATGGCCACACCTTTGAGAGCGGCCTGCGCTTCGAGGAGATTCCGCATCGAGACCATCGTCATCGGCTCCAGAACGGGTTCAGAAAGGGGCAGATGGCCGCCCAGGATAATCGGGCGAGGCGAGCAGCGGTAGACCGGGAACCCGTGCGGCAAAACGGGAGTAGAAGTCAGGGGAGCGTGCTGCGGCGCGCGAGCACGTTGCCGATGGCAAGCCATGCCCCTAGAATCGTGGCACACGGGCCCAGCCTAGACCCCGATCCCTGACATCCCTCTCCTTCCGAAGTTCGGGAGGAGCACTGAGGAGAAACCGCAGGAGGAGTTTCATGACCGTCCTTCCTCGCCTCTGCCTCGCATTCCTGGCCACCGTCACGACGAGCGGTGTCGCCCTCTCCCATGAAGAGGAGCGCATGACGCCTCTGACCACGGAGCTGGTCCAGACGGGCTTCACGAGCCCGATCTTCGTCACGGCGGCCCCCGGCGATTACGAGCGCCTGTTCGTCGTCGAGCAGACCGGGCGGATCAAGATCATCAAGAACGGCCAGACCCTCGCCACGCCGTTCATCAACCTGTCGACGCGGATCCGGAACGGTAGCGAGCGGGGCCTGCTCGGTCTCGCCTTCCATCCGAATTATGAGAGCAACGGGTTCTTCTTCGTGAACTACACCCGGTCCGGCGATGGAGACACCGTCATCGCCCGCTACCAGGTGACGGCGGACCCCGAGGTCGCCGACTTCAACTCCGAGCAGATCTTGCTCACCGTCGACCAGCCCTTCTCCAATCACAACGCCGGCATGCTCGCGTTCTCGCCGGTCGATGGGTACCTCTACATCGGCATGGGCGATGGCGGCAGCGGCAATGATCCGGGCAACCGTGCCCAGACCACCAGCGAGCTCCTCGGCAAGATGCTGCGCATCGATGTCGATGGTGGCCCGCCCTACGGCATTCCGCCGAGCAACCCGTTCGTCGGCCCAGGCGACCCGCTCGACGAGATCTGGACGATCGGCCTGCGCAACCCCTGGCGCTACAGCTTCGACAGCCAGACCGGCGATCTGTGGATCGCCGACGTTGGCCAGAATGTCCGCGAGGAGATCAACTTCCAGGCGGCTTCCAGCCCCGGGGGCGAGAACTACGGATGGCGCTGTATGGAAGGCTTCCGTTGCACCGGGCTCTCGGGCTGCACCTGCAATGACGTCGCCTTGACGCTGCCCATCCGCGACTACGATCACTCAGGTGGCAACTGCTCGGTCACGGGCGGCTACGTCTATCGAGGCTGCAACATCCCCGACCTCGACGGCACCTATTTCTATGCGGATTATTGCACGGGACGCATCTGGTCCTTGAAGTACGTCAACGGTCAGGAGAGCGACTTCCAAGAGCGCACGAGCGAGCTCGACCCGCCGTCGGGCACGATCAACAACGTCTCGTCGTTCGGGCAGGACAACTTCGGCGAGGTGTACATCGTCGACATCGATGGTGACATCTTCCGCATCGTCCCGCAGACGCCGACCTACTCCGACTGCAACGAGAACGGTGTCGACGACCTGTGCGACATCCAGCTCGGCGTCTCGCCGGATGCCAATAGCGACAACATCCCCGACGAGTGCCAGCTCGACCTGGCCCAGACGCCGCTCATCCGCGGTCAGAACACCATCCTGACCGTGACCCTCGCGCAGCCGGGCGAGAACGTCACGTTCCTCGCAACGGGCAGCGGCACGGGCAACGGCCCCTGCTTCTTCGGCATGTTCTGCCTCGACCTGCTCCCGCCGGTCGTGGTGCTCGGGACGATCACGGCTGATGGTAGCGGGACGGCAACCTTCACCGTTCCGGTCCCCGCCAATGCGCCTCTGATCTCGATCTCCTCGCAGGCGATCGCAATCCGCGGCCCCGCCGGTGTCGACTCCGTGAAGTCGAACGCGGTGACCGACACGATTCAATGAGCTGACTCTCGGGTACCCGGTCCAGTGACCGGGTACCCGATCTTCGAGTCACCTTCCCGAGAACGCCGGTACTTTCACGAGAGTCGGCGAGGACTGTCGCGAGCGAGCTTGGGCCTATTCGGCCCGTAAGGCTTGCACTCGTCTCGTGTGTCGGCCGCTGCGCGGCCCGATGCGGGCAGGATGCCCGCGCTCCCAGTGAAAGCTGGCGGTCCGAATGCGGCATGTTTCAAGGCAGCGGCGCCCTCGGCGCGGCCCTCGGAGCATGCAGGTGGTGAGACTGAGCCCGCGGCCATGGAGTGCCCAAGCCGAGCGAGCCACAGACTGAGTCTGTCGACGAGAGCTTTCTCGAGCAAACTTGGGCCGGGGCACATCGTGCCTCCAAGACAGCCAACTCCGAATGCACCCTTGCTCGGCACCTCCTGGCTCGATCGGTGGCACCGTCGAGGATGCGACATCCAGCTCGGCGACTGCTTCCCGTTTCGGTCGCGCGGGCTCTGGTTTCAGATCAGGGGAGCCCCCGCCGGCGGACCGGCGGAGCATACAGGGGTGAAACTGGGCCTGAGGGCGCGGGCGATGGAGTGCCCAAGTCGAGCGAGTCTAAGACCGAGTCTGTCGGCGAGGGCTCTGCGCAAGCGAGCTTGGGCCGGGGCCGCCGTGCGACGACAGCGCACTCCGTGCGGCCCCTTGCTCGGCACCTCCTGGCTCGATCGGTGGCACCGTCGAGGATGCGACATCCAGCTCGGCGACTGCTTCCCGTTTCGGTCGCTCGGGCTCTGTTTTCAGTCGCGCGGGCTCTAGTTTCAGATCAGCGGCGCCCTCGGCGCGGCCCTCGGAGCATGCAGGTGGTGAGACTGAGCCCGCGGGCCATGGAGTGCCCAAGCCGAGCGAGCCACAGACTGAGTCTGTCGACGAGAGCTTTCTCGAGCAAACTTGGGCCGGGGCACATCGTG
>JAVJTD010000113.1:0-38027 GCA_040219065.1 Planctomycetota bacterium
GGAAGTCGGCGTCGTGTATGCAGCTAATGGCGGCGAACCAGCCATCCAGACCGTCCTCTCTGCAATGTCTGAGGAACAGCGCGAACTCTACGAGGCCTTGGAGCTCTCCCGCTACCGCAGCGCGTAGGTCATACGGAAAGCCGAGCATAAATCGCGACTGAATCATGTTTTAAGAAAGTCGCGCGGTAAACTCGGGCTAGCTCGGTGACCGCTCCCCGTTTCGGTCGCGCGGGCTCTGTTTTCGGTCGCGCGGGCTCTAGTTTCTGATCAGCCGCGCCCTTCCCCCCGGCGGACCGGCGGAGCATACAGGGGTGAGACTGGCTGCTTCGGGCCACCTCCCGGCTGAAGCCGGGGAACCAACCCGACTGAAGTCGGGGGATACAGGGATTCCCGCTGAGCACGCTTCCGATCAACGATTCAGCGGACCGATGTACTTTGTCGCGACGACGACTTGATCGAACCACACCGTATGGGTCTTGGCATTGGCGCTCGACTCGTGCCTCGGTGCGTGCTCGTCGGTATGCCTGAAGGCACGTTCCGTCACGTAGCTCATGAGCCAGAAGACGTTGGCTTTCAGGTTCTCGGTCGTGCGCCAGCGAATTCCCTCGAAGTGGCCGATCTTCTTTCCATTGCGCCAGACCGTCTGCTCGCCGTCCGCCTTGCCCGGCGTGTTCATCTGCACCCGAATCTCGAGACAGATCCACTCGCCGCGCGGAATCACGTCGTCTTCGGGATGAAAGCCGTTGCCCCAGAACTTGCCATCGGGGGAGGCCTTCATGTCGGGCCAGTAGCTGTAGAACATCCACTTGCCGGGAGGTGGGTTCTGTCCCCAGTCGAACCAGGGCTCGATCCCGGTCGTGAAGAAGTCGGTGCCAGCGGGCTTCAGTCCCGCCTTGCCAAAGCTTCCCCAGCGCTCGGTCTCGCCGTTGACGTGAACGAAGTGATGCGTGTACCCGGCGTCTTCGGCGAACCGGACGTAGAAGCGTGCGAACAGCTCGTCGCTTCCTTCACCGAGCCACTCGATCAATCCACCGCCATCGTTCTTCCCGCGAGTCGCGGTCATTTGGCAAGCGTGCTTGCCTTGAAAGGCCAGAGCGGGATCCTTTGTCACCCGGACGCGAGAGGTGTCGCCGCCCGATTGGTCCTCGTCCCACTGGCCAAGGTTGCCGCTCTCGAAGCCGTCGGCGAACAGCACGGCAGGATCCTTCTCGATGTCCACGTCACCGGGATAACGCGAGGCGAGGCCGAGCGGCGGGCCGCGATCCGGCTCGGCATTCTGAGCAAGGAGCTCGCCGCAGAAAGTCGCGCAAGTCATCAAGACGATCGTGAACATCTTCATGGCGGATCCCTCGGTCGTGAGTCGCGTGTGATTCCGAGCGTGCATCACCTTTGAGCCAATGTCGAGGGAGTCGCCGACAGCCAATGAAGAAGGCCCGACCGAGCGGTCGCTCGGTCGGGCCTTCTTGGACCGGAGAAGGTCTCGAGACCCACCAGGGATCAGGGGAGAACGAACCGCTTCGTCGGCGTGGCGCGGAACGAGGTCGCGCCGTCGCTGAAGAAGCCGGCGTAGTAACCCGAGAAGCCGGAGAAGCCACTCGGAACCTCGAGGAGCCCGGTCGCGGTGCCCGGGCAGCCTTGCACGGTCACTGTCCGAAACACGGACGGGATCGCCAGCAGCCAACCGTTGAGCAGCGGATCGAGGTCCAGGCCGATCACATCGCCGTAGGGAAGGGGAATGCCACCGGACGCGCCATTGCCCATGCTGATGAGCACGAAGCCGGAGGCTCCCGTTGAGGCCGGAGGTGCCTGGGCGAGGAAGCCAGTGAGATCACCCAAGACGTCGAAGAAGATGAAGAGCTCGTCGAACTCGTCGGCGCCCATGTCGGGCTGGCTGGTCCCATCGGAGTCGCCGTCGACCTGGCGGGGATCCCCTTCGAAGTCGGTGGCGAGCAGCGAGACCGCGTCGGTGCCGGCGTCGATGCACGGCGAGGCGCACGACAGGCGGAAGTCTCCATTGGCGGGATCGAGGAGCTCGGGGTCCAGGTCGATGTTCCCCGAGCCGATGTAGCCGCCCTCGACATCAGAGAAGGTGATGGTCGCGGGGTCACCGCTCACGGCATCGGGGGTGTTGCCCCAGAGGATGCTGTTGGTGGCGACCACGGCCGAGGAGCCGGTCGAGTAGATCGCGCCACCGAGGGCGCCGGCCACGTTCTGGGTGAAGGTGACATTGATCAGGGTCGGATCGGCGGACTGGCAGTACATCGCACCGCCGTTCAAGAGAGCCTGACAGTCGGTCACGACGCAGTTGATCAGCGTCGGTGACGAGTTGCGACAGACGATGCCGCCGCCGTTCGCATGAAGACCGTCCCGCAGGGTGAAGCCTTCGAGCGTGGTGTCAGCTCCGTACTCGAAGCGGATCACGGGACCGATGCCGCTGCCGTTCAAGATCGTCTCGTGCGCACCGGCAGTGCTGCGAAGGATCAGGTCGCGTCCTTTCAGATCGAGGTTCTCGACGTAGGTCCCGGGGCCGACGGTGATCGTGTCACCACTGCACGAGTTGTCGATCGCCATCTGGATCGTGCAGTACGGATCGAGCTCGGTGCCCGAGCCAGGGCATGAGGCGTTCGAAGCGTCGACGAACAGGAAGGCGGGAACGCCGGCGCAGGCAAACTCGTCGACGCCCATGTCGACGATGCCCTCGATGATCCGTGCATCGCCTTCGAAGTCGGTGTCCTGCAGATTCGGGTCGGAGTTGTTGCCGGTGTTCACGCAAGGTGAACCGAGTGAGAGGTGGAAGTCGCCCGCGACCGGATCCTCGAAGAGAGGATCCGCGTCGATGTTGCCGGTACCCGTGTAGTCGCCTTGTACGTTGCAGAAGCTGGCACTGCCGGATCCGTTGAGCTGATCGGGCACGTTGCCCCAAACGATCGAATTGGACAATTCAAGTGTGCCTCGAATTCCGCCGTAGGTCGTCGCGGCATTGTTGGCGAGGGTGCAGTTGCTCACGATGAGGAGGTTCGCTTCATTGGAGAAGATGCCTCCGGCCTCTTCTGCGGAGTTATCGGCGATCAGAGTGTTGATGAGAGTCGCGGTATTATTGAAGCCGGAGATTCTCACTCCGCCGCCGCCGCTGCTGACGTTGTTCCGAATCAGGCTGTCTGTGATCGTCCCCGCTTGAAAGCTCACTCCGCCTCCCACCTGGCCGCTCGTGTTGGATTCCACGCGGCAGCGCGACATGGTGAGGGCCTTTCCGGATTGGATGCCTCCTCCACCTTCGTCGGCCGAGTTCGACATCAGAGTCGCATCGGAGATGTCGAGGCTGCCGTAGGCACAAACGCCACCCCCGTTGCGGCTGGCGGAGTTGAGGGTGATGGTGCCCCCCGAGATCGTCAGAGTACTGGACAGTGTGCTGTAGATGCCCCCGCCGTTCCCGGTGTCAATGGAGTTGCCGGAGACCGTGTTGCTGAGAAGCAGGCCTGAGCCTGTGCTCCGAAAGTCGATGCCACCTCCCGAGTAATCGGCAGAGTTCGAGGTGATGGTGTTGAGCTCGAGAGTCGGGCTGGAGGAGTCGATGCAACTGACCCCGCCGCCGTACGGAGTGCCCCGATTGCCGGTGATGGTGCTGTTGCGGATCGTCGGCGCGGCCGTGCCGGCGATCAGGATCCCGCCGCCATTCACGGCTCGGCCGTTCGTGATGGTAAACCCCTCGAGCAGAGTCGCAGGGCCTTCGGAGCCGATGATCCGAACTACCGTGTCGCTGTTGCCGCCGTCGATGATCGTCACGTCCGCGCCGCTGGCACTGATGAGTGCGATCGTCTTGCCACTGAAGTCGATGTTCTCGTTGTAAGTGCAGGCCCCGACGACGACCGTGTCGCCGTCGGTCGCGGCGTCGATGCCTTCCTGGATCGTGCAGAACGGGCTCGCCTGGCTGCCGTCCGCATTGGCACAGTCCGGGTTGGAGCAGTCGACGTAGATCGTGGTCTGAGCGAAGGCGCCACCGGCGAGGCCGACGAGAATGGCGATCAGTCCGGCGATCCGGTGGGGAGACCTGCGTTGCGGTGAGCGAAGAATCTGAGCGTTCATGGGCCACTTCTCCTCGAAGTTCGCGTGCGAGCCGACCCGGAGGGCTGTCAGGCTGGCCCAGATCGGTGATTGGCATGCGGAACGCAAACCGAGGCCGGATCAGGCAGGAATATCTTCCTGCTCGCTTCCACTCGGCGATTCGACGAGCGACGTGGACGACCCGTTGGATCTGCTCGGGTCTGGCCGGCCCACCGGCTCACCGGCGTTCCGTCGTTCCACTCACCCACCCTCAGTCCCGGATCGTTCGCACCGGCCGGAGCCCGACGTCGTTGTATCGGTACTCGGGCTTCTGGCTCGTGCGGAAGCTGGAGCGGGCGAAGTGGGAGGAGTAGCTGTAGCCGCCGCCCTTGAGCAGGCGATACGCCACTTCCGGGTCGTCGGCGCGCAGGCCGTCGCCGGGTCGGCAAGTGGCATCTTTCGCTGGCAGGTACGTGTCCCGGCACCACTCGAAGATGTTGCCGATCATGTCGTACATCCCGAACCCGTTGGGGCGAAACGCACCGACCGGAGACGTTCGTCCGTAGCCGTCGTCCCACGCCTCGCTTTTCATCTCGCTCGTGTAGGTGCGCCGGTACGCTTGCTCGGCAATGTTGGCAATGTCCTTCAGCGACTCGAGCTCGGTGCCCGAGTACCAGGGTGTCGAGGTGCCGGCACGGCACGCGTACTCCCACTGGGCCTCGGTCGGGAGCTCCAATCCCAGGCGTCGCAAGAACTGACGACACATCGGCCAGCTCACGTTCTCCACCGGTAGGATCGGCGCGTTCTCCAGCTCCCAGAACATGCTCGGCTGGCTGCGCATGAGACGCTGCCACTGCGCCTGGGTGACCTCGTACTTCGATAGGAAGAACGGATCGAGGGTCGCCTGCTTGGCCGGCCTCGCCGAGACGACCGACAAGGAATCGGTGTTGGGTCCCAGCGGGTCACCCGAGGCGCCCATCCAGAACGTGCCGCCCGGCAGGAGCGCGAACACGATCCCCATCTCGGGCGTCATGCGCCACTGGCCCGTCTCCGGATCACGGACCGGCGCCTCACCGGTCTCCCACAGCAGGAACTCCCAGAGACCGGTCGCCGGGTTCTTGTCCAGGGGCACGAGACCGATCTGCGGCTTCAGCGCGAGCCCGCCGAAGGCCTCGTCGGAGGCGATGTCCTCGATCGCTTGACGCCAAAGGGTCGCCGGTTCCTCGAGCGTCGCTTCGGCGATGGATCGGGCCACTGCCAAGTTCTGACGGACCTCGGACGACAGGCCGTCTTCTCCGGGCAGCGTCTCCAGCTCGGAGACGAGGGACGTCAACACCTCGTGCTTCCAGGCGCCTTCCTCATCGGAGCCGAAGTCGAAGCTCCCGTCAGCTCGGATCCTCGCGTTCGTCTCGAGCTCGGCGATGACCCTTCGGTGCTCGGGGATCCGGGCCTCGAGGAACTCGGCCTGATCGAGCCAGGTCTGCATGGCGCCGATCGTCTCGGGCCGCCTCGGCCACAGGTCCTTCTCGGCTTGCTGAAACAGCTCGGCGATGCGCCGCACGTCGGCCATGCGCTGATAGTCGGCGAGGTTGCTGGCGGCCTTCTCGTTCGCCGTCGTCAGGCGCCGGCCAGTCTCCTCGAGCTGCTCGTTCTTGTCCTCGAGCTGGCGGTTCTTGGACTCGGTCACGAAGCTGACGGCGCCGAGACCGCCCATGATCAGCAACACGCTCGCGATGAGGGACGCGGCGAGGGCGCGGTTGCGGCGGAACCACTTCTGGAGCTCGATGAGTGCGCCGGTTCGGTAGGCCTTCACGACGCGCTGCTCGAGGAAGGCGCGCATGTCCTCGGCCATCTCGCCCATCGACGGGTAGCGATCTCGCGGCTCACGGGACATCGCCTTCTCGCAGATGGCGGCCAGCTCGGGCGGCGCGGACGGGGCCAGCTTCGAGAGCGGCTCGGGAGACTCGCGGGTGACTTTCTCCAACAGCACCGGGATCGCGAGGCGCTTGGGTCCACCGAAGGGATGGAAGCCGGTGAGGAGCTCGTACAGCAGTGCTCCGACGGCGTAGACATCGGAGTGCGGACCGACGTTCGCGGAATCCCCACGGGCTTGCTCGGGCGAGATGTAGCTCGGCGTGCCGATGATCGCGCCGTCGGCGGTGCACAGCGTCATCATCGAGTCGTCCGACTGACTGCCGGTGCGCAAAGTGCGAATCATCGATTGCGTCGGCGGTGCCTCTTCCACGACCAGCCGCATGTCGTGCAGATCCGGTTGACCCTGCACCTTGGCCAGGCCCCAGTCCATCACGTAGGTCTCGCCGAAGGGGCCGACCATGATGTTCGCCGGCTTGATGTCGCGGTGCAGCACGCCGCGGGAATGGGCAAAGGCGAGGGTCTCGCAGACCTTGAGCAAGTGACCGAGCACGCGAGTCTGGTTCCAGCCGTCTTCTTCGCCACTCGCCTTTTGGAAGGCTTCCTTCAGCGTGAAGCCGCGGACGAGACGCATCGTGAAGAAGATGCGGCCCTCGGAGTCGACGCCGAGCTCATGGACCGGAGCGATGCCGGGATGATCGAGCTGACCGGTGACCTGTGCTTCTTCGATGAAGCGGCGCAGCCGACCTGTCGGCAGGGTGTCGAGCGATTTCGAGTCGGAGGGACCGCGGCGGCCGGTGAGCATCACCTTCATCGCCAGAGTCCTCTTGAGGTCGGGATCCCAGGCCCGAAGGATCGAGCCCATGCCGCCCTCGGCGATGTACTCCTTGAGCTTGTACCGGCCGCTCTTGCCGATGGTGAAGCCGGTCGAGTCGTCGCTGTCGCGGCTCAGCACCTCCTCGACCGCCGGCCCGTACTTCCGGCGGAGCTGATCGACGAAGCGCGGCGCCTCGGACCACGCGTGGGTCGGCTCCGCGAGTGCGCGGAGCAAGGCCGCCACCGCAACGCGCTCCGTCTCGTCCAAGGAGTCTTCGGGCCGGTCCTCGGAGATCACCGCCAGGGCGAGCTCGAAGAGAGCCCCGACGGTTTGCCGATCGGGAACGCGGGAGACCCAGCGCGCGAGCTCGTCGTCCGAGTCGCCATCATCCGCGCCGCCCACGATCATCGTCGCGGGCTCGGAGGCCAGGTCGAGGGTCACGTCGTTCGAAGCCGAGCTCGCGCTCTCCTCGAGCAAGGCCTCGATCCGGCAGACCGTCTCATCGTCGAGACTCTGCTCGCGGTAGATTCGCTGTCGCTCCTCGAGAGGCCGCCCCGAAACGTCACTCAGGATGGCACTCACGAGCTTGTCATCCCGTCGATCCAAGTCTGTCCTCACCGCTCCGGGTCAAGATTCAGGAGAGCACCCACAGGGGCTGATCTCACGAGGTCCTTACGAGAGATCCCCTCATGACAAACGCCAAAAAAGGAGAACAGGGGCAGGAACCGATGTCGAAGCGGTGAGCCCGTCACTCGCCGACGAAGGCCACGATGCGGAGCGGGCCGCCGCTGCCGTCTCGGATCTTCATCGGCAGCGCGACCACGAGGAAGCCCTGGGCGGGGAGCTGGTCGAGGTGGGCGACGTTCTCGAAGGCGGGTACGTTCTCGGCGAAGAGGATCTGGTGGCTCTCGAAGAGGGTCGACTGGCCGAAGTCGATGCTGGGTGTGTCGAGACCGATCGCGTGGATGTCCCGGTTCGCGAGGAGCCAGCGGGCCGCGTCGGGATGGAGCCCCGGGAAGTGCAGCTTCGTGACCGCCTCCGCTCCGCGCTCGGCCGTGCCCATGTACTTCTCGCGGTCCGGCCAGTGGCGAGCGAAGCCGGTGCGGAGCAGCACGATGCTCCCCGCCGGCAGCTCTCCATGGCGCGCCTCAAAGGCTTCGAAGTCCTGCACCGTCACCTGGTAATCGCGGTCCGAAGAGCAGGCCTCCTCGACGTCGACGACCACGCCCGGACCGATGAGGTGCCCGAGAGGAATCTCGTCGACGGTCTCCTTCCCTTCGGCGAAGTGAACCGGCGCATCGAGGTGCGTGCCGCCGTGCTCCGCCGAGCGGAACGAGTTCGCCTCGTACCAGAAGCCCTTCTCGGTCATGCCCTGGCTGTCGATCGTGAGCTCGAAGCCATCGGCCGTCGGCCAGTACACCGTCGACTCATCGAAAGCATGCGTCAGATCGATCCAGCGACCCGGTCCCAGGCCGCGCTCAGGAGCTTGGCAGGCCGAGAGTGCTCCTGCGATCAGGAGCGAGGTCAGGAGCTGGCGAGTGTGAGTCATCGGTCAGAACCTCTTGAGAGTGCACGAACGGTTGACGAGCGTCAGGTACTGCGACCCCATCTTGCCGCCGCGAGCCACCGGAATCACCGCTGCAGTTCTCGATGCTCACTCTCACGGACACCCAGAGAGACGATGTTCTCCGCTTCGCCGAGCCCTTGCGCCGGTCGGCCACGCGTTCCCCGCTTGGACTTCGCCAGCGGTCGGCGTAGCTTCGAGGGCCTCGGCCAGGCAGCCGGGTGCCGGTTGTCGGTTGCAACGTGGACCTCCTAGGCGGCTCATCATGAAGCGCATCGTTCTCGTCGGGTGGATCGTCTTAGTCGCCGCGAGTGCCCACTCGCAGGATGACGAATCGGGTATCGACGACGTCGCGCGGGCGCTGATCGCGGCCGATGGGCTCGAGGTCGACGTGTGGGCTCGGGCGCCGATGCTCTCCAATCCGACCAGCATCGACGTCGACGAGCGCGGTCGGATCTGGGTCGCCGAGGCTGTCGACTATCGCTCCTTCAACAACAAGGACGAGGAGCACGCCTGGCGAGAAGGCGGCGATCGCATCGTGATCCTGGAGGACACGGATCGAGACGGGGCGGCGGACTCTTCGAAGGTCTTCGTTCAGGACGAGGACCTCGTCGCGCCCTTGGGCGTTGCCGTCATCGGGGATCGTGTCGTCGTATCCTGCTCGCCGAACCTGATCGTCTACACGAAGGACGCCCGTGATCGTGTCGTGAGCAAAGAGATCCTCCTCACTGGCTTCGGTGGCTTTGATCACGATCATGCGCTGCACGCCGTCGAGGCCTCGCCCGATGGCCGGTGGCTCTTCAACGTCGGCAATGCCGGGCCGCACCGGGTAACCGACCGGTCCGGTTGGACCCTGCACTCGGGGAGCTGGTACACCGGCGGCAGCCCCTACAACCTTCACAACACCCCCGGGCTGCGAAGCGATGACCACCGCGTTTACACCGGCGGGCTCGCGCTGAGTGTTCAGCCGGACGGCACCGGTTTGCAGGTCCTCGGCCACGGCTTCCGCAACGCCGTCGGGACGTGCTCCGACTCGTTCGGCGATGTCTGGATGAACGACAACGACGACACTCAGAGCTGCCGCACGACCTGGCTGATGCGTTACGGCAACTGCGGGTTCAACTCGATCTACGGTGATCGGAGCTGGCAGGCCGATCGCCGGCCGGGGCAATCCATCCCGGACGCACACTGGCGGCAGGACGATCCCGGCGTCATCCCGTCCGGCCACGTCTACGGCAATGGCGCCCCGACCGGCATCGTGTACTACGAGGGCGGCGAGCTCGGTGATGCGTTTGAGGGCGGCTTGCTGCTCTCCTGCGAGGCGGGACAGAACGTCATCTGGGGATACCGGCGAAAGGCTCAGGGCGCTGGCTTCGCGCTCGAGCCGTTCTCGTTCCTCGCGACGACCTCGAAGCCGGATCCGGATTACGTTTGGAGCGACCGCCCCGAAGATCGCGGCAAGTGGTTCCGCCCGTCGGATATCGCCATCGGCACCGATGGCACGATCTACGTCGCGGACTGGTTCGACGCCGTCGTGGGCGGCCACCAGATGGACGACACGGCCGGCGTGGGTGCGATCTATCGCATTCGTCCTAAGGGCCAGAAGCCGAAGTCTCCCGCACACGAAGCCCAATCGATCGAAGGCGCCATCGACCTGCTCCTGAGCCCGGCAGTCAACGTGCGCAACCTCGGCTTTCGGCGCCTCATCGCGCAAGGCAAGCGTGCCCTGGCGCCCGTCCGCCGTCTGCTGTCGTCGAGGAACCGCTTCCAGCGTGCCCGGGCGGCTTGGGTCCTGGTCCGTCTGGGTGAGGCTGGCCGGCAGGAAGTCACGAAGCTCCTCGAAGACCCGGACCTCGAGATGCGGGTCGTCGCGCTGCGAGCGCTGCGTGAGAAAGGGGATCGGCCGGCGCTCGCGCGAAAGCTGGCTTCGGACCCCTCGCCGGCCGTGCGGCGAGAGGTCGCATTGTCATTGCGAGATGTCCCCTGGAAGGAGAAGCGCGAATCGCTCGTCGAGATCGCGAGTCGCTACGGCGGCGAGGACCGCTGGTACCTGGAAGCCTTGGGAACCGGTGCCGAGGGGGACGAAATCCTGCTCTATCGGTCTCTCCCGAATCCGGATCGTGCGCCTCTCGAGTGGTCGGACGAGGTGGCCGACATCGTCTGGCGCCTGCATACACCCGCCTCTGTTCGAATGCTGAAGCGACGGGCGGTCGCGCCTTCGTTGAGTGAGTCGAAGCGCCGGCAAGCGATCGACACCTTGGCTTTCATGTCAGCCAGCGCTGCGGCGACGGCGATGCTCGAGATCGCGATCGAAGGACCCGAAGACCTCGCGCCCTACGCGCGGTGGTGGGTCGAGCACAAGAGCGACCAGGCCTGGATACACTACGACCTCGTCTCGAAGCTGCCGCCTCCCTATCCCGGCGAAGCGCGCTTCGAGAGCCCGATCCTGAATCGCGACCTGCCCGCCGTCGACGTCGACATCGATCTCACCGGAGCGAAGACCCTCTACCTGGTCGTGACGGACGCCGGTGATGGCAAGTCATGCGACTGGGTCGACTGGGTCGAGCCGACGCTCTACGGCGAAGGCACCACGATCACCCTGTCGAAGCAGGAATGGCTGAGTGGCGTGACCGGGTGGGGCGAGATCCGGGTCGGTGCCAACTGCGAAGGAGGACCTCTCATCGTAGGCGGGCACCGCTACCAGGACGGCATCGGCGGTCATGCACCGCTCGCGTTGGTCTTCGATATCGCTGATCTCGGCGTGAGTCGTTTTCGCACGCGGGTGGGGATCGACGAGGGCGGCCTGACTCAGCCGGGATACCGACCCACCGTGCAGGCCTTCGTCTACCACGACGGCCCGAGTGAGCTCGACCTGGCGCTGCTTGCGAAGTCGACGTTGCAGAGCGAGAAGGCGAGCGACGCCGAGCGCGAAGCCGCAGCGACGACACTCGCCATGACCTCGGCGGGCGGCAAGATCCTCATTGCGCTCGCCAATCAGGGAGCGCTCTCGGAGGGGCTGAAGAAGACGATCGGAGGCGAGATCTTCCGCAACCCCGATCTCTCGGTGCGGGCGCTCGCGAGCCGCCACTTTCCTCGAGAAGGCTCGAGCTTACCTCCGGCCGATGAGCTCCTCGCGATACGAGGCGATGCCGATGCAGGGCGCGCGGTCTTCTACGGCGAGCGGGCGGCGTGCTCGCGCTGCCATGCGATCGATGGTCAGGGACAAGCGGTGGGGCCCGACCTCTCGAAGATCGGGGGCAAATTCGACCGGCGAGCGCTCCTCGACGCCATTCTCAACCCGAGCGCGTCGATCCTCGTCGGCTTCGAGACACACACCCTCGAGACCGAGGACGGTCGCATCCTGATCGGTCAAATCGTGGCGGACGGCGAGGTGGTCGTGGTGCGGGAGAGCAGCGGCTCCCAGACCTCCGTGCCGCGTGGCGAGATCGTCTTCCGCGGGCTCAACGAGCTGTCGCTGATGCCCGACAACGTCGCTCTCGGCCTAACGGCCGACGAGCTGATGGACTTGGTGGCGTTCCTGGCCACCCGGCGATGAGGCTGATGACGAGTCCGCCCAGGGCATGGGGCTTCGACGAGGGGTTTGCTGAGGGCGCTGGGCTCGGCTTGAGTTAGTCTCAGGCCTGATTCGAACGTCACCTGACCCAAGGGAGTCCCACCATGTTTCGAAGCGTCCTCTGTGGAATCGTCTGCTGGATGGTTCTCTCGCCGCTCTCCATCGCTCAGGAGCCGAAAGCCGAGGCCGAGCAGGCCAAGCATCCCGAGTCGAAGTCCTGGGATGATCTCTTCGCGGCCGACTTGTCCAATGCCAACGCGCCGAAGGATGTGTGGACCTTCGAGGATGGCGTGCTGACGGCGAGCGAGGATCAGGCGATCTGGTCGAAGAAGGACTACGACGACTTCGTCCTCGACCTCGAGTTCAAGACCGCGTCAGGTACGAACAGTGGCGTGATCGTCTACTGCTCCGACACGAAGAACTGGATCCCGAACTCGGTCGAGGTGCAGATCGCCGACGATCACAGTGAGAAGTGGTCGAAAGCACCCAAGACCTGGCAGTGTGCCGCGATCTTCGGTCACCTTCCGGCGTCCGAATCGTTGGTCAAGAAGCCGGGTGAGTGGAACCGGATGACGGTCATTTGCCGAGGCCCGAACATCGAGGTGATGCTCAATGGCAAGGTCGTCACGAAGCTCGACATGACCCAGTGGACCTCGGCCAAGACCAACCCCGACGGCTCCGAGATTCCCTCGTGGCTGAGCAAGCCCCTCGCCGACCTCCCGACAAAGGGCAAGATCGGCCTCCAAGGCAAGCACGCCGGCGCCCCGATCTGGTTCCGCGAGATCAAGATCCACGAGCTCCCCAAGAAGAAGGGCGGCTCGGAAGGCTGACGCAGCAGCCTGTCACCCCAGGCGCTGGCTTGAAACCACTGGGAACGCGGGCGTCCCGCCCGCCTTGCTCGCGGAACAGGCTCGCCGATCCAGTAGGCACGGCGAGCCCCTGGCCCAAGCTCGCTCGTGCGAGCTGTCATCGAGAGACTCGGCCCGCATCGGGCCGCTCAGCAGCCGTTCTGCCAAAGTGCAAGCCTTACAGGCTTGGGGATGTCATTTCGGGACTGGCCCATTTCCCAGGGAGATGCCCTGGGCTGACGAGTGGCTGCCCTTTCAGGGCGGAGAAAACCAGAGCCCGCGCGACCGAAACGGGAAGCGGCTGTCGAGCTGGGAGCCGCTTCCTCGACGCTGCCGACGATCGAGCGGAAAGGTGCCGAGCAAGGGAGCATTCGGAGTGCGCTGTCGTCGCACGGCCGCCCCGGCCCAAGCTCGCTTGCGCAGAGTCCTCGCCGACAGACTCGGTCTTTGACTCGCTCGACTTGGGCACTCCATCGCCCTCGCCCTCACTACCTCGTCAGACTGCTCGCGATCGTCTCGATTGCTCGGGCGGCCGGAAGGTCGTGAAGAGCGCGGGATGCTCTCGCCAGCCTCAGTGCCTCGTCGAAGCACCCGTCGCCCAGCGCGATGCGGGCTTGGCGTCGCAGGCGCCAAGCCCGCACGGTGATCTGCATGAGCGACGAAAGATCCGCGCCGCACCGCGAGCACTCGGCCGTGCCTCGGAAGCGGGCGCGGCACACCGGGCACCGTCCGTGGACTTCGCTCATTTGCCTTCCACGAAGAAGACGATCTCGCGCAGCTCCTCCATCGCGGCTTCCAGCTCGGAAAGGTCGCCATCCTGCAACGCATTGGTGATGCGCTCGTGGAGCTCGATCGCCTCGTCGCGATCATCGGCATGCATCCGATCGAGCAAGCTCCGGGACTTCTCGAGCAGTTGGTTCGCGGCCAACGACTCGGCCGCAGACGCGCCGTTCGTACCCTCGGGATCGCCGTTCGCCTGCGCCTCGAGCACCATCTCTTCGGGGATGTCGCCTCGGTCGGCGAACAGTCTCGAGAGCTTCGTCCGGGCCGAGTGGATCTCGGGCTCGGTCATGGGGGTTTGCTGCTTCTCGATGCGGATGCTCGCCGCGAGACCGGTCTCCTTCTCCGTGGCGGAGACTTGCAGGATCCCATCGAGATCCAGTCGCATCTTGCAGAGGATCGTCGCGTTCTCGTCGCTCGGCTTCAGCCCTTCGATCACGAACTCGCCCAGACGAATGTTCTGCAGAGCGTCGGGACTCTCACCTTGATAGATCTCGATCCGGGCACCTGTCTGTCCGGGGAAGGCCGTGAAGTAGCGCTCGGTGCGTGTCAGTGGGAGCGGTGAGTTGCGTGAGATGATCGGTTTGTAGCAGTAGGGATACTCCTCGCCATCGAGCTCGCCCAGAAAGGAGATGCCGTAGGAGTATGCCGTGATGTCGACGAGGGTTTGTCGAATCGCGTGCCCGCCGAGCCGAGCGGCGAGGCGGCCCGCACCGAGGGCAACGCAGAGGTCGGGATGGACCTCTTGATGAAGCGGAGCGTCCGAGCGGGACCGCAGAAGATCCTGGATGAGTGGTGTACGGCTCGAGCCGCCGACGAGCAGGATGCCGTCGAGTTCCCCGGCCGAGATCCCTGCATCCTTCAACGCCTTCGCGACGCTCTCCATCGTCGACTCGACGAGGTCCGAGATCAGCTCTTCGTACTCCTCCCGGGAGACCTCCCTCTCGAAGTGAACGGGCTTGCCGTCGCGCAGCAACAACGCCTCCTCGCGAATCGTGGCGAAGGGCTGCTCGCTCAAGAGCTTCTTCGCCTCCTCGGCAGCCCACCACAACCTCGCGCGCGCCTGAGCTTCACCCGAGCGCACGTCCACGCCGCTCACTTCATTGAAGTCGTCGGCGAGTCGCTCGAAGAGCAACGCCGTGAAGTCGTCGCCGCCGAGATGATTATTGCCGTGGCTCGCCAGCACTTCGGTGACGTCGCTCTCGCGGCGGACAATGGAGACGTCGAAAGTACCGCCGCCGAGGTCGTAAACCAGGAGCGTCCCGTTACCGCCCTCACCTTCGTAGGCCAAGCTCGCCGCCGTCGGCTCATTGATGATCCGCAGGACCTCGAGACCGGCGAGGGCGCCCGCCTCCCGCGTGGCTTGCCGTTGGGCATCGGAGAAGTAGGCCGGCACCGTGATCACGGCCTTCTCGGGCGTCACCCCCAGGCGTGCGCTCGCCCAGGAGACGAGCTCCCGCAGGATGAAGGAAGAGATCTCTTGGGGCGAGTAGGTGCGGTCACCGAGAGGGATCGGCTCGGCCTGACCCATCCGGCGCTTGACTGCCAGGATGGTCCGATCCGGATGCAAGGAGTGCTGATTCTTGGCCGGGGCGCCGACGAGCAGCTTTCCGGCATCGTCCAAACCGACGCAGGACGGGAGCATATTCGAATGACCCGATGCGATGACCTCCAGTCGGCCATCGATCATTGCCGCAACTTCCGAGTTGGTGGTGCCCAGGTCGATGCCGATGATCGTTTCCAAGCTCGATTTCTCCTCGACGAATTATTCTCGATGACTCACGCGGTACCGGAGACCAGAACTTCGGCGAAGCGCAGCACATCCCCTCGCCAGCGGTACCCCTTCCGAAAGACCTCGACCACGATGCGGCTCGCTCCGGTGGACTCCTCGCCGGTCGGCTCCTGCACTTGGACGATCCTCATCAGACGAGGATCGAACGCTTGACCGAGGCATGCGATCTCGGTGACGCCCAAATCTCGCAGAGCCTCATCGACGCGCGAGAGCGTCATGCCGACACCGCGCGTGAGCTCTCGCTCACCATCGAGGATCGACTCGAGCGCACGCCTGCCGAAGCGGCGCAGGAGGAACGAGGACTCGAGCTGCGACTTGGCGAATGCCGAGACGCGAGTGGCGCTCTCCAATCCGCGAGCGAGCCGTTCGTGGAGATCCAGGAGCAGATCGATGGTCTTCCGCTCGGAGGTCAATGAGGCGGACGTCTCCCCGTCTCGCTCGGCGAGCAGCTCTCGCAACGCATGCAGCTCTTCGGCAATCTGCGTCTCGGCCGTGCTCCGGTCTCGTGAGAGCGATTCCTCGAGCTTCTGGAACGAGCGACCCTGGAGCTTGATCTCCTGGGTCAGGGCCGTGAGAGCCGAAGTGAAGGTGTAGAGATCCGTTTCGGCACGCTCGTTCAGCTCTTCGAGCCAGGCCGGGTCGATGCCCTCGGGCGGCGGATCCTCGGCGAGGGCTTCGTCGAGCTTTGCATCGATCTGCGCGATCCAATGCGCCCGAAGGCGCTCGCGGAGCGACGAGCTCTCCGGACTCGGCGGAGTGTCTCCGGGCGAGTCCGCATCCCGGGACGCATCGCGAGGGGGGGGTGGCGAGGGATCGAGCGGATTCATCGGGAGGGTTCTTCGAGGACCTTGAGCCACCGCTTCGGACCGATGAACCGGCGCGATCGAGGAGCGGAACGGAGCATGTCGACCAACGGGGCCTCGACATCGACGAAGAGCTTTCGGAATTTGGCGCGCCGAAGCGGATCCTCGATGATCTCGTAGGCGCTCCGAATCGCCTGGAAGGCTTCGGGATCGGTGTCGGGGCCATGCTTGCGGATCGCCGCGAGGTAGGCTCGGCGAATCTCGGTATCACTCGCATCGGGCGAGAGGCCGAGGACGGTCCAAGGGTCGTGCGAGGCTCTGGGTTTCGAAGACATTGGGGGCTCCTCTCAGCGACGTCGCCGGTTCTTCTTCTGACGACGTTTCGGTTGGGCTTGGCCCGGAAGCACGTCACCGACTCCCAGCGCAGCGGCGATGCGGCCGAAGAGCTCAGGATCGTCCCGCTCGAGCTGATCGTAGTCGAGGTCCTCGCCGTACTTCTCGATCGCTTCCATCATGAGCCCGAGAACGCTGGCCGGGATACCGGACGCCGATTCGAGCTTGCGCTGAAGGTCCGGGTCGCTGCCCAACGCCTCCATCGCAGCCTCCATCTCGTCGACCTTGCTCGGAGGTCCAGAGGACTTGCGCTGACCGCGCTCATGGTCGCGAGCTCGACCTTCGTCCCCGAAGAAGTCTTCGAAGTCGAACTCGTCGTCGAGGTCGTCGTCGAACTCGTCGAATTCATCGAAGTCGAACTGCAGCGCACGCCAGCGGCGCCGCCTCTTGCGGCGAGTCGCATTGAAATGCGGTCGCCCGAACTGCACCTCGTGCTCGAGCAGCGCTCCGATCTCGTCGTCCTCGAGCTCCTCGGTGAGCATTTCGAAGCGCGGAAGCATGAAGCCGGGGTATTCCAGCAGGACATCGCGAGCCTCTTTCATGGCGAGGGCCGCGAAGGCCTCGTCCCCGCGTCGCCGCGCTAGCGTGGCCGCGACTCGGCAAAGGTCGATCTTGCGCTCCGTTTCCCAATCGGACACCCACTTCGCGCGCAGGAAGACGAGCTCGGCCAGGACACTGCTGGGCGTCTGGAGTCCGGCGCCGGCGAGCGAGAAGACCAGTTGTGGGTCATTCTGCCGATCGGCCGCTTCGGCGAGGAGCCGCAGGTCGGAGGCGCTCAATGCCTCGAAATTGCTGGCGGCGTGGAGGTCTCGGTGCCACGACTCTGGGATTCCGAGAGGAAGCTCGAGTGATCGAGAGAGGGAGCAGATCTTCACGGCCGCTTTTTGAATGCGAGCCAGCTCGGGCTTCCCGGTCCGAATCGGGGCCAGGTGATTGGCTGCAATGCTACTGCAGCGAGCCATCTCGAGGAGCATGCCTTCGGCGGCGAGTGCGTCATCGAGCGCTCGGGTGAGCTCGTCGAAGTGAGCACCGAGCGCTTCGGTGTCGTGCTCGACGGCTGCGATCATGGCGCGTAACGCGATGGCGAAGTACTTGGCGGGCTCCTTGGTGAGATCTCGGAGCTCGCCGAGCGACTCGAGGTCTTTGGCGACGAGGTGGGCCTTCTTCTGCTTGAGGTGCCGGAACGAAAAGTTGGCGACCACTCGCCATTGCGCTCTTTGGAGGTCCGAGCTGAGTGCATCGATCCGGCGGGCCGCGGCGATCAGGTCGGCGGCCTTCTTCAAGGCGCCGCGTGCTTCGGCGAGACCTGCGAGCCGGCGCAGTACCTCAGCGTCTTCTGGGAATTGCTCTCGCCACGCGGAGAGCGCCTGCTCTTCACGCTTTTGATCGCGGGCCTCGGCAGCGAAGTCTGCCCATTCGCGATAGACCTCGCGGAAGTGGGTGATCGAGGCCACCTGATCGTAGAGCTCGGCCAGCGGCGGGAGATGAGAGGGGCGTTGCCGGTTCAATCGCTCGCGGAGCTTCGGGGATTGGCCTGTCGCTGCCAGCTCGAATTGGAAGTAGGTGAACGGCGGCTTCCAGTCGATCGTCTCCTCGGCGTGACCCGCCTGCCGGCAGATGCGGACGATCTCGAGCAGCACGGCGGCTTCGTCGATGCTTCCCTTCGCGATCGATCCTTCCTCGATCGCGTGATGGAGATACTCGAAGAAGATGGCACTCGTCTGGGCGACCTCTCTCGGATCGATATCCGACGACAGCGCGTGCTGGCGTTGATTGCCGAGGAGGCGCCAGAATGAGGCGTCTTTGACAACTGGCCCACCGAGCATCCGCTCGGCAGCGGGCGGGGACATCTCGGAGTCGATCGCCTTGAACCAACAGCGTTGCCGCACACGCGGGATGAGGTCGCGGTGAGATCGGCCCAGCTCTTCGATCAGCTTGGGGACGGCCTTGCCGGCCACGCGGGCGTTGCCCGTTTCAGTGGCCGATTCTGCCTCATCGAAGAGCTCCAACAGACGTGGCCGGTAACCCAGGACCTTTTCGAAGAGCTTGTTCTGAGCATAGGAGTCCGAGGGCGGACTCGCATGAGTGATGAGCGTCTCGAGCGTCCCCGCCAGTCGGTAGGGAGCCGAGTCCGAAGGGGTCGCCGCGGCAAACTCCTGGGCAGCGACGTCATCATTCCGGTAGAAGGCGGCGATGGCGCGGATCAGCGGCTTCCAGGGCGCCAAGGGGCTCCGTCTCGAGACTTCGCTCAGGGTCAGCTCTTCGTCCGGCGTCGGCTCCGTCGTGACCCGGGTGAAGGCAGCATCGACTGCGACCGCGGCCTGGCGGAGGGGATGGTCTTCGGGCAGCGCATCACAGCCAGCGACCTCGTCGGGCGCAATCAGCCATCGGCGAAGCGCCTCTTCGGCCGCTCGCACTCGCTCGGCAGTCGAATCGGGCTCACGCAAGATGGCGAGGACATCGGCGAGGCGGCCGGTGCGGATCCAAGAGCCGATCCGGGGCACTTCGAGAAGGTGGCTTTGATCGGGAAAGTCCCGCTCGACCCCGAGGAGGAGGGCATTGGCTTCGGCCGGGAGGTTCGCGCCGAGGAGCGCCGAGATCCGGGCCGCATAGGTTCGCACGAGCAACTCTTGCGAGCTCGGCGAAGGCTCTGCCCCGAACAAGACCTTGGCAGCCGAGAGCGCTTCGACCACCCGGCCACTGGCGAGGTGCTCTTCCACCTGCTCTGCGATCTTCTGGGGTTGTCTCAGGCCGCTCGCGTGGGCTGTGGGGCGAGTCGCCCGCGGGGACTGCGTGTGCTCACGGGCTCGCGGAGCCTTCTTCTTCTTGGGTCGCCGTCGAGGCATGGGTCTGGGATTCCGGGCTGCGAGGAGGGAAGGACCGGTCGGTCACCCCGGCATAACCGCCGACCGGCAGATGAGTCAAGAGTCGCCGTGAGTCGGCTCCTGGCCGATCACAGTCGAAGAGCCGTTCACTCCAGAATCCCAACCGCGGGTTGCCTCACCAAGAGCGCCAGCTTCGCAGCCATGGCGATCCGAGGTCGAAGGGCGGCCCATGATCATCCCTGCGCGCGAAACTCACGCTGGAGCGCCGGGAAGCGGCGGTATCTCTGGCGGACGTTCTCGAGCCAGCGCTTCCCGCCGGCCGAGCCATCGACCCGTGCGCAGGTCGCTGCGAGCGAGGCCGCATGCGCGTAGTATTTTCGACGCTGATTCTCGGTGACGCCCGTGAGACGCTTCTCGGCAGCCTTGCGCATGGCTTGGAGAACGATCTGGCGTGTCGCGTCGTCTTCAGGACTCTGCGGACGGGCCAGCGTGATCAGATCCGAGATCTCGGGTGTCTCGAGCCGTGGCCCGTCCGGTTCGCCTAGCCGCTCCAACTCGTCGAAGGCGCGCCGGGGGTGTTCCACGAATGGCTCGGCGCTGAGCGAGCTCGTGAACAGCGCGAAGGCCAGATGTCCGGGGTGCTCCTGCTCCGACCAACCGAGTCCTGTGGCGGAAGCAAGGAGCTGAGCGGCACTCTCGAAGTCTTCGGCGAGGAAGAGGAGCAGAGCCCGCTGACAGTGAGATTGCTTCAGGCAGGCGTCCAACGCTTCGGCGATGCGCTCGCGGATCTGCGCCCGGTTCTTCGAAGAGCCGAGCCAGCGCTGCAACCGGACGAGGCTGGGTGCCTTTCGCCAAGCCTCCTCGAGACGCCGAGGCAAGTCCCCTCGCCGGAGCTCCTGTGCGGCCAAGGCGGCGCCATCGAGAAACTGCCCGCGGCTGCGCCCCTCGCCAAGAATCTTCTCGGCTTCCTCGTACGCCGCCAGAGCCGAATTCCAGTCGCCGGCATCGACCGGGGATCGGCACCACGCGTGGAGGTCGCTGGAGTCTCGAGAGGCGCGTGCGATACGGGCCAGCCCGCCGGTACCTTCGAGGCGTCCGACGACCTCACGCAGCCATTGTCCAGTGCCCCTCCAGGAGTGCCGTAGCTCTATTGGCTTCTCGAGAAGGGATTGCCACTGCTGGAGAAAGGATTCGAGCTCCGGGAGGGGTTCGACCGCAGCCTGCTCCATCTCACGGAGAGGCTCGTAGAGTATGGCAATGCCGGCCATCTCGTCGAAGGCGCTCATCACAGCTTCGGCGCGCTTCTCGGGAGTAGAGAGAAGGTACATCGAGACGGCGAACTGAGCGACGCACTCGGTCAGATCCACGGCGAGGACTTCGTCGAGCAGCTCGTCCTGCCCGGCATGGAGCTCGGCCTCCGCGAGGGGAGTGAGCAGGCCGCGGAAGATCTCGATGGCCGTTCGATGGTCCCGGGCATGGAACGCCTTCGAAGCCTGGATCAGATAGGAGTCGACCGCCCTGGGCTCTACCCAGCCGAAACGCATGCCCGACTCGACGAACCGTTGCACGTCTTGAACCACTCGAGGGCTCGGTCCCTTGGGAGTCCACCGCGACGGGCCCCGAGCGGCCAGACTCAACAGACTGCTCTCGAAGCGCACTCGAGTCGACTCATCGGTCCAAGTCAAGAGCTCTCGAATCAACGTCCGTAGGCCCTCGGCATCCAGGGCGTTCAAAGCTTCATCGACCGTCGATTCGTCGAAGGGAGCCTGCTCAGGATCGGAATGCATGCAGGAGAGCCTCCGAGGAGTGATGAGTGGTGACGAGGATGGAAGGTCGGTGGTCGTGCGAGTCAGAGCCACAGGCCCTTCGGCCATTCTGGTCCGGCGGCCCCTTCATCTTCTCCAGCGCCTCGGCGGAGGCAACGCGAGGCTCTCGGAAATGTTCGGACGACGCGTGCCCCAGCCCAACGAAATAGGGCCCGACTCGAATGAGCCGGGCCCTGAGGAGATTCGAGCGGAAGGGGATGTCAGCGGATGCGGCTCAGCGCTCGATGGAAGCCTCGCAGGTCGAGGTCGGCGACCGCCAGGTCCAGGAGGCCGTCACCGTCCAGGTCGCCGAGGGCGACATCGGTGGGCCGGATGAGGGCCGGGCGGCTGCCGAACAAGGCGTGCGCTTCGCGGAAGGCGGTCGGCTCGCCCTGGGTCGAGGCGCTCAGAAGGACATCGACGCTGCCGGTGTCGGCTGTCGCCTGGCGGGCGAGAACCAGGTCGTCGAACCCGTCCCGGTCGAGATCGCCGGCCTCGAGGTCCCAGGTGCGATGGCTCTCGGCCTGGAAGATCGACTCGCCCGTAGACAAGCTCAGAAAGCCCGGTCGCTCGGTGCGGTTCAGCCAGACGAGGACCTCGGCATCGAGCACGCCCGACGTCGCCAGGTCGGCCCGACCGTCGCCATTGAAGTCTCCCGAAGCGATGTGGAAGCTCTCGCTCTTCGTGCTGAAGAGCTGGGGATCGGCGAATCGGAAGCCGGAGCCTCCGTTGTCGTTGAGCAAGACCGTGATGCCGTAGCGGCCGTCGGCGGTGAAGTAGGCACCGGCGAGGTCCGTGTTGCCGTCGCCGTCGAGGTCGGCGGCCACGATGTCGGAGACGTTGGCGCCGGTGTCGATCTCCTGACCGGTGGGGAACTCGGCCGAGCGCTGCAGGAAGATCTTGATCCGGGAGCCGATGGCCAGCGCGACGTCGAGCGCCCGATCGCCGTTGAAGTCCGCGATGACGAGCTGACGTTCCTGGGACGGCTCTTCGAAGTGGTCGGGGTCTCGGAAGTCGTAGCTCGGCGAGGAGTCGCCCTGCCGCGTTCGATTCGGGTAAGCGGCCGGGACGGCGAAGCTGGCGTCCGCTCCGAAGCCGAAGAGGACGAGCTCGGGGCCACCCGACCCATCGAGCTGCGCGAATGCGACTCGCTGGTGATGTGCCGAGAGCAACTCGCTGCTCCGTGCGAACTGTCCGGCGCCGCGATTCATGAAGGTCTCCAGGGTGGAGGGCAGAGGCCCGTTGCGATCGAAGTCCCAAGACACGCACGTGATGTCTTGGCTCCGGTCGCCGTCGATGTCGGCGATCGCGATCCCGCCGCCGGCGCTGAGACCGAGCTCCTGGTCCAAGGAGAAAGCCAGCTCGGTCGGCGCGACCTCGAGGCGGATCATGGCCTCATTGCTCAGCGCACCCTCGGCGTCTCGCACCCGGTACGTGAGGAGCTCGCCGCCGATGAAGTTCGGGTTCGGGATGTAGACTGGGACCTCGCCGCGGCGGCCCGGACGCCATTCGATGTGGCCGTTCTCGGGGTCGGACACGCTGTCGATGACCAGCGAATCGCCTTCGGCATCGGAGTCATTGGCGAGGACCTCGCTACCGAGGAGGATCTCGTCGTCCTCACGCCCCGAGAGGCTGTCGGACTCTGCGACCGGGGCATCGTTGATCGGGCGCACCGCGATCGTCACTTCCGCGGTCGCCTCGCCATCGGATCCGTCCGTGATCGTGTACTCCAGGCGATCGTCGCCGAAGTAGTCGGCGTCCGGCGAATAGACGATCCGGTTCCCGTCGATCCGAGCGGTCCCGTGCTCGGGCTTTGTCACGCGGGTGATCGTCAGGGCGTCGCCGTCGGGATCGGTGTCGTTGACGAGGACCGCGATGCGGACCACGGAATCCTCGTCGAGAGTGCTTTGGTCGTTCTTCGCGACCGGAGCGTTGTCACTGGTCTGCCCCGGGTCCCCGACCGAGGCCGGCGCTCCCCCGCCGCCGCCGCCACCGCCCTTGCAAGAGCCAAAGAGGCCGATCGCCGCCACCAGGAACAAAGTCGTCGTGCTCTTCATGATGGATCTCCTCCGGGAAGGTATCGAGCCTGCCCGAGTCGAATGGTTCGTGAGTGTCGTTCGCGCCGACCCGAGGCCGGCTCGCGAGACCATTCGCAAAGCTCTTGGAGATCCGTAATGTCGATCCAATCTCTTTCTTGCCTTGAGCGAAGACGAGCCGTCGCTCGGGGACTTCAGGCTTCGAGCGAGCGTGTCCTCGACATCCGAGTGAGCGGAGAGGTCACTTCGCCATCAAGTACTCGGCGACGGCCTGGTACGCCGGGATGGACGTCCGCGAGCGACATCGATGGAACCAAGTCGAGCGAGTCGCGCCGACGGGGCGTGCTTGGCAGCCGTCGTGGTACGATCCGCCCAGAAGGCCGGCAGGAGGGGAACACGACTCGTATGAGCAGTGGGATAGAGGTATCGCCATGAAGACGCTCGGCCTCCGTCTGGCCTGGTTGACGATCTGGTTGCTCGCCTTGTCCGAAGCGGCCGCGGCTCGAGACGCCTCGGTGCGTCGCGTGAGGGCATTCGTCCTCGCCGGCCAGTCCAACATGGTGGGCCAGGGCGTCGTCGATCTCGATCACCCTGAGCACTACAACGGCGGACGTGGCACGTTGGCCCGACTGCTCGAGGATCCCGAGAAGCGAGCGCGAATGGCGCATCTGCAAAACTCGGATGGAACGTGGGTGGAGCGCGACGACGTCTGGGTTCGCTATCGCACGAAGGATCAGGTCAAAAAGGGGCATCTCTCGATCGGCTTCACCGGGTACGACGGGCGCCATCACATGGGGCCCGAGCTCCAGCTCGGCCATGTGCTCGGGGAGCACTTCGACGAGCCCGTCCTGCTGATCAAGACGGCCTGGGGCGGGAAGAGCCTGGTGGCGGACTTTCGCCCCCCGAGCTGCGAGGGGCCGACCGGTCCCTACTACGAGCAGATGATCGCCGAGGTTCATGAAGCTCTCGCCAACCTCGGAAGCGAATTCCCCGAGCTCGCCGGCGCGAAGATCGAGCTGACGGGCTTCGTTTGGCTGCAGGGCTGGAACGACATGATCGACGCTCAGGCCCGAGCCGAGTATGCCGACAATCTGGCCCATCTGATTCGCGACGTCCGGCGCGACCTGAGGCAGCTCGATCTGCCCGTCGTCGTCGGCGAGCTCGGAAACGGCGGCCCGGACGCCGGGGCGGGCATGCTCGAGTTTCGACGCGCGCAGATGGCCGGGGCAACCCGTCCCGAGTTCGAGGGCACGGTTGCCTTCGTCGAGACCACGAGCTTCGCGCGTCCCGCCGAAGACTCCCCGAATCGAACCCACGGCCACCACTGGTTCGGAAACGCCGAGAGCTACTTCCTCATCGGCGACGCCCTGGGGCGGGCGATGGTGGACCTGCTGAAGCGGTGACGAAGCCATCGCTCACAGGCTAGGACATGTCGCCCTCATTCGGGCGGCTCGTTTCCGACTCGCCCTTCCATCTCGATCTCACTCGAAACCGATCGAGACGAGGTCGATCTCGTTGCCGGCCTGCGTCTGCACCAAAGGGTCGAACCGCAGCTTGCCAATTCGGCCCGTGTAGTCGGAGTGCGCGGCGAGGTCGACGACGTAGGTGCGCACGACGCCATCGGAGATCACGGGCCACTCCACGCGGCGGGCAGCGCTGAAGTCTTCGCCCGTCCGAGCGAAGAAGAGCTCGGCCTTGCTTCCCGCTCCGCGATAGGCCGCCTCGATCGTCAGCTTCGGCGCCCGGGCCGCTTCGTAGTCCATGGGGGGGCTGATCAATTGAGGGTCACCGTCCTCCAAGGACAGCGTCCAGGCACCGTCATAGGGTGGTGCGGCGTCTCGAGCGTTGATCGGGATCCAATGGCTTCGGTCTCGGTGGAATCGAAAGCGGGGGCGTGCCTCCGGAGCATTGGCCGTCGCGAGCTCTCGAATCTGGCTGAGCGTGCCGAGGATCAGTATGAAGGCATACTCATAGGTGATCTGAGCGTCGATTACCTCGGTGTGCAGCGGAGCGATGTACCCGGTGGCGCCATCCGCGGGACCGCCCACTCCGGGCGTTCCGTGAAACCCTCCAGCGGTCAGCAGCCGATCGGGATGCACGATGCCCACTCCCCAGCCATCGTCGTCGACGAGAGCCGCCCAGCGCTCGGTGCTGAGCCAGTATTCCCAGGGTGGTCCGCTGTTCTGGATTTGTGTGAGCGCATCGCCCGTGAAGGGGGCCAAGCCGGTGTAGGTGAACAGGCGATGCAGTCGGCCGATCGTGTAGATCGCAGGGAGCTCTTGATGAGCCGCCGGATATCGGGCCGGGTCCTGGCGAGCATTCACGAGCCGGCAACGAACGTGGGCGCGGTTCTCCTCGAGACGGATCCAAGTCTCCAGCGTGCAGTCCCCGGGCACACCGTCCAGCGCCCACTGCATCGGCACGCACTGGGTGTACAGCGTCTGCCCGTCGTTGGTGTGATCGAGCAGCCGGGACGGGTTGCCGAAGACGTCTCCCACCTGGATCGGATTCCAGCACCAGCCGCTCCAAGCTGGATGCTGGCTCGCCCCTTCGGGAACGTAGGGACAAGGGCCAGAGTAGTAGGACTGCTGCACGTAGCGGCCGAGGTCCGCGACGTTGATCACGTTGTCCGTCGAGCCGGACCTCGAAAGCCAGCGGATCGCGCCTCCTTTCGAGACATCGACCCCGATCCGAATCACACCGTTGTCGAGGAAGTCCGGGGACGAGCGATCGGCTGACGGGAGCCGCTTCTGGGCATCGACCTGCCCTGCGCTCGCCAACAAGACGAGAAGAGCGAGCCAGCCTCTCGAATGGATTGGGTTCATGCCGAGAGGTTATCGGACTCCGACAGTGACTTCGAGCCACAGCCCAACAGCAGCGAGCTCGTCGAGCCAGACCGCGATCCCCGCGGACTTCTCAATCGGACGCGACGTCTTCTTCCGAGTGCGTCTCATCCGCTCCCCGCGCCTGAGCGTTGATCCTTCTGTTCCCCGGCACGTTGATTCCTCTCGCGCCGGCCGTAGAATGTGCTTCCAGCCTTCAGGTTCCACGATCCCCCACCAAATCCCTTTCGCCTGCACCTCGTCCGACAGGATCTGCGAATGATCTCCGCGCCGCCTCTCCGTCCCGGTGCCGCCTCCCTTTCCATTCTCCTCGCCACTCTGATCGCGGCTGGAAGCTGCAGCAAGAGCAGCAACTCGTCCCTCATCGCGGCCGCCGGCGGATCCTCGACGCTCAGTGTCGTCATGACGTCACCCGCCGATGGGGACACCGACGTCTCGGGTCCTGGCCTCATCTCGATCGTCTTTTCGGATCGTGTGGATCCGCGCTCTCTGACCGATGAGAGCTTTCAGGTGCTCGCGGACGGGCAGGTCGTTCCGGGTCGGATCGCGGTGGCGGGTGTGCGCGCGATGTTTCGGGCCTCGGGGGACTTCGAGAAGTCCCGAGCTCACGAGGTCGTCCTGAGCGACGCAGTTCGAGACGAGCGCGGCGGTCGCCTGAAGGCGCCTCATCGGTTCTCGTTCACGACCGAGCCTTTGGAACCGTTCGAGGTCGACTCGACGTTTCCCATCGAGGGCCAGCGCGGAGTACCGCTCGACGTGGTCGTCACGGTCCGGCTGTCGCGCGCGATCGATGAGGCCAGCGTGACGCCGGAGAGCTTGTGGCTCGAGGGCCCGACCGGCAGAGTGCCGGGCACGATCGAGGTGCAGGCCGATCGAATCCGACTGCGGCCTTGGCAGGGGCTCGAGCCCGAGACACCTTTCACCGTGGCCCTGGACGGGAGCATCCAGGCGTCGGATGGAACGATCCTCGGCGAAGACCGCGTCTGGTCCTTCCGAACCGATCGCCGCTACTTGGAGATCGAAGAGGTCTCCCCGAAGAAGGGCGGAGAAGGGACCCCCGACCTCGTCGTCGAGGTGCGATTCGATCAGGAGCTCGAGCCGACCAGCGTGCACGCGGACTCGTTCTTTCTGGAGGACGAGCTCGGCGAGCGGGTGGACGCCGAGCTCAGCGTGGAGGGGGAGATCGTTCGCCTGCGCCCGAACGGCGGGACGGTTCCGCCGGGGTCCCGGCTAGGCGCGACGCTGACGCCTGAAGTTCGGGCCCGGGATACGGGCGACACGCTGCGCTACGCCGAGCGCTGGTCGTTCTCGATCCTCGAGGTCGCGAGCCTGATCTTCCTGGCGGAGAATCGCGCCGGCGAGAATGCCCTGTTCGTCGCGCTCGTTTCTTCGCGAGGTCTTCTGGTCGAGCATCCCTTGTCGCCGTTCGAGACGGGCGGTGCCGGAGGAAATCGGGGCCGAGACGCGCTGGCACTCTCGAGGGACGCTCGGTTCCTCTTCGCTGCGAACACGGGCTCGGGAGACGTGACGAGCTTCAGCATCGGCGCGCAGGGAGGGCTGGCGACCGCGGGTGCTCCCTCTCCCGTCGAAGGGGGCGGTCCGTCGGCGCTGGAGGTGCATCCCGAACTGCCGCTGCTCTACGTCGCGAGCTCGGACGGAGCGGGCTCCTCGATCGAGACCTTCGCGATCGGCGAGGGCGGATCCCTGACGCAAGCGTTCGACCCCGTTCCCCTTCAGCCGCGCGGAGCGATCACTCTCGCCAGCGACTCGAGAGGTCTGCGGCTCTTCGTCGGGTTCGAGGCCGACCCGGTCGTCGGCATCCTCGCGATCGGGGACGACGGTGCTCTCACCTTGCTCGGCATACCCAATGTCTCGGGCGGCTCGACGAGCCAGTTGGCGCTCAATCGCCGCGGCACCTGGCTGTATCCGCTCGATCCGGGCGAGACCCTCGGTGCGATCGACGGCTACGAGGTTCGGCTCGACGGAGCCCTCGACCTCATTCCGGGCTCGCCCTTCTCGAACGCCCCCGCGATTCGGCCCTCGTTCGCGATGTTCACTCGTCACGGCGAGCTTCTCTACGTGGCCAATGCCAGCGGCGACATCACCATCTTCGGCGTCGGTGTCGAGGGCACGCTCACCCAGATCGCCGACTCTCCCTTCGAACGTTTGGCCGGCAGCCCCAGGCTCCTCGCCGGGAGCGAGCTCGGAAGCTCGCTCTACGTGATCGAGGAGAGCCCGAACACGCTGCGGCGGCTGGAGGTCACGGCCAGCGGTGGCTTGAGTGCGACGTCCTCCGAGATCGCGCTCTCGCCCGATGCGGTGCCCGCGGGGCTCTTGATCCTCGATCGCACGGACGACGGACTTCTCGCCCACTGGCCCTTCGATGGAACCGGCCGCGATCTCTCCGCCCGCGAGAACGACCTCGAGCTCGAGGGCGAGGTCTTCGAGTCGGGGCCGCGGGGAGGCGCACTCGAGCTCGACGGCATCAGCGCTCACGGACAGTCCCAGAAGCTCACCGGCCTCGAAGGGGACGCGGTCTTCTCGACGGCGCTGTGGATGCAGGCCGGCGCTGAGAACCCAGCGCTCGAGGACGAGGGCCGCCATCTGATCGGATGGGGGAGCCCAGCATCAAATAAAGGAAGCTTCATCGGCTTCAACGGCACCCAAGATGCCTTCGAGCACGGATTCAGCCAGAACTTCGAGCGGACCGCCTCGGGCTTCATTCCCGGGATCTGGTACCACGTCGCGGAGGTCTATGACGGCCAGACCCAGCGCTTCTATGTCGACGGCGCCCTCGTCTCTGCGCGGCAGCCCGGAAAGCCGAGCTTGGCGCCGGGGCCATTCTGGCTGGGCGTCGATCCGTTCGGCGAGGGGCGCTTCTTCCAGGGGCGATTGGACGACGTGCGCGTCTACTCCCGGCCGCTTTCCGAGAGGGAGGTCCTCGATCTCGCCTGGCACCCGAAGGTCTGGATGGCCCTGAACGAAGGCGAGGGGCTGGAGACCGCAGACTCGTCGGGCAACGGCTCGCAGGGCTTTCTGAAGAAGGGACCGAAGTGGACCGAGGGCCCGCACGGCGATAGCGCCCTGCAGTTCGACGGCATCAACGACTACGTCGAGATCGCCGATCGGCCGACCCACGCCGCGAGCAAGCAAATCACCATAGCCGCCTGGATCAAGGCGCGCAGCTTCGGCGCCTGGGAGGGGATCGTCGCCAAGGGAACGAGCCGTGCGCCGTACTCGATGCAGGTCTGGAGCGACGGGGCGCTGCGCGTCAGCCTGAACGCCGATGCGCACGTATCGAACTCGACGACCCTGATGACCCTCGATCGGTGGACCCATGTCGCGATCACGTACGATGGAGCGATCGTTCGCTTCTTCATCGACGGCAAGCTCGATCCGAACCAGCCGAGCGTCTCCCTCACCCTCGAAGGCAGCGAGGAGCCTTTGATCATCGGCTGCGACTTCCAAGGAGGCGACGAGTACTTCGACGGCGCGATCGACGACGTCCGCCTCTACCAGCGCGCCCTCACCAAAGAAGAGATCGCCGCCATCGCCTTGGGGCATTGAGGCGCCCCGGAGACTCGAGGAGACGAATCATGAGTGTGGGACGCGACCGCAGGGTCGACCTCGAAGCCTTTGTGGCCGACTGTGTCGCCGCCAACGCGGAGGCGGACCCGCAGCGAGCCGTGAAGGAGGTGCTTCGCCGCAGCCTCAGCGATCCGCACAGGATGCTGTCCGCAGTCGGTGAGCCCGATCGGGCCGGTATTCAGCCGCTGTACCGGTCCGAGACCTTGACCATCCTGGCGGCGACCTGGACGCCCCAGATGAACCTGATGCCCCACGACCACCTCATGTGGGCCGTGATCGGCATCTACACGGGTCGCGAAGACAACATCTTCTGGCGCCGGTCTCCCGAAGGGGTCACCGCGTGTGGTGCGCAGTGTCTGTTCGAGGGCGACGTCGCCACTTTGTCAGAGAACGTCATCCACTCGGTCACCAACCCCCTCGAGCGATTCACAGGAGGCATCCACATCTACGGCGGCGACTTCTTCGCCACCACTCGTAGCCAGTGGGATCCCGAGACGCGAGAAGAGCAGCCTTCGGATGGTGCGGTGATTCAAAGCCTCTTCGAGCGAGCCAACGAGCGCTACCGCGGCCGCTGAAGAAGCCCGGGCGGCTGTCTCACGTCCGAGGACGAGCCAGCGTCCCGCGGTCACCTCTGCGCTGCATGAACTATCCGCTCTGGCCTCGGGTAGCCGGTGCCCGAATCACTCACCCGCGAGAGAAAAGAACGAAGATGAATGACACGGGCAAGCGACTGGCTCTGTGGGGAGCGGCCCTGCAGGTCGGGAGTCTCGTCGGGCACGCCGGCACCGTCCTCGGGATGATCCGTGGTGACGAAGGAGGAGGACCTCGTAGCCACCGTCGAAACGTTTCTGTTCTCCGCCGACATCGACGAAGCCGATCGGTGATTCCGATGATGGCGAGTGGCCGTTCCGAGGAAGCCGATTGGTTGTTCCGAGGAAGGCGCTGCCCGCCTCCTGGGCATCTCGTTGCGGTCGTAGCCGTCGGCAGTGCAACGGAGTACCCCGTGGAGTGGATTCGGGGCGCGCCGGATCGACAGAGCTTTCCAGGTCTGGTAGAGGATGCCTGGGCTTCCGAGATCTTCCGAAGATGTGCAGTCGGCCATGCCTTCCCATCACTCCGCAGGTGAGACCAGCGATGCCTCCGTTTTCGATCTCTTCGATTCTCCAACTGATCGTCGGATTGGGGCTCTTGAACGTCTGGCTGCTCCGCGCGAGCCGGTCGACTGGTTATCGGGGCGGTGAGGCAAGGTCCCTCAAGGAGGAGTTCGCGGTCTACGGTTTGCCCGAATGGTTCTTCCATCTCGTCGGAGCGCTCAAGATCCTCTCGGGCGTCCTCTTGGTGATGGGCCTGTGGGTCCCCGAGGTGGTCCTGCCCGCCGCGGGCCTGGTCATCGCCCTGATGCTCGGAGCCGTTTCGATGCACCTCAAGGTGAACGATCCGGCAGTGAAGTCGCTTCCGGCGACATTGATGCTCCTCATGGCCGTCGCCATCTTCGTGCTCAACCTGTAGGCGAGGACGGAGTCCCTCGGCACGCTCTCTGAGCGTTCCAGAACATGAATCGCCAGTGCAAGGCCATCGCGATGAGCACCGCGACGTGCCACAGCTCGTGAGGTCCAAAGCTGGGGGGCACGATCACCGGCCACTCGAGGCCGAGGAGGATCGCACCCGCCGAGTAGAAGAGCCCGCCCAGAACCAGGAGCCCTATCCGGGCCCTGCGCTCCCGGCGCCAGGCGACGAGGCCCGCGATACCGGCGATCCAGCCCATCAGCAGGTACATCCCGGTACCCAGCCCGTGCGGCAGAGATTCGTAGAAGATGCTGAAGAGCGTGATGCCGGTAACGGCCAGCGTCCACATGATCGCGATCACGCCCCAACGAGCCCCACCGCGAAAGAAGAGACCCTGTACGGGCGTGTGCGTCCCCGCGATGAGCGCGAAGATTGCGGCCTTGTCGAGCCGCCCCAACACGGCGCGCCCCGTCGAGCCCTCTTCCAGCATGTGGAACACACCGCTCATCGAGAGCAAGAGCACGCTCGTGAACGCGAAGACTCCGAAGAACCATTTGTGCAGCCGGTCTCCCCGGCTCGCCCGCAGCAGCCGAACGCCGAGGACCAAGAAGACGGCTGCGCCGACGAGGTGACTCAGAGAGTTGAACGGCTCATAGAAGCCGGGCCAGGAGCGAATCTGGAGCACAGGAAGTCCCGATGTCTTTCGTTCTGAAGGGGCGGGGAGTGTAGCCACGATCGAGAATCAGGGCCGAAGGCCCTGCCCTTTCAGGGCGACCGAAAACAGAGCCCGCGCGACCGCAACGGGAAGCGGCTGTTGAGCAGGGAGCCGCTTCCTCGACATCGCTGACGATCGAGCCTCGAGGCGCCGAGCAAGGGGCCGCACGGAGTGCGCTTCCTCACCACAACGATGCCCTCCGGCCCAAGCTCGCTCGAGAAAGCCTTCGCAGCCGACGCGTGAGCCTCGAAGGGGTGGCAGTCGATTACTCGACGCCCCAGCCGAGATAGTGCACGGTCTCCGGCTTCTCGTAGCCGGCGGCCTTCGCGGACGCGGCGAGTAGGTCTTCGAGGTTCGAGAGCTTGATACTTCGCTCGAGGCGCAAGAGGAGGAACTCCTCACCGTCGAATCCCTCTTGCTGCTCGGGCTCACTGGCCTGAAAGCGATCCTGCTTCGCGGTCTTCGCCACGGCCTCGAGCGCCGCTTTGTCGGTTCCGGCCAAATAGAACGTGATCTTCTGGACCACTCTGATGTCGATCCCACGTCGGCGAAGCCCAGCGAGCTGCTCGAGGTCCGAAGCCTCTCGCTCGGCCACTCGAAGGGGCTCGATCGCCTGATCGATGTCGGCCTGTGTCAGCTCGAGCGCCCGGCCACCTGCATCGATGATCTTCTTGGCGATGAGCGCGTTCACTGGGGCGAGCAGGTTGAAGTGATCCGCTCCACGAGCGACGAGGAAATGGACGCGGTCATTCGAGCACGATGCCCGGAGCTCCTCGACAGAGTCGATGTTCCCCTGCTCGGTGCCCTCGATGACGAAGGTCGGCGTGCGGATCGCTCCGAGGAAGTGGATCGGCGCACGGAGCCGTCGCTCCTTCTCGTTCTCGACATCGTAGGTGAGGGAGCCCTGGCCGTAGCCGGCGGGATCTTCGACAGGGCCGAAGGCGATCACGCCACGAAATCGATCCGAGGCTGCCGCGACCAATAGGGCTAAGGTACCTCCGGTGCTGTGCCCACCCAAGTAGATGCGGCTAGGATCGACGCCCTCGACACCGCTCAGATATTCGAGAGCCGCGAGTACGTCGTCGACCTCTCCGTAGAAGCTCTCCTGATACCCCGGATTGTCGTAGCTGCCACGAAGGGCCGGATACATCATCACCAGGCCCGCCTCGCGATAGGACTTCGCGGACTGGTCGTTCTCGAGCGGGGCGGGCTCCCAGGCGCTCGGGTCCGCCCCGCCGGGCGGAAAGCCGCCCGTGATCCAAATGATGGCCGGGGCCTTCTGGCCTCTCTTGGGCGGCTTGCTCAAGTAGGCGTTCATCGTGCCGACCGGAGTCGGATAGGAGACGAGTGAGAACAGCTCCTTGGGAGGCTCCGGAAGCGGCTCGCCGTCGCGCACCTTCTCCAGCAGCTCCGTCTGAAAGCCTCGCCGGGCCTCGAGCAACGAGTCGTCGGATGCTTGGCGAGCGCTCGCCGACGGCACCAGCAGCGCCAGCACGATGGCCATGAGGCCGGCAGACGATCGATTCATGGTCATTCTCCGATCCCTTCTCGGGCTGTTGCATGATCTCCCGGACACCCGCGGGCGTCGCCTCTTCTATCGCCTTTGAACCCGAAGTCAATAGGCTCGCGGCATGTCGAACGACATTATTTACAGTCCCCGTGCTCAATTGGCCCGAGGTACCCTCTGACCACACGCTTTGAGTCGTCGAAGCAAGACCTCATCTTTCTGCCTTCTGGGCTTCCGGCGGGAACTGCGAGCTGAGCCAGGTCTGCCAAGCGGGCTCGACGTGTCGCGCGCTCTCGCCGGCCGCATCGCCGTACAAGTAGAAGCGCATCGAAACGTACGTCTGCCCATCTTCATGGCGAACCAGTGGGCGAGGCCCGGCTTCGGTGCGCTCGTGCGCAAGAGGAGCTCCTGCGAGGGGGGGGCGGGCCGACTCGCCCGGCGACATGCTCGGCGAGGACGTCGAGCGGAGTGGGGCCGTCGACCGAGGAGGCGGGCGCCGAACACCGGGCGATCTTCGGGGGCAGCCACTCCATCCACTTCCGTCCTATCGCTCGCCGCGGGAGAGTCGGTTCTCCGGGGTCACAACGTGTACTGAGGGATCTTCAGCAGCTCCCCGTCTTTGAGTGCGGACTGGTGAGCCACGATGCCAGCCACGGTCATGTTCAATGCTTGGGCGACGTCTACCCAGGGCTTCCGGTCTCGGAGGATCGCGTCGACGAACTCGCTCATGAGGTAGCCGTGCGAGCCGCCATGCGAACCCGCGTCCACGCCCGGAGGAAGCGGCGGCCTCTTGTCGTTGATCTGGGCCGGGACATTCTTCTGTCCGTAGACCCGCCCCTTCTCGCCGTGGGCCGTCGGCATGTCCCAGCACACGGCCATGCGCGACATCCCGCCCTCGCTCGTGCGAAACAGGGCGATCTCGGATCCGAACGGGTTCTGGTAGTCGTTGTTCTCGGCTTGGAGGTGCGGCACGATGCTGGGATTGCCCATGCAGGACACCTCGGTGAAGGTCCCGCCCGTCACGCCGATGTAGTAGGCATTCGAGTGCGTCGGATACCACTGGGGAGGCAGCCCCTTGCGCCAGCCATCGGTGTCGACCCGGCGCGTCTTCGGGTTGTATCCGCCCAAGGGACTGCCGAAGTAATGGAAGTACTCGCCTTCGGAGTAGACCAGCCTGCCCATCAGGCCCGCCCGATACTGCTGATGCCAGGCATAGAGATCCGCATGGAAGTACGACGTCTCGAACATCATGTACTTCAGGCCGCTCCTCTGGACGGCCTCGAACAATCGCTCGGCATCCTCGAGCGAGCCGTGGACTGCGGGCACGGCCGAAGCGACGTGCTTGCCGTGCTCCAGCGCCGCGATCGCGAGTCGCGCATGGCTGGGCGCATCGGTGGCGATGAAGACGGCCTCGATCCGATCGTCCTGGATCATCTCCTCGCATGACGGATACGTCTTCTCACAGCGGCAGGCCTTCGCCAGCTCGGCGCAGCGCTCAGGGATGAGATCGGTGACCGCGACGATCTCGACGTTCGGGTGGTTCTGGAACCCGAACTGCGCTCCGAAGGAGCACAGGCCGTAGCCGGCGATGCCGACCCGTATCTTGCGGTCGGAAAAGGGCACCCACCCCTTCGACGCGTCCGGATCGGTCTCGGCCTTCTCGAATCCTGGGATCGTCGAGGGATCCTGGTCTTGGGCGAACGCCGCTCCTCCCAGGCCGACCGCAGACGTCGCGAAGCCAACGGTCTTCAAGAACGCACGTCTCGACAGTGAGCGCCTCATGGAAGTCCTCCTCAGGACGTGAGCTACGGGGCCAGCGAATCCACTTCGTCCGAATCATACCCACGACCTGCCTCGAGTGGCAGATGAGTCAGCCGTGACTTCGTGCCACGACACGACACTCCCCGCTGGGACTCTGCCCCCGCACTCCGCGTTCATCTCTTCGCCCATGCGATGAATCCGACTCTCTGGGCAAACTGCGAGCGGACGCAAAGGGAGCCCCCTGCGCTGACATCGATCCGGTCTGGGATGGTCAACGGCGGCGGTGAGGAGCCACTCCTGTCATCCAATCGCGTCGGCGCAATGACCAACTCCGAGAGCGACGCATGGATCTTCGCTCTCGGTAAGCCGGCGAGGGGGGCTGAACGGCCGACCGCACCCCGGGGAGGGTCGGTGCCCATTCTCGAAGCCAGTCGTGGAGGCGGAGCAAGCCGGACTCGATGGGCCAGACGGAGATCGAGCCTTCCTGTTGGTCGCGATCGCCGCCATGGAGAAGGAGGCATTCGGCGACTGGATAATCTTCCTGGAACGCCCGCAGGCCGGTGAGGTCGCGAGGCCGCAACCTGTCGGACCGTTTCACCTCGATCGCCTTGAGCCCGCGCTTGCCACAGAGCACGAAGTCCACCTCGGTGCCCGAGGGTGTTCGCCAATACGAGATCGCATAGCCGAGGTGCAGCACGTCGTTCAGTGCTCTCAGTTGTTGCAATACGAGTGTCTCCAACGCCGGCCCCTCGACCTCGCCGATGGACTCCAGCGGTCCCGCTGGTCGAATGGCTCGATAGACTCCGACATCGAAGAAGAAGAACTTCGGGTGGGCGACGAGCTTTCTCCTTGCTTTCCGAGAGAAAACCGGCAATCGAATGGCGAGCAGTAGATCCTCGAGGATCGTGAAATAGTTGGAGACGACCTTCCGCTCGACCGAACACTCGCGAGCGACCTCGGTGATGTTGAGAACCGCGCCTTGCGAGAATGAGGCCGCTTCCAGGAAGCGACTGAAGGCTCCCAGATTGCGTGTCAGCCCTTCTTGCTGGACCTCCTCCTTCAGGTAGGTCGTCACGTAGCTGCTCAAGAAACGCTCCGGCTCCTTTTCCATCCAGACCGCAGGCAGGCAACCGAACCGCAGTGCATGATCGAAGCGGAAGCCGTCGCCAAGCTCCGTGGCCGTGAATGGATGCATGAAGTCCGTCAGCGCGCGTCCCGCCAAGAGGTTCGTGCCCTCGCGCTTCAGCTTGCGCGCGCTCGAGCCGGTCAGCACGAAGCGCAAACGCCTCGTTTCGATCAGGCGGTGCACCTCATCGAGGAGTGCCGGGATCCGCTGCACCTCATCGATGACGACCCGGTGTTCGCCGCCTGGGGGCACGAAGGACTCCAGCCGATTCGGCGCGGCCAGCAGTCTCGTGTAGAGATCCGATTCGAGGAGGTCGAGGTAGACCGCGTCTTCGAAAGTGGCCCGGACCCAAGCCGTCTTCCCGGTCCCGCGGGGGCCGAAGAGGAAGAAGCTCTTGGAGTCGGAGGGCTGAAGCAATCTCGGAATCATAGATTCCATTTTTGGACCGATTCCGGAATCTTCAAGTCCGAAATTCGCGGCTCCCGCACGCTGGCCGCAACGAAAGCTGTTGAGGGGCGGCGACGACGGCCAGCGAAACGAGCACGACCCGTGAGGCCGTCAAGGCGACTCGCGACGTGGGCATCGTGATCTCCCCGAGGACTGCCCACGATCGCCCAAGAGTCTGGAAGAGACCGGCGAGCGGGTGCTCAATCGGGGCTGAAGTCGGGTCGCGGCGAGACGACCGGACTTGGAACGTGGCTGCCCGATGGCAAGTTGGTTGGTGCGCCCGACAGGATTCGAACCTGTGACCTGCGGTTTAGGAAACCGCTGCTCTATCCTACTGAGCTACGGGCGCTTGGGAGGCGAGGGGACATTAAAGCCGGGGGCGGGCTGGATCGCAAGCGGATCGAAGAGGAGTTTGGGGCGAGGCCTGGGGGCTTCATTTGATCAGTGGTGGGATCTGGCGGAGCACCGGGGTCGGGGTGGCCGAGGGAGCGTTGAGGCGGCGTCTGCCCGAGGTGAGTCGTTGGTGCTCGCCTTCGGTGTGAGCTGGCGAACGGGTTTCGCGGGGCAGGTCCATCGGAGCTCGGATCGTTTCTTCCGGACGTCCCGCGACCGAAGAACATCGTGGACCCGTTCCTCATCGAAAGCGGGTGACGTAGTCTCGTCGGACAGGACCCGGCGGTTTCTGGAGAGGCATCATGGATCTCAATCACCTGCACCTTCATGTTCGTGACGTCGACCGGTCCCGGGAGTTCTACTCGACGTACTTCGGCTTCACGTTCACGCTGAGTCATGGGGACATCTCGTTCCTCTCGAACGAGCACCTCTTCGATCTGGCCCTGGCACCGGACCCCGCTCCCGATCCGTTGCCCGCCTGGTTCCACTTCGGCTTCCGTCTCGATTCCGCCGATGCCGTCCGGGGCATGCGAGAGGACATGGTCACGGCCGGTGTCGCGATCGCCAAGGAGCTGATCGCCAAGGACGACTACGTCAGCTTCACCTGCGAAGATCCCGACCACCACAAGATCGAGGTGTACTGGGAGCCGCGGTACTGAGGCCAGGTCAGTCGTCGCGACGTGAGGTGGTGCGCCCGCGATGTCGTTTTATGGCCGTACGGCCGCAGTGTCCCGCGCCCCTTGCTCGGACCATTCCTGCTCGATCGTCAGCGACGTCGAGGATGCGGCTCCCGGCTCGATGACCGCTTCCCGTCTCGGTCGCGCGGGCTCTGGTTGGGGTCGCGCGGGATCTAGTTTCAAGTCAGAACGTGACGGGCCCTCACAAACGAAAGGGGGTGAGCCGCGAGCGCAGCGACCGGTCCACACCCCGTCCGAGGAGGGTCCCTTCCGGTAATCGCCAGGGCGAAGAACGAGCCCGTCTGGGGACTTGA
>JAVJTD010000114.1:0-14548 GCA_040219065.1 Planctomycetota bacterium
CCGGCTGAAGCCGGCGGTCCGAACGACAACGTGACTAGTTTCAGATCACCAGACGGACTCGATCTCCGCCCTGGCGATTGCCGGAATAGACCCTCTCCGAACGGGATGTGGACCGGTCGCTACGCTCGCGGCTCACCCCCACTCGTTCGTCAGGGGCCTGTCCCACTCCGACTGGAAACCACCCTGCCAGAGTGGACGCCTCGATATGACGAACGCGATTGGCGTGCGGGGGCATCGCCCTCTCGCCCGGTTTCAGCACCAGCGTGCACCGCCGGACCGCCGGCAGGAGTGGGCCTGATCTTGACGCTGACGCCCGCCTCCGCATAATCGAAGGGCTGCCGTCAGCCGATGGGTTGGCGATCGGTGGTCTTGAGCCACCGCCAGGGTTGCGGGGTCCGAGAGATCCTGCATCGGCCCGTTCTCGGGTCCGCTTTCGAGCTCCCTGCGTCGCAGCGTCGGCTCCGCGAACATTCAACCCTCGCGGACGGATCCGAGTCGAGATCGACCGATTCCCGGGCGTTTTCGTCTCTATCGCAGAACCGTATCGGTCGCATGGCCGCACCCTCGTGCCGCTGACCGAAGCCCTAGAGGAAGCTTGATGCAGAGATCTTCAGAGCTCGTTGCCAGACCCACGCAGTCCTTCGACCCGTGCCCGGACAACGGACCCGTCTCGAAGCTGGAGGCCTTCAATCGGCAGACGATCGGCCGTCTCCCGCAATGGCGTGGCTTGCCCCGGGCCCTTCGTGAGGAAGTCCTGCTCGCTTCCAGGATCTTCCCGTTCCGCGTCTCGCGCTACGTCTGCGACGAGCTGATCGACTGGCGAGCCGTCCCCGACGATCCGATCTTCCGTCTGCTCTTTCCGATGCGCGAGATGCTGCCCGCTGGCTACGCCGCCCGACTCGAGGAGCTCGAGCAGGTCCGTGCGCCTCGGGCCGCTTTCCGGCTCGCCCTCAACGATGCCTGGGCCGAGATGAATCCCCATCCGGCGGGACAGACCGACAACGTCCCCACACTCGATGGGGAGCCTGTCGACGGGTTGCAGCACAAGTATCGCGAGACGGTGCTCGTGTTCCCGCGTGAAGGGCAGACCTGTCACGCGCACTGCACCTACTGCTTCCGAGCGCCGCAGTTCCTGCCGCTCGAGGGCGAGGCGAAGTTCCAGGTCGATCACGTCGAGTCGATGATCCGGTACCTGAAGCGTCATGAGGAAGTGAGCAGCGTCCTCATCACCGGCGGCGACCCGATGGTCATGCGCGCCCGCAGCCTCACCCGTTACATCGAGCCCCTCTTGGAGCTCGAGCACATCACCTCGATCCGGATCGGCTCCAAGTCGCTCGGCTTCTATCCTCAGGTCGTGACGCGAGACGTCGATGCGGGCGCCAAGCTCCGCCTCTTCGAGCGCATCACGCGCAGCGGCCGCCACCTCGCCTTCATGACGCAGTTTTCGCATCCGCGTGAGATGGAGACCTCGGAGGTCGAGCGCGCCATCGCGGCGATCCGGTCGACGGGCGGCGTGCTGCGCTCGCAGTCCCCGGTGCTGAGGCGCATCAATGATCGCGCCGAGGACTGGCGACGCCTGTGGGACCTTCAAGTGAAGCTGGGCGTCGTGCCTTACTACTTCTTCCAGGCGAGGAACACGGGCAGCGAGGATTACTTCCAGCTCTCGCTGTCACGCGCGCTCGACATCTTCCAGGACGCCTACCGCCAGGTGACCGGTCTCGGCCGAACCGTCCGCGGCGTCGTGATGTCGGCCTACGATGGCAAGGTCCAGATCGTCGGTCGTTCGGAGATCGCGGGCGAGCCCGTCTTCGTCTTGAAGTTCCTCCAGGCGCGGGACCCCGACCGAGTCGGGGACGTGTTCTTCGCGCGGCAGAGCGAGACGGCCAAGTGGGTCGACGAGCTGGAGCTCGCCTCTTGACCGGCCGTCCTCAGGTATTCTGCTCGCGGAGGTTCTTCAGGCGGCTGAGGGCGTTGCGGAACTGCTGGGAGCTCGCCTTCTTCGGGGCGCCCGCCTTGCCGCCTCCGTCTCCGCCGGGCTTGTCGTTCTTGGACTTCGACGAGCCGGTCGACTTCGGAGCGGCGGGCGCCGCAGGCGGAGCGGCCTGGCTGGGCGCAGCCGAGCTGCGAAGTGAGCTCTCGTGCCGCAGGCCTTCGAGATTGGCTTCCACCGACTCGAGCTTGTCTCGAATGCTGTCCCAAGTGCTCGTGCCGTCGGGGAGCTCTTTCTTGAGCGCCTCGATGAGGGCCTGGACGTCGAGCTGCTGTGCGATCGTCTGGATCTTCTCGCCGTAGGTCCCGAACTGCTCACCGAGCTTCTGGAACCCTTCGCCCAGGAGCCTTTGAAGCTGCTCGACCTGCTGATCCCCGCCGCTGTCGGCGATCTGCTTGAGCGAGGCGCGGAAGCTGGCGAGGCTGGTGTCGGCTCGCTCGAGATACTCCTGGGTCTGGCGAGCGCCTTGGGCGACTCGGGCGAGGTGGGGGCCCTGCTGGCTGACGAGATTGTGGATCTCCTCGACGAGGGCATGCTGCACCGTCGTGGACTGGGCGGCCTGCTGGCTCTCGCCGCGCAGCGACTCCATCAGGTTGTAGATGCGGTCCAGAAGGAGGCCCTTGTCCTGATTGCGGATCTCGCACAGACGCCGGTAGAGCTCCTCGTTCTGGCGACTGATCACCAGGTTCTGCTGGCCGAGCATCGCCGCGTGGGCGCGCGAGTACTGGACCTCGCGGAGCACCCACTGCAGCGCCATCAAAATGACGCCGGAGACGGCGGCGGCGAATGCGGTCAAGCCGGCCGAGCTGGCGTGGCTCACCCAGCGACCGGCCGTCGAGTCTGCCGAGAGCGTCGATCCGATCAGGAGGATACCGCCGACGACCAGGGATCCGATCGCGCAAGTCATGAGGATCTGCGTGAGCAGCCGATCGGGGCGCTCGATCGTGACCGGCTCTTCGTGGGCGGGGGCGGAACCGGAGCGGGAAGCCGAGACCGGCCGCGTCCGGCGAATCGAGGACTGGCTCGCTTGCGACATCGAAGGGATCTCCGTGGAGAGACGATGGACCGTGGGTATCGTTTCGGAAGGGAAGCCGCTGAAGGTTGAGATCGACCTCGTCACGGAATCGGGCGAAGTAGGAATCGGCGATTGCGAGGCTCTGGGAGACTCGGTAGCTTGCGTGCCCTTTGTCTGGCGCGGGGCGGGGCGAGGCGAGCGTGCAGCGAGGGCGGAGCCCGTTCGCTCGCGTTTCTCTGAATGGCCAGGCGCCCGAGCCGACTTCGCAGTGGGTGGTGCGTCCTGGCAGATCCGGCCTCGTGAATGCGGCGCTACTTCGCCGATGTTGAGAGTCATCGAATCCGACTCGAAATGGGAATGACGGTTTGAAGGTCTTGGAGCGCGACAAGCACGGTTGGCTGGGCTGGACGGGGGCATTGGCCGTCGTCGCGGCGGCCGTCCTGCTCCGCCTCTACGGGCTCGGTCGCTGGTCGTTCGGTCCACGGGAGTTCGACTCGCTGGTCGACCGCATCGCCGCCTGGAAGGTCCGCGCGGACATCGGGTGGTGGACGCGACCGCTCGATCCGGCACTCTGGCTCGATCGGCTGGTCTTCTTTCCGGAGCTGAGGCAGGCTCGGCGAGTGATCGTGCCCGACCTCGAGCTCTGGACGAGGCTGCCGGCCGCCATCGCGGGGATCTTGGCCGTCGTCCTCATCCTGACCTGGGGACGTCGACGGCTGGGCATCGGGATCGGCACCTGCTCCGCTGCGCTCGTCGCCGTGTCGCCGCTCCTCATCTTCTTCTCGCAGCTCGCGACCCATCACTCCCTCGCCTTCTTCGCCAGCACGATCTGCCTCGTCGGCTTCTCCGAGATCCTCGAGAAGGGCGGTTGGCGCTGGGCGATCGTCGTCGCGGTCTCCTGGTTCGTGGCGGCGTCGGCCAGCCCGTCGGCCTACCTGCTCCTCGCCTTGATCACGCTCTCGGCACTCGCCTGGTATCTCCGTGAAAGTGACAAGCGACGCCTGAAGCCGTTGATCGCGGCAGCCGCGATGATCGGTTCGTTCGTGCTCGCCAGCCGCATCGTGCAGGGACAAGTCGGAGCGCTCACCTGGCTCAGCACCGCCAACCAGGTCTTCAGCCGGCCCGAGCTCGGGTTGGGGGAGCTGTTGGCCTGGGTGCGTAGCTCGATCGGCTTGCCGGTGGTGCTGCTGTCGATCGCGGTCGTGCCGAGCCTCTTCGGTGGACTCCGGCCCAGCCGATGGTGGATTCCGATCGGCGTGGGCTTCGGGCTGGTCTTGCTGCTCGTCGGACCCTTGGCGCTGCGCGTTCCCGTCGAAGGAATGCCTTGCGTGCTCGCGCCCGTCTTCTTGGCGGCTGGCGCCGGTCTCTCTCGGATCCTCGGCTGGCTGCACAGAGCGCACCCTCTGCTCTCGTTCAGCTTCGGCCTGGTGGTCGTGCTGCTCAACGCCCCGGATTGGGCCTCTTACTACCGGGACGGCAATCGCTACGACTTCCGAGAGGTCGTCTCCCGGGTTCGTGAGCTCGAGAGCGAGCTGGAGGAGAAGCGGCCTCCCGAGCAGCGCGATCCGGATCGCTACACCTACTCGAGTGACGAGCCCCGAGTGGCGCGGTACTACCTGCAGCGGCCCGGCAAGGAGCCGCAGGTGTTCTCGATCTCGCAGCTCGGCCAGCTCGTCAACGGGCCGAAGAGGCTGCGGGGCACGCAGCACTGGGTGATCCTCACGTCTGCTGGAGCCGAGCGCCTGAAGCAGCAGCGTCCGCGCCTCCTTCGCTGGATCCACGAGCACTGTTGGAAGCACGGCGAGATCCGCTCCGGCCGCTTCGATCACTGGAGCTTCTCGGTGGAGATCTACCGGGGACTACGCCCGGTCAGCGGTGAGCGGTAGTCGGGTCAACGCCTTGCCCAGCCTGAGGGACCGCCGGCTCTTCAAGCGGAGACAGATACGCAAGTCGTGGCTCGCCGTGACGTTGCGAGGTGACGGGCAGAATTGACGCCGCGGAGGCCTTTCCATATAATCCCGCGGTTTCGGGGGGAGGAGGTCCGAATGGGCGGATCTTCGCCGCACTCAGGAAGGGGCCTCTGCAGTTGGTCGATCGTAGCTTTGCCATTCAGGCAGTGCCGGTGTCACCGGGAATCGCGATCGGCAAGGTCTCGGTGCACGAAGGAACACCGGCGCTCCTCCGCGCCTATCCGATCACCGCGGCGCAGGTCGACTTGGAGATCGAGCGCCTCCAGCAGGCTCTCGAGAAGGCGCGGCAGCAGATCTTGGAGCTGCGCGACGAGGTCGCCGAGCACGCCTCGGAGCGGGATGCCCTGATCTTCGATGCACACGTCGAGATCCTCAAGGACCCGGTGCTGGTGCGCGATGTGAAGCGGCGCATGGAGAAGGACCTCGTCAACGTCGAGACCGTCTTGATGTCGTGGTTCGACGACTACGAGGCGCTCTTCAAATCCAGCGACCACGAGGTCATGAAGCAGAGGGTGGGGGACTTGCGCGACGTGTGCCATCGCCTGCTTCGCGCCCTGCTCCAACACGAGGAGGATCTGGGGCCGGCGGCCGACGGCGACTACGTCCTGGCGGCTTACGAGCTCTTTCCCTCCATGACGGTCGGGCTCGACAAGGAGCATCTGCGGGGCATCGTGACCGAGCGCGGCGGCAACGTCTCGCACGCGGCCATCCTCGCCCGCTCCTACGGCATTCCGGCCGTGACCGGCGTCGAAGGGATCCGTTGCCGCTTGCGGGCAGGCGACACGGTGGTGATGGACGGCCGCACCGGCAAGCTCTTCGTCAATCCCGAGGAGAAGGTCCTCGAGAAGTATCGCCGCGCCCACAGCCAGCTCGAGGCGCTGCGCAACCGGCTGTCGGGCTGCGTCCACGAGGAGTGTCGGACGACCGACGGCGAGCGCGTCCAGCTCACGATCAACGTCGAGCGCGCCTCGGACCTGAACCGGCTCGACGTCGAGACCATCGACGGTGTGGGGCTCTTCCGCACCGAGTTCATCTTCATGGAGCACGGGCGGTTCCCGAGCGAAGAGGAGCAGTACGAGGTCTACCGCGGCCTCGCCGAGAAACTGGGCGGCCGGGAGCTGGTGGTCCGGACGCTCGACATCGGCGACGACAAGCGCCTGCCGTACCTGCAGTTCCCCTCCGAGTCCAATCCGGCGCTCGGCTGGCGCGGGCTGCGGGTCAGCTTCGAGTGGCCGGACCTCTTCATCGTGCAGATCCGGGCGCTGTTGCGGGCGAGCGTGCACGGCCCCTTGAAGATTCTGCTCCCGATGGTGACGACGCTCGAGGAGGTGCGGCACGCCAAGAGCCTGATCGCCAGCCTCAAGCAGGACCTGACGGCGCAGGGGCTGCCCTTCGACGCCGACACGCCGCTGGGCATCATGGTCGAGGTCCCGGCGGTCGCCTGGGCGATCGACGACTTCCTCGAGGAGGTCGACTTCGTGAGCGTCGGCACGAACGATCTCGTCCAGTACCTCATGGCCGTCGATCGCAACAACGCGAAGGTTTCCAGGCTTTATCAAACCTTCCATCCAGCGGTCTTGAACACGATGCGGCACGTGCTGCGTGCCTGCCACCTCCATCAAAAGGACGTCACCGTCTGCGGCGAGATGGGCGGCAACGTCGCCAGCGTCTTGATGCTGCTGGGCCTCGGGCTTCGCCGCTTCAGCGTCTCGCCGTTCTACGTCGTGCCGGTGAAGAGCCTGATCCGATCGCTCTCGATCCAGCAGGCCGAGGAGATCGTGGAGAAAGCGCTGACGATGCGCACGGGGACCGAGATCGCCGAGCTCTTCGAGACCGAGGTCCTGAACATCGTCTCCGAGCTCGAGGGCTACTTCGGGACCGTCGAGATGAGCTCCACCCCCAAGGTCTAAACCCGCCACCAGGCTCCGGTCGATGTAGAACGAGGATCCCTCCGGATGGCTTCGAGCATCGAGGCCATGGAGAGTCTTCGAACCGGCGGTGGCGTCTTGGGAGGTGTTGCATTGAACGGGGAGCCCGATCGAGGGGGCGCTGGGCGCCTTCTGATCATCGGGGAAGGGCCGAGCGCCGAGCGTGCGGCTCGCGCTCTGGAAGTTGCGGGTTGGATGGTCAAGCTCGCTCCTCCCACGGGGCCCTGGCCGCTGGCCGACGCTTGGGTCGTCTTTGAAGGGGCGAGCGGTGCCCGGAGCCGGCTTCGTCAGACGGCCGAGAACCTCGCGCCGCGGCTGCCGATCGTCGTCGTCGATGAGCAAGCCGATGTCGAGCAGGCCCGTGAGTGGTTGCTCTGGGGCGCGGCCGACTACTTCCCGGCACCTGGCGGCGAGTGGCCGGTCGACCGGCTGCACTCTCGATTGGAAGCGCTTCATCTCGAGCGCTGTCATACGGCGCAGGATCCTCTGCCGGCTGCCGAGAACGACCTCTGGGACGATCTCGAGCGCGTGATGACGTTCCTCGACGGCATTCGCGACGGCGTCATCTTCACCGACTCCGATGGCGCCATCATCGCGATCAACCGCAGCGTCGAGCGTCAGCTCGGGATCAGCTCCCTCGCCACCCTCGGCGCCGATGTCGAGAGCCTCGAGGGACCGGCCGAGCTCTGCGCCCTGCTCACCCAAGGCTTCGAGCGCGTCCTGGTGGGCGGCGTGAACGAGTGGAACGGGGAGGTCCTCCTCGGCGGGCTCGCCGGTGAGCCGCTCGCCTTCGAGGTCTCGGTCCTCGCACTGCCCGGTGCCGAAGAGGCCGCCCGTCTCGGCGCCGTCGCGATCCTGCGCGACGTCTCCGCGGTGCGCCGCTCCGAGCGCGTGAAGAGCCAGTTCCTCTCGATCGTCTCGCACGAGCTTAGGGCGCCCTTGACCGCCATCAAGACCTTCGTCTCGATGCTCTGCCAGGGCCGGCTGGGTGAGGTCCCCGATCGTCAGCAGCGTGTGCTCGACGACATCCGGGATCAGGCGCGCCGACTCGAGCACGAGATCGACAAGGTCATCAGCTTGGCTCGCCTCGAGGGCGAGGACTTCGAGCGCGGGGACGAGGAGTTCCCGGTGCGCGATCTGATCGAGGTCGCCTGTCGTCCGTTCTCGCGGACCGTCGAAGCGAAGGGGCTCTCGCTCCACCTCGAGATGCCGGCGCCCGACGTGCTCGTAAGGGCCGACTTCGAGGACATCAAGCGCGCCCTGCAAGCGCTGATCGAGAACTCGATCAAGTTCACGCCCGAGGGCGGTGAGGTGAGGGTTTGGGTCGAGGCGGAGGACGAGTCCGTCGTCATGCGCGTTCAGGACACGGGCATCGGCATCGCGCCCTGGCACCACGAGTTGATCTTCGAGCGATTCCAACAGGTCGAGAGGCCGTTGACCCGTCAGTTCGGAGGAGCGGGCCTCGGGCTGAGCGTCGCCCGGCGCATCCTCCGCGCCCACGACAGCGATGTCGAGCTCGAGAGCGCGCCGATGCAAGGAGCCACCTTCTCGTTCCGGCTGCCCCGCTGCCCCCTCGCCGCACCGGCCGGAGGGACGGCACCATGTTGAGCGACGAGATCCGGGCGGGACAGAAGACCGTGCTCATCATCGAGGATGAAGAGATGATCATCCTCTCCACGCAAATGCTCCTCGAGAGCGTCGGCTACCGCGTCGAGGCCGCCCAGAACGGTGAAGAGGGTATCCGCAAGGCGGCGGAGATCGACCCCGACTTGATCCTGCTCGACGTGATGATGCCCGGCCTCGATGGCTGGGAGACCCTGGGCCTGCTCAAGCGGCGACCCGAGACCGAGGGCATCCCCGTCGTCGTCTTCACGGCGCGGGAGCATGCTCACGGTCAGAACAAGAGCCGCGAGCTCGGAGCGACAGCCTACTTCCGCAAGCCCTTCGAGCCCGACGATCTGATCGAGCTCGTGGCCCGGAGCATTCGGAGTTGAGCCCGGAGAGTCGACAACGGACTTTCGGCGGACCGGCCGCTGCCGGCCAGGTCGACATCCAGAAAGTTGGCAAGGACCTGGTCTCGGGACTCTTCATCGCGATCAAGACGGCGCGCATCCACGGCAGCAAGAACTCGCTCTTCTTCTCCGCCGTCGACGGCGTGCACCAGAGGCTCCACGAGGCGATGGAGATCTTCGGCTCGCTCGAGATGCGGCTGACCTCCGACTGCCTCTTTCTCAACGACTCGCGTCTGCGCATCGGCTTCGAGTCGTACAACTGCTTCCGCTTCCTGATCCAGATCCTGCGCGAGCATCAAATCGGATCCTTGCGCTTCTCGGAGACCGTGCTGCCCGAGCAGATCCGAATCCTCGTCGAAGCGCTCGGAGTGGAGTCGCCCGCGGACGAGCCGTTCGAGAGGCTGCACGAGGTGTTCGAGCGCACCAGCCAAGGCATCGAGGCGGAGCCCTATCAGGAGGGCGATGCCGACGAGGTGCCGACCGCTTCGACCGTCAATCGCGCGGAGAAGGCTCGCGGCACCTACCTGCGCTCGCTCTTCGTCACGTGGCGGATCCTCGAATCGATCCGCCAGCGCAAGGACATCGATCTGCGCCGCGTGAAGCGAGTCGTTCAGGACATCGTCGACACCGTGCTCGAAGACGAGCCGACGCTACTCGCGATGACGACCATTCGCGATCACGACCATCGGATCTTCCAGCACTCGGTGAACGTCTGCATCCTCTCGGTGCTGCTCGGTCAAGCGGCCGGTCTCGGCAAGAAGCAGCTCGGCGACCTCGGCGTCGCGGCGCTCCTGCACGACGTCGGGCTGACCGTCGTGTCCAAGGACCTGCTCGAGCGTGCCGGTGAGCTGTCCTTGTCCGAGCGCGCCGAGCTCGAAGCGCATCCGCGGCTGGGCGTGGTCGAGATCTTGCGGCAGCACAGCCTCTCGCTCGCCAACCTGATGGCGGTCATCGTGAGCTACGAGCATCACGACGTGTCCGGCAGCGGCGACTTCGACGGCAACCTGCCCAACCTCTACTCGCGCATCGTCCGCATCGCCGATCACTACGACCGCGCCACGACGACAGCCGTCTACGGCGAGCCATTGCGGGCCGTGTCCGATGTCCTGGCCGAGCTCTTGACCGACGGCGGCGTCCGCTTCGATCCCGTCCTGGCCAGACTCTTCGTCCAGGTCCTGCTGGTGCGGTGAGCTGAAGGACCGTCAGGGGGCAGTCGTCTTTCGGACCGCCGGCTTCAGCCGGTCTCCGTGTCCTCTTTCCGATCGCTTCGGAGAAGACGTCGTCTCAGATCCGATACCCCGTGGCCGATGCCGTATCGACCAGTCCGTTGCTTTTCGAGCGGACACCCTCGTCGCGTTTCGTCAGTCGCGATCGAGGCTTCTCGAGGGCCGGACTCCCATGCCTTGTGCTCGAAAGTCGGCGTATACGGGGAGCCGAAACGCCGAGCGCGCGCTTCCCGAGACCGAGGCGTGATTCCCGCCGCGCATGATGCGCTTGGAGGCGTCGTCCAGGATGCTCTCGCCGTCGCCCGGCACACGGAGGGGGCTGGAGACGCCCACTTGGTCCACTCGGTCGCGGCAGATCTCGGCGACGTTGCCGTAGACGTCGTGCAGTCCAAAGGGGTTGGCGCGAAACTCGCCGACGGTCGAGTGGATGAAGTGGCCGTCGTTCCAGCGCTCGTATTGGCGGCGCAGCAAGGGATTCTCATTGGCGGCGGACTCGTCGGCCAGGTTGGCCACGTCTTGCAGATCGAACGACTGCTCTCCGGTCCACCACGGAGTGTCGGTGCCTGCTCGCGTCGCATACTCCCATTGGCATTCGGTCGGCAGGGCGAGACCGTTCCGGCCGAGCACGCTTTGGCAATCGTCGAAAGAGATGTACTCGACCGGGTGCCGGGCCCAATCGTCTCGGGTGCGCTCGTGATTGGGGCCGTAGGGAGAGGGGTGCGTGCTCGTGAGGCGGAACCATTGCCCCTGCGTCAGCTCGAACTTCGAAAGGAAGAAGGGCGAGAGCTCGATCTCGAATGGCTCTGATTCGTTGGGGCGGGTCCTTTGGTCGTAGTTCGGTCCGCGGGGATCGTGTCCCTGGCTGCCGAGTAGATCTCGGCCGCCCGGGATCAGGACCAGCACGATCGCCGAATCGTCTTCGATGACGATATGCCCGGCCGGGTCACGCCCGGGCACTTCTCCCGAGATCAAATGCGCGAACTCCCAGAGCGTCGAGTCGGGGTCGGGGCCCAGCGGAAGTAGACCCGGCTGGCGGTCGATCTCGAGACCCGAGTACAAGGGATGCTCTCGGATGGCCTTCCTGGCCTTGGCCCAGGCCTCCTCGACTTGGCGCCTCGGGATCCGGTTCATGCGATGAGCCGCGACGAGTCGATTGCGGATGGAGGCCACCGCGCTCACCGCCTCGTCGTCACTCATCCAGCGATCCAGCTCCGCGACCAGGGCCGCGAGCGTGTCGTGACGCCATTGATCGTCGGGATCCGAGAAACGCCAGATCTCGAAGCCTTCGATCTCGTCGTCGAGGTCCTCGAGACGGCGACGGGCAGCGGCGAGCTCGAAGCGGACCTCGTCGGACATCGGAGCCTTTTCGTCCCACTGCGCGAGCATCTCTTGCAGGCGCTCGCGCTCTCGATACTGAGGCATGCCTTTTCGCCTGGCATCGTACTCGGCCTCGGTGATCGTCAGCGACTCTAGCCGGATCTCCTGGAGCGCTCGCCTCAAGCCAGGCAAGCTGGCCAGCTCTTTCTCGGCATGGTCCAACCAGGATTCGAGCTCTTGGACGCGGTCCGCGTAAGGCGGCCACAGCGTCTTCTCGGCTTGCTGCTCTAGGTCTCGCACTCGTCCAAGATGCGCCATCAATTCGACGTCGCTCGCCACGCGCTGCTCGAGCTGCTCGAGCAAGCCACGCTTCTCCTCGAGCAGCTCCTCGTTGACCAGAGCTTGGCTTCGGGTCTCGAGGTAGAGGTGCCAGCTCACGATCAGGCCGACCAGGAGTGCCGCCGAGACCGCGAGAGCGGAGGTGACGAAGACGCGGTTGCGCCGCGCGAATTTCTGGATGCGGTACCACGTGCTGGGTGGGCCGGCCAAGACCGGCTCGCCGTCGAGATGGCGTTGGATGTCCGCCGCCAGCTCGGACGCCGATGCGTAGCGCCGCGTGCGGTCCTTCTCCATCGCGCGCAGCGTGATCCAATCCAAATCGCCCTTGAGCTCGCGGCTGAGAGTCCTCGGGTTCGTGCGGCGGTAGGCGGCGATCGTGCGCGACTCGTCGCCCATCTCCGAGAGCAGTGTGCTGGGACGCGTCGGATCGACCGAGTACAGGCTCTCCCTGAGCTCGGCCGGGCTGTGGCCTTCGCCCGGGACCCAGGGCAGCTTGCCGACCAAGAGCTCGTAGAGCAGCACACCGAGCGAATAGACGTCGGCCCGCGTGTCGATGTCGCGACTGCCGGGACCCGATTGCTCGGGCGCCATGTACTCGGGCGTTCCGACGAGCTGACCGGTCATCGTGAACAGCGTCTGGGCGCTAAGCCGATGATCGAGGTCTTTCGCCACTCCGAAGTCGATGATCTTGGGCACCGGGACGTCGGTGCCGGGCGTGACCAGGATATTGGTCGGCTTGAGATCCCGGTGGATGATCCCTTTTTGATGCGCATGCTGGACGGCGTCGCAGACCTTGAGGAAGAGATCGATCCGGTCGGCGGTCTTCAGGCGATGGGTGTCGCAGTACTCGGTGATCGGAATTCCGGGGATGTACTCCATGACGAAGTACGGTCGCCCATCCTCGGTCCCCGCATCGAAGACCTGTGCGATGTTCGGATGGTTCATCAGCGCGAGCGCCTGACGCTCGGCCTCGAAGCGCGCGAGGATCTGCTTGGAGTCGAGCCCGGGACGAATCAGTTTGAGGGCGACGATGCGTCGAACCGGCTCCCGTTGCTCGGCGCGGAACACCACGCCCATGCCGCCCTCACCGATGCGCTCGATGATCCGGTAGTGACCGATGCGCTCGATGTTGATGCGCTCATCCCGATCGGGGCTTTCGACCGACTCCTCGATGAATCGATCGAGGGCGATGAGGTCCTGACAGCTCTCGCGAATGGCCTCCCGCAGATGCTGCGGATAGCGATTACAGAAGACCTCCAGATCCGGCGGGGAGCCGCTCGATTGAAGGAGCGCGAACTCCTCCAGGATACTGGCGAGGTCGTCTGCCATGTGGAGCGTGTCTTTCGGCAAGTCAGCAATGTCGGGCTCGCGTGACATTGTCTTTCAAACACTGAAGACAAACAAGGAGCGAGCAGACACTCTCGAACGCCGTCTCGCCGAGTCGCCTCGGTTCTGTGCCGAGGCGAGATCGGCCCGTCGGAGGTGTGTTAGAGTGGGGGCCGCGGTTGCGCTGACGCGATCTTGGATACTGACGAGCCGGCCATGAGCATCCCGACCGACCGAGACGGACATCCACCCCCCAAGTCACCCGGCCACGAGACGCCCACGCGAATGTTGCTCGAGCGGATCGAAGGCGGGGACTCGAATGCCTTCGACGAGCTCTACTGCCGCTATCACCGGCGGATCCTGCAGTCGGTGCGGGCGAGGCTCGGGCCGAAGCTGCGACAGCGGCTGGACTCGATGGACGTCTTCCAGAGCTCGATCCGGGAGGCGCTCGGTCACCTCGATCAGCTCCGCGATCGCAGCGAGGGCATGTTCCTCCACTGGGTCAGCGCGATCGTCCGCAACAAGATCCGCAACAAGTTCGCCCACTACAAAGCGCAAAGGCGCGATGTCGATCAGGAGCAGGCCCTCGGCACGTCCGGCGACCCTCCCGGAGACGAGACGCCCAGCCGGATCGTGTTTCGGAGGGAATCGGCCGAAGCGCTGCTCGAGTGCCTCGACGCCCTGCCCGAGCGCGAGCGCGAGGTCGTGATCCTCAAGCGCATCGAGAAGCTGACCTGGGCCGAGATCGCCGCCCAGCTCGAGATGCCCGAGCGCACTGCCCAAAACATCGACGCCCGCGCCCGAGTCGGATTGGTGTCAGAGCTGAGGAAGCGCGGCCTCGATCTACGAGACCTCGAAGGCCTGTGAGGCTCTGAGCCTGAGACCACTGGGAACGCGGGCATCCTGCCCGCATCGGGCCCCATTCGGACCGCCGGCTTCAGCCGGTCTCGGTGTTCTCCATCCGAGTGCATCGGAGAGGACTCAGACCTCAGATCTGAAGCTCCGTGGCACGATCTTGCCGGGTGCAATCGGACCGCCGCCAACCCAGAGCCGTGCGACCGAGACGGGAAGCGGTCGGTGATCGGACACCAGAGCCCGCACGGGTCCCTGACACGGAGCCGTTGCCGTTGTGAAGGCGAGGTTCACGGCGAGGACCTCATGCGTCTGCCGATGAGTAAGGGACGACGCGACCTGCCCGTCGGTCAGTGCGTCAGAACGTTCTCTCGCCTTTGCTTGCGGGATCCGGTCCCGTCGTCCCTCACGAGGCCCCACTGAATCGGTGGCGAGCTCTGTGCGCGCCAGCGGGTACCCAACCCAGCGCCAGGGACCTGTTCGGGCTCCGATCGTTTCCCCTCTGCATCCCCCGCCGGCGCCGTCGCAGCCCGTGCGACCGAGAGCCGCTGGATACTTCAGAGTTGGAAGTCG
>JAVJTD010000116.1:0-13745 GCA_040219065.1 Planctomycetota bacterium
TGCTCGAGGACTACGCCGACCGTCCGGATCATCGCGGATTGAACACCTTGACCGAGGCCAGGCTCGCCGAAGTCTGTGATCGAGCACTCGAGCGCGGCTTTCAGGTCGCGGTGCACGCGATCGGTGACGCTGGGAACCGGATGGTCCTCGATGGCTTCGAGGCCGCCTTCGCTCGGCATCCCTATGCGAAGGATGCGCGCTTTCGGATCGAGCACTCCCAGATCCTCGACGGGCGAGACATCCCGCGGTTCGCGGCGCTCGGTGTGATCGCATCGATGCAGGCAGCGCACGCGACCTCCGACATGCCCTGGGTGCCGGATCGCCTCGGCGAGGCGCGCTCGAAGGAAGGGGCCTATGTCTGGCAATCGCTGCTCGAGGCGGGAGCTGTCGTGTGCAACGGGACCGATGCGCCGGTGGAGCGGCTGTCTCCCTTCGAGTGTCTGTATGCTTCGGTGACGCGGCAGGACCGGAGTGGTCAGCCGAGCGGCGGGTGGTATCCCGAGCAGCGGATGACGCGGGAGCAGGCGCTGGAGTCGTACACGGCGTCGGGCGCATACGCGGCGTTCGAGGAGGACCAGAAGGGGCGCTTGGGGATCGGTCTCCTGGCCGATCTGGTCGTTCTGAACGAGAACCTCCTGGAAGTGCCTGCCGAGCGGCTCTTGGAAGCGGAGGTGGTCCTGACGATCGTCGGCGGCGAGGTCGTGTACCGCCGCGATGGCTGAGAGGGCGTCGCAAGTCGGGTTTTTGGAGCGGCTTGCGGGCTTCTTGCGCCCTCTCACTCGGGCGAGGATGTAAGTGGCGTCCTAGTGGCTTCTTGCGGCGTTTTTCAGAATCCGGACGCGCCTGCCAGGCTGCTCGTCGGCGAAGAGTCTCCTCGAGCGACTCGTTAAGGGTTTGTGAATGGGTCGCTTAGGTCGACGCCCCCATATTCTGCAATTTGGGGTTTGCCAAGCCCCAAGATGTTGTGGAAATTGGCCCTTGGCCCAAGGTTGGGAAAGAGACCTGGCAAGCCTTCCTCCTCTCGATTCCACGTTGAAGAGTCGCCCGCCGAACGAACGGGCACGAAGACTCTCCGTGTCGACCGAGGAAGGGCCAGTGAGTCAGTCAGTTAGGAGCCTCGGGGGGGATTCATGAAGATCGAACGCCGATTCACGAAGCCGAACGAGTCACCGTATTCGGGTCTCGAGTTCGTCTCGCGAACGTCGGAGATCCGCAATCCGGACGGAACGGTCGTGTTTCGGCTGGATGAGGTCCAGGTGCCGAAGACGTGGTCACAGGTCGCGACTGACATCATCGCGCAGAAGTACTTCCGCAAGGCGGGTGTGCCGACGGCGCTACGTCCGGTGGCCGAGGACGACGTCCCGACTTGGCTCTGGCGTCACGTGCCGGACGAGGACGCGATGAAGAAGCGTCCCGAAGCGGAGCGGACGGGCTCGGAGACGGACTCGCGCAAGGTGTTCGAGCGCCTGGCCGGCTGCTGGACCTATTGGGGCCAGAAGCACGGCTACTTCGACACCGAGGACGACGCGAAGGCGTTCTACGACGAGCTGTGCCACATGCTCGCGACGCAGCGGGTCGCGCCGAACTCGCCGCAATGGTTCAACACCGGGCTGCACTGGGCCTACGGAATCACGGGCCCGCCGCAGGGTCACTACTTCGTCGATCCGGTGACGCGGAAGCTCTCGCGCTCGGAGGACGCTTACACGCATCCGCAGCCGCACGCCTGCTTCATCCAGTCGGTGACCGATGACCTGGTATCGGACGGCGGCATCATGGATCTGTGGCGGCGCGAGGCGCGCCTGTTCAAGTTCGGCAGCGGCACGGGCTCGAACTTCTCGCAGCTCCGAGGTGAGGGCGAGCCGCTCTCGGGAGGGGGGCGCTCCTCGGGCCTGATGAGCTTCCTCAAGATCGGGGACCGGGCCGCCGGCGCGATCAAGTCGGGCGGCACGACTCGGCGCGCGGCCAAGATGGTGACGGTCGACCTCGACCATCCCGACATCGAGGCCTTCATCAACTGGAAGGTGAACGAAGAGCAGAAGGTCGCCGCTTTGGTGGCGGGCTCGAAGCTCTGCCAAAAGCACCTGAGCGCGGTGCTGAAGGCCTGCCACGGCTGGCCGGTGGAAGACGAGCGCTTCGACGCCCGCCGCAACAGCGACCTCGCCCGCGAGATCGCGGCGGCCTCGGCGGCCGAGGTGCCCATGCAGTACATCCGGCGCGTGATCCAGTACGCGCAGCAGGGCATCCGCGAGATCGAGTTCCCCATCTACGACACCGATTGGGAGTCGGAGGCGTACACGACGGTCTCGGGTCAGAACTCGAACAACTCGGTGCGCATCCCGAACCGCTTCATGGAGGCGGTGGAGCGGGACGACGACTGGACGCTGAAGCGTCGCACCGACGGCAAGCCGCATCGCAAGCTCAAGGCGCGTCAGCTCTGGGACGACGTCGCGAACGCGGCCTGGGCTTGCGCGGATCCGGGCGTGCAGTTCGACACGACCATCAACGAGTGGCATACCTGCCCGAATGATGATCGTATCAACGCTTCGAACCCCTGCAGTGAGTACATGTTCATCGACGACACGGCCTGTAACTTGGCGTCGGCGAACCTCATGCGCTTCTACGATCCTGGGACCCGCCAGTTCGACATCGAGGGGTACCGCCACGTCTGCCGGCTCTGGACCGTCGTGCTCGAGATCTCGGTCCTGATGGCCCAGTATCCCTCTCCCGAGATCGCTCAGAAGTCCTACGACTACCGCACCCTCGGCCTCGGCTATGCCAACCTGGGCTCGCTCCTCATGGTCATGGGCATTCCCTACGACTCCGACGAGGGGCGCGCCATCGCCGGCGCCGTCACCGCCGTGATGACCGGCACCGCCTACGCCACCAGCGCACTGATGGCCAAGGAGCTCGGCGCCTTCCCGCGCTACACGGCGAACCGGGACGCCATGCTCCGCGTCATTCGAAATCACCGCCGCGTCGCCTACGACGTGCCCAATAAGGAGTACGAGGGGCTGACCATCACCCCAGTCGGGATCCCCGCCGAGCATTGCCCCAAGGACCTCCTCGAAGCCGCCCGGCACGCCTGGGACGAGGCGCTCGAGCTCGGCAAGCTCCACGGCTATCGCAACGCCCAGACGACCGTGCTGGCACCGACCGGCACCATCGGGCTGTTGATGGACTGCGACACCACCGGCGTCGAGCCCGACTTCGCGCTCGTCAAGTTCAAGAAGCTCGCCGGCGGCGGCTACTTCAAGATCATCAACGAGTCGGTGCCGCCGGCGCTGCGCGCGCTCGGCTACTCCGAGGCGCAGACCAAGGCGATCGTCGAGTACTGCCGCGGGCGCGGCACGCTCGTGGGGGCGCCGCACGTCAACCACGACTCGCTGCGCGAGCGCGGCTTCGACGACGAAGCCCTCGCCAAGGTCGAGAAGGCGCTCGGCCAGGCGTTCGACATTCGCTTCGCCATCACGCCGCACATCCTCGGTGAAGAGTTCTGCCGCGACACGCTCGGTCTCGCCAATGACCAGCTCGCCGACTGGACCTTCGACCTCCTCGCCTCGCTCGGCTTCGCCCCCGACCAGATCCGGCTCGCCGATGAGTACTGCTCGGGCACGATGACCATCGAGGGCGCGCCGCATCTGAAGGACGAGCACCTGCCGGTCTTCGACTGCGCCAATCGCTGCGGCCGCAAGGGGCGGCGCTTCATCCGCGCCGAAGCTCACATCTTGATGATGGCCGCCGCGCAGCCCTTCCTCTCGGGGGCGATCTCCAAGACGATCAACATGCCCGCCGATGCGACCGTCGAGGACGTCAAGGCCGCCTATGAGATGTCCTGGAAGCTCTGCCTCAAGGCGAATGCGCTCTATCGCGAAGGCTCCAAGCTCAGCCAGCCGCTCAGCGCCGCCCGCGACGATGACGAGATCGGGGCGATCCTCGACGCCGCAGAGCGAGGGGCCGAGGGCGATGGTGAGGAGCTGATCCTCCCGCAGCGCGCCGTCGCAGAGCGCATCATCCATCGCTACATCGCCAAGCGGCGCCGACTCCCGAACCGCCGCGGCGGCTATACCCAAAAGGCCGTCATCGGCGGTCACAAGGTGTACCTGCGTACCGGTGAGTACGACGACGGAACCATCGGCGAGATCTTCCTCGACATGCACAAGGAAGGCGCCGCCTTCCGGAGCTTGATGAATGCGTTCGCGATCGCGATCTCGCTCGGCCTTCAGCACGGCGTGCCGCTCGAAGAGTACGTCGACGCCTTCGTCTTCAGCCGCTTCGAGCCCAACGGCATCGTCTCCGGCAACAGCCGAATCAAGATGTCGACCAGCGTCATCGATTACATCTTCCGCGAGCTCGCCGTGACCTACCTCGGTCGCGACGATCTCGCGCAGGTGTCTTCCGAAGATCTGCGGCACGATGCACTCGGCAAGGGCGAAAAGGAGGGCAACGAGCCCGAGTTCACCCATGAGGAGATCGTCCTCGAGCGGACCGTCGGCCTGAAAGGCTCGACGAAAGGCCAAGGCAACGGAAACGGTCACGGCAAGGGCACGGACGATGTGTGGGGCGGGGACCCCGAAGCCCCGAGCCGGGTGATGGTCGAGACCCGCCTCGAGCTCGGCTCCGCCGAACCGATCGCCAAGCCCGACGGCGCCGCGCGCTCGTTCCAAGAAGCGCGTCGCCGCGGTTACGAAGGCGATCCTTGTCCCGAGTGCGGTCAGCTCACACTCGTGCGCAACGGCGCTTGTCTGAAATGCGTCTCCTGCGGAGCGACCAGCGGCTGCTCCTGAGATCATCGAATCTCCGCCTCGGACACCACCCCCGTCCGAGGAGAGAGAGGGCAACCTGATCCTCGGATCAGGTCGGAGGGATTTCTCGGCGCCCACGCCGACCCAAGGGTCGGCGTGGGCGCTCTTGATTTCGGGGGGAAGCGTCTGAGCTGGAAACCAGAGCCCGCACGGGTCCCTGACACGGAGCCGTTCCCGTTGGGACAGTGTGGTTCACGGCGAGGACCTCATCCGTCTGGCGATGAGTAAGGGACGATCCGACATGCCCGTCGGTCAGGGTCTCGGAACGTTCTCTCGCCTTCGCTGGGGGATCCGGTCCCGTCGTCCCTCACGAGGCCTCGGTGAATCGGTCATGTGCTCCGTGCACGCGAGCGTGTTCCCAACCCCGCGCCAGGGACCTGTTCGGGCTCCGATCGTTTCACCCTTGTATGCCCCAGGGCGCCGCGCCCGGGCGCGCGGCTGACTTGAAGCATGCCTTCCAAACCAGAGCCCGCGCGACCGAAACGGGAAGCGGCTGCTGAACTAGGAGCCACATACTCGACATTGCTGACGATCGAGCCAGGAGGTGCCGAGCAAGGGGCCGCCCGGAATGCGCTGTCGTCGCAATGGCCACCCCGGCCCAAGCTCGCTCGCGATCGCTCCCACCGACAGGCTCGGTCACCGGCTCGCTTCGACTTGGGCACTCCAATGTGCGCGTTTCACCCCTACATGCTCCGGGCGCCGCGCCCGGGGGCGCGGCTGAGCTCAAACTTCATTCGGACCGCCGGCTTCAGCCGGTCTCCGTGTCCTCCTTCCAAGCGCCTCGGGGAGGACCCAGACCTCAGATCTGAAGCTCCGTGTCCCAAATCGTGCCAAGTGCGATCGAGCGGAGAGGCGCCGAGCAAGGGGGCGCTCGGCGTGTGCCGCGTGCGCAAGGCGTGACCCGGCCCGCGAAAGAAAAGGCCCCGGCTACCTCTCGATAGCCGGGGCCGTGAGAATCCGGGATCATTCGCGCCCGCTCAGCGCGGTCCGCCGCTGGCGCCGCTCTGGGGGGCGATCGCCCCTTCCTCGCCGAGGCGATTCAGGTAGCGCTCATAGAGACGGGTGTGCTTGCTTTCGAGCGAGACCGACTTGCCATCGATGATCAAATGATGGAGCTGGGTCTTGAACTCGAGGGGGTCACCGTCGGTGACGATCAGGTTCGCGATCTTGCCGACATCGACGCTACCCAAGAGGTCCGCCATGCCGAAGATCTCGGCGGCCGAGAGCGTCACCGCCCGCAGCGCGGCCTCCTTGGGGAGCCCAAAGGCGGACGCCATGCCGGCGTGATGGTGCAGATTGCGCGAGTTCGAGTCGTCGGCAGTCTGGATGGCGAAGCGCACTCCGGCTTCCTCCAACACCGCGCAGTTGAAGAACGCGGCATCGTAGGGATCGTAGCGCTCACGCGGGCTCGTCAGCACGGGGCCGACGATGCACGGCACGTCGTTCTCCGCCAAGATGTCGGCGATCTTCCAAGCTTCGTCGCAACCTTCCAAGACGATCTGGAGACCGTTCTCCTTGGCGAACTCGATCGCGTCGGCCATCTGCTTTGCCCGAGAAGCGCTCATGAGCACCGGCTTCTCGCCGCGCGCAAAGGGCACCAGCGCCTCCAGCCGAAGGTTGCTCGGGCCGACGTCCTTGCCGAGGGACTCTGCCTTTTCGCGGATCTCGGCATAGCGCTCGGCCTTCTCGAACCACTCGGCGAGCTCTTTGACTCGCTTGTCGTCCTGCCACTTCTTGTCGACGGGCACGTTGGGGAACTGGCAGTACAGTGCGGCCGATGGCTCGACCACTATCTGCTCGGTCGTCCAGCCGTCGAGGTTCACCAGGCTCGCCTGACCGTTGATCAAGGAGCCCGAGGGCCGCGTCAGGACGGTCGTGATGCCGCCGACACGCGTGACGGGGATGATCTCCGAGTCCGGGTTGAGCGCCAGCCAGGTCTTCAGCTCGGGATTGACGTCACCGAGCTCGCGATTGTCGATCGTGCCCTGCACCGAGCCGACCTCGGTCAGCCCGACACCGCTGCCCGAGTCGATCAATCCGGGATAGACGTGGAGACCCTCAGCGGCGATGACGTTCGCGCCGTCCGGGATGCTGACGTCACCGACGGCCACGATGCGGTTGCCGCGCAGGACGACGTTGCCGCGCTCGATCGCCGGTCGGCTCACGGGGTGGATCATCGCCCCGCGGATCACGGTGACCGGACCTTGAGCCGAGTGATCGCGCAAAGGCTTCTCGGCGACCTTGGTCACGATGTCGGCGACGACGTCCTCGGTCTTGCGCAAGGGCTCCTCGAAGCGCGGGCGGCGCTCGACGCGCTCGAAGTAGACCTCGCCCTCGACCAGCGTCATCTCGCACAGGGAGTACACGCTGAGCGGATCGCCGTTGAAGATCGCGATGTCGGCGTCCTTGCCGACGTCGATGCTGCCCGTTCGGTGATCGATGCCGAGCTGCATCGCGGGGTTGAGGGTGACGAGGCGCAGCGCCTCCTCCTCGGACAGCCCGCCGTACTTGATGCCCTTGGCGGCTTCGTGATAGAGGCGGCGGATCAGCTCTCCCGAGTCGGAGTTCAGAGACACGTTGACACCCGCGCGGGTCATGAGCGCCGCGTTGTAGGGGATCGCGTCGTAGGCTTCGAACTTGTACGCCCACCAGTCGGAGAAGGTCGAGCCGCCAGCGCCGTGACGGGCCAGCTCGGGCGCGACCTTGTAGCCTTCGAGGACGTGCTGGAACGTGGCGACGCGGAAGCCGAACTCCTCGGCGAGGCGCACGAGCATCAGGATCTCGTCGGCGCGATAGCTGTGGCAATGCACGAGCATCTCGCCGCGCAGGATCTTGCCGATCGCCTCGAGGCGCAGGTCGCGCCGCGGCTCCGGCGCCATCTCGCCACGGGAGCGGTCTTCGGCGTACTGCGCCCACTCATCGAGGTACTCGCGCGCTTCGGTGAAGGCGCGACGCAAGACGACCTCGACGCCCATGCGCGTCGCGGGATAGCGAGTCCCGCCGCGGCCCCAGTTGGACTGCTTGGGGTTCTCGCCGAGCGCGAACTTGATCCCGAGTGGGGCGTCGGGGATCAGCATCTCCTCGACTGGCCTCAGGTACTTGAGCTTGATGACGGCGTTCTGCCCACCGATCGCGTTGGCGCTGCCGTGCAAGAGATTCGCCGAGGTGACACCGCCAGCGAGCGCCCGGTAGATCGTCAGATCGTCGTTGCGGACGGTGTCGCGGATGCGGACCTCGGCCGTGACGATCTGAGTGCCCTCGTTCACGCCGCCCTGGATCGCCATGTGGGAGTGGCAATCGATGATGCCCGGGATGACGAACTTGCCCTTCGCATCGATCACGGTGAAGCCCTGAGGAGCTTCGAGGTCGGTGCCGATCTGCGCGATCTTGCCGGCGCGCACCAGGACGTCGGTGTCCTCGAGTCGACCATGACTCGCGGTCAGGACCGTCGCGTCTCGGATGATGCAGTTCCCGTTCGTCTGGATGCTCGGTACTCGGTCCGCGTCGATCTCGGTCGGCTGCTCTTGAGAGCACACAGGTCCGGCGAAGAGCGCGGCCAGTATCAGAGAGCACCCGGGTCCTACGAGGTTCATTCGGATTCCTTTCATCACCGCTCGCCTCCCCCGTTCGGGGTCCGCTTGGCGGTCCAAGTCGCTTCTCCCATCGGGCTCTCGAGCGAGCCCGAGGCCGAGTCACCGGCGAGCTGGCCGACGAACTTGAGCTCGAAGCTCTCGTTGCCGAACTCGATCGTGAAGACCAGTTCGAGGTCCGTCCCCTGCAGGGAGCCACTGTCGAGCGGCAAGGATCCCATGTCGGAGTCCATCGACCCCGTCAAGGCTCCTTCGTTCATTTGAAGGTCCCACGTCACTTCCTGATCACCTTCGTCGGAGCTGACCGAGACCGACCATTTGCCAGCGATGCCGGTTTGCTTCGCGTCGCCTCCGGACTTCTGGCCGGTGTCCTTCTTCTTGCCGGCGACTTCGAACTTGCGCCCGTCGACGAAGACGTAGGCGACCGAGTTCTTCTCGGTACCGAGTGGCTCGTTGAGAAGCGTCAGGTTCGCCGCCTTGCCGACCGCGACCGTGCCGAGGCGATCCTCGACGCCAAAGCGGCGGGCAGGAACCGTGGTCATCGCGGCCAGCGCCTGGTCGGTCGACAAGCCTTCTCCGATCGCGCGCGCCAGGTTCTCGTGGAACTTGTCACCGGCGCCATTGCTCGAGATCGCGTACGTGACGCCCGCTTCGCCAAGGCGCTTGGCGCCGTTGACGCGCTCGAGCCAGCGGCGATGCTCGTCTTCCTTCCAACGCCGAGGCTCCTCGAACCGGCTGGGCTTCTTGCCAGCCTTCTTCGCGTCGGACTTCGACTCGTCCTGGCTTTCTTCCTTCGGCGAGTCGACCAGATCGCGGCCTTCGTCGGGCTGGTCCGCGTCGGCTTTCTCGGGAGCGGTCTCCGGCTTGGGCGCGTCGCTCTTCTCGGGGGCGGTCTCCGGCTTGGGCGCGTCGCTCTTCTCGGGGGCGCTCTCCTCCTTCTCGCCGGGCACTTCGGGCTCGTCCGGGAAGTCGAGGTGCAGCACCACGAAGGCGTTCTGCGCGGCGAGGCGGTCGGCGATCTTCCAGGCCTCGGAGCCGCCCTCGATCGCTGGGTGGAAGCCGAACTCGCGGGCGAGGCCCAGGACGCGGCCGGCGTCCAGGTCGGAGCTGACCGCGAAGGTCAGGGGCAAAGAGCCGTCGAGCACCGGGAAGAGGGCCTCGAGGGCCGGATCGTACGGAGGCCTCGGCCAGGCGCGGCCATGCTGCTCGGCCCCGTCGATACGACGACGATGATGCTGGGCGTCGAGGAGCACCTGCCTGAGATGAGCCATCGCGCCCATCAAGGTCGAGGGGTAGTCACCGCGAGAGGCCCGCAGGCTGCCGTGCATCGAGATCGGTGCAGCGATCACCGAGGAGCGCCGCGTCTCGGGACCCAGCGCGATCAGCGCACTCTGGCCGCCCAGGATGGCGCGCGGGGGGGTGAGGAGCGCTGCCGTGAACCCCTGCTTGCGAAGGGCGGCCGCGTCCTTTTCCACCGGATTGAAGAAGTTCGCCACCTGAAGGTCCGGGTGGGTGTCCTTGCGGTTGGCGGGGCGGGTGGAGGCGAGGGAGGTCGTTCGGAAGTCGATGTCCTCACTCGCGGCCGGACCCGCAGAGTACTGGACGTCCGCCAGTCCGATGCTCGCCGAGCCGTCGATGAACCCGGCATACACGGTCAAGCCTTCGCCGTCGACGACCTCGGCGTCGAAGGGAATCTCGATGCCTTTCCCGACGGCCGTGATCAGGCCGTCCCTCATCACCACGGTTCCGCCCTCGATCTTCTGTCCGGGACCGGGAACGATGGTGGCATTCTCGATGGCGAGTGCCGAGCTCTGCGCCGACGCGGTCGGCGTCAGGGCGATGGCCCCGATCAGCAGCAGGGCGCTCACCGCGACGAGACCGGATCGGCCGGCTCGTGCACAGTCTTTCCGCTTCACGGATGCTCCTTCACTTCTTGGGATGGGTCGAACTTCGAAGGGGTGGGCCCGAGGGGAGCTCGTGGGGTTCTCTGCCGAGCTCGCCGGGAGGACGCCGAAGATCTCCCCGAATCCTCAGCGTGCTCTGAAGCCCTTATACAGTATTCTCTTCCGAGGCTGAAGGGAGCTGGGCCCGAGGGGATCGACGAACGGACTCACCTCGACCATGAGCCTCGATCAGAAGGACATTTTCGGGACGCGGTCCTCGCTCGAGCGCCTCGTCCGCCACGCCGCACTGCAGGCCGGCCAGACGGTGCTCGACGTGGGGACTGGCACGGGAGCCGCCGCTTTCGAGCTTTGGCGTGCTGGCGGTCACGTCGTCGCCGTCGATGTATCCAGGCCGACGTGGGTCGACGCAGAGCCAGGGCCGGCCTTCGCCTGCGCCGACGCGGCCCGGCTGCCCTTCGCCTCGGGATCGTTCGCGCGCGTCGTGGCGCGGCGGGTGGGACATCACTTGCTCGATCTCGAGGCCGGACTCTCGGAGATGGTCCGTGTCCTCGCCCCGGGCGGCCGCCTGATCATCGACGATCGCATCGTGAGTCAGGAGCAACGGAGCCTGGTCGACGAGCTCGAGCGCTTGCGCGATGCTTCCCACGTCCAGTGTCTCACCGAAGACGAATGGCGAGAGAGGATCGAAGAGCTCGGATTGATCGACGTGCGCTGCGAAGCCTACGCGCGCAGAATTCCTTGCGGAGCTTACTTTCCCTGCGCTTCCTCTGATTCCCGAATCGCGCGTCGATTAGCAGAGCTCGGACCCGAAGATCGGCATCTGTTGGAGATCGACGAGGCCTCGAGTCGGCTGACTCAGCGCTTCTCGGTTCTCAGTGGCAGAAGAGCCTGAGGTCGAGCTCGACGAAGGATGGGGGATCGGAGTCTCACGCTCTCATCGACGATGGGCAGTCTCAAGTGACCGAAGTGGTGGCGTCGATAGGGCAAATGCAAGTGGTCATCAGCCATTGAATGACTGGGGGGAAGACTCGACGAGTCGAGGGAATCGAGGGGCGAGTGAGTTCTGCGGGGCGACGATCTCCCTGGCGCCGGGCTGCCGGGACGCTGCTGGTCATCGGACTCGCAGGATCAGCGGACGCCTTTTGGGTTCCGAACGCGTGGGCTGCACACGTCGCTCTCAAAGGGGCTCTCGTCGGAATGGCCGCCTTGGCCTTGGCCCGGATCTGGAGGACGGGGCCGGCGGAAGACTCTTCCGACATCGATCCGCGCCTCTTGAGGCTGGCGGTCGAAGCGACGTCCAACGCGGTGATGATCACCTCACCCCAAGCCGAGATCCTGTGGGTCAACGAGGCGTTCACCCAAGTCTCCGGCTGGAGCCGTGAGGAGTGCATCGGCCAGAACACACGCATTCTCAACAGCGGCCAGCAGGACGCCCTCTTCTACAGGCAGCTCTGGGACAAGATCTCGCGCGGTGAGTGCTGGCAAGGCGAGATGATCGATCGCCGCAAGAACGGTGAGCTCTACCGGAACAACGTCGCGATCAACCCTGTCGTCGGAGACGATGGGCAGATCGAGGCCCATGTCGCGGTCATGCTCGATCGGACCGAGGAGCAGGCGACGCAGGACGCGCTCGAGAGATCCCGTCAAGAAGCAAACGAAAGCGCCCGAGCGCTGCAAACCCAGAAGGCCATCCTCGATCACATCATCGACATCATTCCCCACCGGGTCTTTTGGAAGGACCGGGATTCGGTCTACCTCGGTTGCAATCGGGCCTTCGCTCAGGATGCCCACGCGAGCGGGCCGGCCGACATCATTGGCAAGACTGACTACGACATGCCCTGGGGACCCGAGAATGCCGAGAGCTATCGAGAGTTCGATCGTCGCGTGATGGAGGAAGGCATCGAGCTCATCAACTTCGAGGAGTCGATGTCGCGAGGAGACGTCCACACTTGGCTCCTCACGAGCAAGCTGCCGATTCGGGATGGAAACGGCGAGGTGACCGGCGTGCTCGGTGTCTACATCGATATCTCCGATCGTAAGACCACCGAGAAGGCGCTCGAGGAAGCGACTCGGGCAGCTCAAATAGCCAGTGAGACCAAGAGCCGATTCCTCGCGATCATGAGCCACGAGCTGCGGACACCGATGACCGGCATCCTCGGCATGACCGAAGTGCTCAAGGACATCCCTTCGACGACGGAGGGTCGATTGGCGGTCGACACCATCGATCTCTGCGCGCGCTCTCTGCTCACCTTGATCAATGACGTGCTCGACTTTTCCAAGATCGAAGCGGGCAAGGCCGAGCTCGACTGCACGGATGTCGACCTCGAGCTCCTGATCGAGGACGTCATCGGCGTCGTTGCCCATCAAGCCGAGCAGAAGGGCCTGCAGGTCGACGGGAGCGTCTCGCCTCAGCTCGAGAACTGCATCTCGGCCGACGGGATGCGTCTCCGGCAGGTCCTGACCAACCTCCTCAACAACGCCGTCAAATTCACCTCGGATGGGATGGTGACACTTCGAGTCACCCCTTGCCAATTGGATGGATCGACGGCCGGCTACCGCTTCGAGGTTCGGGACACCGGAGTCGGCATAGCCGACGATCGGCAGGAGCTGGTCTTCGAGGCCTTCTCTCAAGAGGACGTCTCGACGACACGCAAATACGGTGGCACCGGGCTCGGATTGGCGATCTGCCGGGAGATCGTCACTTTGATGGGCGGGAGCATCGGCGTCGAGAGCCAGGCCGGACATGGCGCGACCTTCTGGTTCGAGATTCCGCTGCAGCGGGCCTCTGACGCACATCGGCCGCCCCAGGTGGCGGACACCGACTTGCGCTTCCATCTCGTAGAGCCCGCTGAGGCGCTACGAGAGTTGACGCGAGACAAGCTCGAGTGCTTCGGCTTGGAGACCGTCCTGCATGAGAACCTCGACTCCCTCGCACTGAGCTCGGATCCGGGCTCACGCGAGGTGCTCCTGATATCGGAATCCGCATTGGCTCAGATCGCGGACAGCGAGCGCGACGTCCTGCTCACGACTTTCCGAGTGGTGGTCATCGGAAACGGGGGCGCGAGCCGGGCGGCCTCCCGATGGGAGAGCTACGGGGCGGAGGTCCTGGCACGACCGATTCGGCGCCAAGCATTGCTTCAAGCGGTCCAAGGATTCTGCCGAGTTCGAGCCCAATCGCTCGAGGCAGATGCTCCTGAGCAACGTCCCCTCGCGATACTCCTCGCCGAGGACAACACGATCAACCAGAAGGTGATCTCTCGCCTTCTGAAAAAGCTCGGCCACGCAGTCGACTGTGTCGACAACGGTCGGGAGGCCGTCGAGGCGGTGCAAGCCGGCGAGTATGACTTGGTGCTGATGGATTGCCAGATGCCGGAGATGGACGGCTACTCGGCGACTCGCAGGGTGAGGGAGCTCGACGGTCCGCTCGCCCGTATCCAGATCGGAAGAGC
>JAVJTD010000117.1:0-3320 GCA_040219065.1 Planctomycetota bacterium
ATCCATGAGCGAGCTTGGGCCGGGGCGGCGCCGTTGTGACGAGACAGCTCACTCCGAGCGGCCCCTTGCTCGGCGCCTCTTGGCCAGGTCGTCAGCGACGTCGAGGGGGCCACTCCACGCTCAGCGACCGCTCCCCGTTTCGGTCGCGCGGGCTCTGGTTGAATTCAGCGGCCGATCTCGGCGAGGCGGTCTTTCAGCTCGGGGGCGTACTCTTCGGACAGGTACTTTCGCCAGGCCTCGAGATCCTCGCCGAGGCGCTTCTTGCCGGTCAGCCACTCGAGCCGGTCGAAGGCGGCCTTTCGGTTGTCCTCATAGCGAGAGACCGCCATCGAGAAGAGGAGCGGGATCCGCGATTGGATGAGCGTCTTTCCCGACGCTTTGCGCAGCGCTCGCTCGAGGATGTCGTCGATCAGCTCGTTGCAGCCTTCGCGGACCTCGACCTCGACGTCCTCGGCTCCTTCGAACAGGCAATGCAGCGCGGGCTCACCGATGCCGGTGAGCACCGTCTCCAGCATGCGTCGGTACTCGCGACTCTCGAGCAAGCCTCCGTTGCGCAACGTCAAGCTGAGTTGCTTGCGGATGCCCTCCATCGACTCACTGCGCAAGCCGTCGCGGATGTGCTGGATCTTCCCCTTGATCGCCTCGGCCTCGGAGGCGGTGCGCGCTTCCTCGAGCGCCTTCTCGAGCTCCTGGATCTGGAGCCGGCAGTCGGCGACGTACTCCCTCAGGTGCCGCTTCACGTACGAGTCGATCTTCGCGCCCTCGCCAGCAGCTCCGGGGAATCGCACCTCGAGCGACCATTCCCCCAAGACACTCGGCACGACGAGCGCCCCCTGCTCGATGAGCAAGGAGATCACCGCGCCTTGGATCGAGATCATCTGTTGCCCGGTCAGGTCGGGAAACTCCCGCTTGATGACGTTCTGACCGTGGAGGTACTTGAGCGTCTCGAACAAGCGGCTCAGGCCCTGCCGATAGGGCTTGGGTAGGTGAGGGCGATAGCAGCCCTCCTCGCGGCGGCTTTCGACACGCTGGCCGGACGTGGGGCCGACCGGGGCGTCACCGGTGACCGTGTGCCACCAGGAGGTCAGCTCCTTCTTGGATCGGAAAGGCGTGTGATAGCCATCAGCGACGAGGCACGGGGCGAGGATGGTGATCCCCAGCCCGAGGCTCAGGGCGAGGTGGCGCATGGGCGGGCTCCTATTCCACGGCACCGGCGCTTCCCGGACTCAGCGATCCGGACCTCATCCATGTTCGCCGAGACCCGGGGAACTTCCAGACCGTGTTCTCGGGCCAGGCGTTAATTCGTTACCGCTTGCGCGCTCTCCACGACGTCCCCAGCCCCCGCAAGGCACCCGAGGTCGAGAGCCCCCATCTCCGCATCAGACAACAGCTTCGGAACATCCGCCCCAACGACCGCCGCTCAAGAGGCAGGCCGCGAAGTCACGAAAAAGGCAGTGAGCCAATCCTTCGACCTCGAGCGGTGAGCTTCATGATTCGACCCACTCTGCCATTCCACCATCGACTGCTGCTCGTCCTGCTGGTCGCACCTCTCCTTTCCTGGCACCTGGGAAGTGACGTCGACCCGGACATCGAAGCGGCGATCGCCCGCATCGATCAAGCCCTCTACGACGGCGAGCTGGAGCCGGCGGCTTCGGCGATCGACGCGTTGATCGCTCGGCATGCGACCGATCCTCGCCTCTGGAGCGCCGTCGGCCATCTCCACGGTCGGTACAACCGCCTCGCCGAGGCCGAGGCGGCCTTTCGCCGCGCGGCCCGCGAGCTCGAGGTGCTCGGACGCGCGAGCGAAGCGGCCGAGGCACGGCGAGAGCTGGGTCACGTGCTCTATCGCCGGAAGAACTTCCCGGCCGCGGTGGCCGCCCTCGAGCGCTCCCGGCGAGCGGGCGGCGCGGTGAATGGTCCCTTGATGAACCTCCTGGCGGCCTTCGACGCGGATCAGCCGTATCGCATCCGCGGGGAAGCCTCGGTGAAGGTGCCGCTCTCGACCGAGATCGTTCCGACGGTGCAAGTGAGCATCGGGGACGCCGGTCCGTTCCGCTTCGTGGTGGACACGGGCGCCGGCTTGTCCGTCATCTCGAGCCATGTCGCCGAAGCTTGCGGCATCGAGAGCCACAGTGAGGCGAAGGCCTACGGCGCCGGCGGGAGCAACCTCATCCCGATCGACCTCGCCCGCGTGGACGCGCTATTCATCGGTGAGCTGAGCATCGACGACGTTCCGGTCGCGGTCGTCGACAGCGCTCGCCTCGAGTTCCGCCTGAGGCAGCTCGAGGAGCCCTTGCGCCTGGACGGCATCCTCGGCCTGCCTCTGCTCCGCGAGTTCGCACGCGTCACCCTGGACTTCCAAGGCAAGACGTTCGAGCTGGCACAAGGCGGCGAGGAGACGGGTCGGGACGCCGGTCATCCGATCAATTTCGTCAAGGACCAGCTCTTCGTGGTGGTCGAGACCGCGAGCGAAGAGGCGCTTCATTTCTTCATCGATACCGGCGCCAACGTCAGCTCGATCACCGATCAAGGCCTGCAGCGCATCGCCATCGATGACTCGGAGCTGACCTTCAGCGAGAAGAGCGTCTTCGGCGCGGCCGGCCACAAGCTCGTCGACAAAGAGTATCGCCCGGCGGAGCTCTCGATGGGCGACCGAGTCTTCCACCATCCGGCTCTAATCGTCGAGACGACCGATCCGCATCAACGACGCCGCGTTCGCCGCGACGGCGTCCTGGGCAGCGACCTCCTCGAGACGGGCCGGATCACGTTCGACTTCGCCGCGATGCAGATGCGCTGGAACGAAGCGGCGGCGAGCCCGAGGTGACGACATGACGTTCGGACCGCCGGCTTCAGCCGGTCTCCGTGTCTTCCATCCGAACGCCTTGGAGCGGACCCTGACCTCAGGTTCGAGACTCCGTGGCCGAAGTCGCAGGCGCCACAACTAGCGCGAGAGCGAGTGCAAGCCTTACGGGCTTGGACTGCTGGACACGACCCCGCCCCATTTGCCAGGGCGTTGCCCGGGCGTTGCCCTGGGCTGACTGCCCTTTCAGGGCGCCCTTTCAGGGCGAAGAGTTCCGCATCGGGAGCGCCGCCCCGGCCCAAGCTCGCTCGGGAAAGCTCTCACCGACAGACTCTGTCACTGGCTCGCCTCGGCTTGGGCACTCCAATGCATTTTCTGCATGCTCCGACGCCACGGACTCAAGGTCTTCGCGGACCGGCTTTCGCCAGTCCTCGAGTCTTCTCTTACTGCGCTTGGGCGCGGCGGTCGGTCGGGGGGAGATAGAGATCGCTCGCGGCGGAGCGGCGGCCGGTCCAGCGGC
>JAVJTD010000122.1:0-37670 GCA_040219065.1 Planctomycetota bacterium
GCTCTTCCGATCTGGAGCATACAGGCGAGAAACGATCGGAGCCCGAACAGGTCCCTGTCGCAGGGTTGGGAACACGCTCGCGCACAAAGCTCATGACCGGTCCCGTCGTCCCTCACGAGGCCCCACTGAATCGGTCATGAGCTTTGTGCGCGAGCGTGTTCCCAACCCCGCGACAGGGACCTGTTCGGGCTCCGATCGTTTCTCACCTGTATGCTCCGGCGCCGCGCCGGGGGCGCCGCTGACTTGAAACATGCCGCAATCGGACCGCCGGCTTCAGCCGGTCTCGGTGTTCTCCATCCAAGCGCCATGAGGGAGGACCCAGACCTCACATCCGAGACTCCGTGGCCCGATGCTGTCGGGCGCGATGTACCACGGGCCCATCAGAGTTGAGAGTTCAGCGTTGGGCGTTGAGCCGTTGGACGTTCGAAGAGGCCTGGCTCGCCGAGTGGCTGCACCGCTGGATACTTCAGCGTTGGGCGTTGAGCCGTTGGACGTTCGAAGAGGCCCAAGCTCGCTCGTGAAAGCTCTCGCCGACAGGCCGGTCCTTGGCTCGCTTCGGCTTGGGCACTCCAATGCATCGAGCACGTTTCACCACCTGTATGCTCCTGCGCCACGCCGGGGGCGATGTTGATCTGAAACCAGAGCCTGGCCGGCCTTCATCCATCATTTCTTACCGGCTGCTTCCAGAAGGGCCTTCGATTGTTCGAAGTCGTGGAGAGCACCGACGCGGTCGAGGACCTCGAGGGCCTTGCGGAGCTTCTGGACACGCTCGCCATTGCCCTTGTCGAGAGCTTGACCGGCAGCCGAGCGGAGTCGATCCAGCTCTGCTCGCCATTGCGATGGCGTATCGCCCAGCTCCTCGTCATGGCACTCGAGGCAGAGCTCTTTGGTGTTGGACGGCTCGACGCGGGTTGGCTCGTAGTGGCAGTCCTCGCAAGCGACCTCGGCGTGCTTGCCGGGGGTTACGCCGATGACCTCGGCGACGGTCTCGTGCTCTCCTCGCAGGAAGCGGTCGATCTCGGCATGACAGCCCGTGCAAGTCGGCTCGGGCATCGGGCCACCGTGGTGGCAGCTCGAGCAGGCGATCTCTGCATGTGCACCTTCGAGCGCGAAGGGGTGAGGGAACTCACTCTCGACCAAGCTGGCGGAATCCTCGGCCGCCGCCATGAAGGTGTGGCAGAGCTGGCAGTCTCTCTGAATCGCTTGCCCATTGCTCGAGACGTGCTTTCCGTCGTGACACCGCTGGCAGCCTGGCGAGTCGAGGTGCCCGATGTGGTCGGGGCGCACGCGCCAGTCGCTGTTCATCTCCGGGAAGACGTTCAGCCCGAACTCTCTGGCGATCCGGCTCGCGGCCTTCTCGATGTCGGCGGAGCGCTCGGCGGCGACCTCTGGGTAGCTCTCCCGATAGAAGGCAATGAGTCCCGAGCGGATGGCCGACTGACCTTCCTCGCTCGTGTCATAGTCCGCTGCGATCAGCTCGACGCCTTCGCGCTTGATGAAGGGCAAGGAAGCGATCTCCCCTTCGTCGAGCAAGCGATCGAGGATCTCCGATGCCGAGTCGTGCTGATGGGCTGGGCGATTGTGGCAGTCGAGGCAATCCATCACCCGCAGCTCGCCTTCGGGCGGCGGCGCGTCGGAAGGCAGGCCGTCAGATCGGTAGACGATCGACTCGCCGCCGACGTTGAGCCGCACCCAGGGAATGTCCAGCCGCTGACGATCGGTGGCGACGTACTCGACGAAGTGAGCCTCGGTGGCCGCATGCCAGTGGATCCCGCGGGCCGGCTCCTCGGGCGTTCCGACGCGGCCGATGTCGAGCGTCATGTAGACCGGGTGCGGTGTGTTGGATTCGTCGGAGGCGAAGCGTGGGAGGTGGACGAGCTCGGTCCCCTTGGGCATCTCGGCCCAGTGGCAGCGATTGCAGATGTCGCCGACGGGTCGCATGTTCTCGAGCGGTGAGGGAATTGGCCGCTCGAACGAATCGGTCATCATCGAGATGAGCTGCCGCGTCCCGTTCAGCTTGGCGCGGACGAACCACCAGGCACCGTCACCGACATGGCAATCCGTGCAGGGCACGCTCGCGTGGGGCGAATGCTGGTAGGTCGTGTAGGTCGGTCCCATCGGTACGTGACAGGCCTGGCCGCAGAACTCGACCGATTCCGAGTAGTGATATCCGCTGTAGCTGGTGAAGGCGAGGAACGGGATCAGCAGCACGATCAGGAGGAGCAAGAGCGCGACGACGCGGTTGGCCGGTAGCGCTCCCTTCTCGGGCACGGTGAGCTCGCCGCGCCGGACCTGGCGCCGAGTCCGGACCCAGCCGATCCAGATCATCGCGATCCCGGCGATCACCAGCGGCGGCAGGATGAGGTGGAAGGCGATGTTCAGGTACGGGTTGTAGCTACCGGCCACGACCTCGCTGACCATCAGGGTGAGGTGGAAGCCGCCGGCGACGACGGCGAGGAGGACACCGATGAAGGCCCAAGGGTTTCTCAGGGTCAATCGCCACATGGCTCGGCTCTCTCGATCGAGGGAATGAAAAAAGTGCTCCGGGGCAAAGCCCCGGAGCACTCATGTTCGGAGGACGGTCGTCGGCCGACCTCGGCCGACGGCCGCGTCGGCTCTCAACGAGCGCGGTGAACGACCTCGACGCTCTGCTCTTTACCTGGTCCGTGGCAGACCGCGCAGGACTCGTTTCCGTCCGGCGAGGTCTGGACCGTGGCGTGGGCCTTGGCCGAGGGAGAGTTGTGACAGGTGGTGCAGACCGACGTCCAGTCGAGGACGGGGGTACCCGGCTCGAAGGGATGGTTGCGGTCGGACGGCTCCGTCCAGGCCGTGTTCTCCGCTCCGTGGCAGCTCCGGCAATCCCCTGTGCCGAGCGGGAAGCTCGGGAAGTGGACCTCCTCGTAAGTGTGAGGGTTGTTGCCGAAGCCCACGACCTCGTAGCTCGTGGGATCGAAGAGCTCGGCGCCGTGGTGGATGGAGTGGAGCATCGTTCGGAAGTCGATGGTCACGCCCGGGGTGCGATGCTCGTCCGACTGTGACTCATAGGGAGCCAGGTCTTCGCCGCCGGCTGCACCGTGGCAGACGATGCACGTATCGAAGCCACCTCGGCCGCCGCCGTGGAAGGTGATGTATCCGTGGCAGCCAGCACAGGTCTCCCCGGACGTGATGACCTGACGAGGCTCGACCTCGCCGTCCCCACCGACGAACGCGATGTGACCGTTGTGAACGGGCACGTTGTAGGAGTTCGTCTCGCCGAACAGATCCAAGGACACGTTGTAGCGGCCCCAGAGCGCGACGGTGTAGGTGCCCGGGATGAGCAGCTTGCCCGCCCACTCGCCGCTCACCTCACCCAGATCGGGCGAGTCGTTGAGGGGCGGCGGGTACAGCGTCGGCACGACGAAGTCGGTCGTGTAGGTCGCGATGACGTCGCCGTCGGGGAACGGGTTCACCTCCTGGATCTGACCGCTCGCCTCGTTGAGCGAATAATCGCCCGAGGACACGGTCGAGAGCGTGATCTCGTCGACGGTGGCGTTGGTGCTGTGGTCTCTCAGCAGCCAGGGCTTGTGGCTGGTCGAGTCGATCGTCGAGAACCAGAGCCGGTCTCCGTCGACCCACTGGATCCTCATGATCTCCTTCGAGCCGTTGCCATCGTCGATCACGATGTAGTCGTCGTCCTCGAACTGGCTGCCGTCATCGACGTCGATGTAGTTCTGGAACGAAGACGCATCGGCCGACAAGAAGGTCGCCGCGGGACCGGTGCCGGTTCGCACCCGCACGGTCGTCGCCGCGCCTCGGCTGTCCCAGAGTGGCGCCCGACTAGTTTGGAAGACCTCGTTGGGTGTGGCCGTCGCCGTTCCGATGAGCTCGAGCTGCAGGAGCTGCGGCACGTTCGTCTGGTAGGGCGGCCCCGAGCCCAGGATCGAGAGCGGGGGACGCAGGAAGTTGAGGAGCTGCGGATTCTGGCTCGGGCCGTAGACGGCCATCTCGATCCGATTGACCAGGCCGGGATCGGCCGCGTTACCGAGCGAGTCGACCAGGTTGAAGGTGACCGAGAGGCTCTCACCGACGTCGAGGGTTCCGTCGCCATCGTTGGTTCCGGCTTCCTGGACCGAGACCACCTCGAATCGGAGGCCCGGATCGATCGTCGGATCGAGCAAGGGGTGTAGGTGGCCATCGAGAGCCGAGAGCGTGTTGCCCGCGGCCGGATGGCACGTGACGCATTGCGAGTCGTTGCTCTGCGGCGGCATCGTCTGGTTGTTGGCCGTATACGGGCGAGCCCAATCGATGTCGTCGTGGCAGGAGCCGCAAGCGCGCGCCGTCGGCTGGCTGTAGGCGAGGTTGCCTTGGGCCGGGGCCGGCAGAGGCCCATCGCCGTCGGGATCGCCATGGCATCCGACGCAGTCGGTGACTCCGGTGAGCATGACGTCCTCGAGGTCCTGCTCGTCGCCGTCCAGCGAGGAGTAGCCTTCGTCGCGCGGCATGTTGTAAGAGAAGTTCGGGAACTTCGGGTAGAGCACGTCCGAGTAGTCGTGGAGGCTGTCTCGGAAGCCGATCACCCGGTAGGGCTGCGGCTCGCGCTCGTAGTCGCGCGTGCCATCGGCTCTCGTGCCGACTCCGAGGACCGAGGGCAGATGACCCCCGTTGTGTATCTTGTGGATCATCACGCGAAAGTCGATCGAGACGCCGGGAGTTCCGTTCGCCACGCTCTCGGTGTCCGGGTCCTCGGCGCCCGAGGTGTGACACAGGAGGCAGAGCGTCGGATCGCGACGGATCGTGCCGTGGGCTCTCAGCTCGGTGTGGCAGGTGTTGCAGTTGGCCGCGGTGAAGACCTCGCGGGGCTGCAGCGTGGTGGCCCCGCCGAACAGGAAGTCGTGGGTCAGGTTTCCGACATCACGAAAGCCCTCGCCTTCGACGAAGTACTCGCGATACATCTCGATGCCGAGCGTGTACGTCCCGGCCGCGAGGGGCTGACCTTTCCGCTCACCGTCACTGGGCCCGAAAGCGTCAGTGTCACCGAGCGGGGCGAGGTACGTCGCGGGGATCGGGACCTCGAACGTGTAGGTGTAGGTGCCGTCCTCATTACGAATGGACCGTTCGATCAGGTCGCTCTGGGCCTCGATGACGCGCTGGTAGTTCACCGTCGGTCCCGAGATCATGATGTTGGCGAAGTCGAAGGACGAGAGCGGGAGATCGGATCCGTCGTCACGAGTCAGCGTGAACGTGACGACCGGCAGATCCCCGACCTGGAAGGTCCCGTCCTCACCGCTCGCCCCCCCGAGGGACACGAGCTCCAGAACGACACCTGGAAGGGGCGATTGGCGTGAGATATCGTCACTGCCCGCGGGCGGCTCGCCGTTGCCGCCGCCACCCGGGGGACTGCTCGAGCTCAGGAAGATGTTGTCTCCTTCGTTCTTGCAGCCGACACCGAGAAGCAGAGCGACGAACAGCAGCCAGGCAATGCGCTGCAGCGCCGCGAGCAGAGGCACGAGGCGGGCGACCATGAGAGTCTCCTGTTCGACTGAGAGGCGAGCACCGGAGGCGATCGCCTTTGAGAAACGCCGGGTTTGTTTCGATCACCGATGACAGTTGATGCAATCGTCTCCGTTGTCGGGGTGCCGAAGCTCTTGCCCGGCTCCGTGACACTGCCGGCAGTCGAGCGCGATCGTGTGCCAAGAAGGCATTGGAGGCACCAAGCGGTGGCTCGGAGTCGATGCGTGGCAGAGAGCGCACTGCGGCTCTCGGCTGACGGGTTCGTGGCAGGTCATACAATGCCGATTACGAGGGCTGCCGAAGCCCGCTCGGTGAGAGCTGGGCTCGGTGCTCGCATGGCACCGGACGCAGAAGTCGGGTTGATGGCAGGTCTGACATGCCGAGCGGTCGAGGGCCGCTTGCAGGCCGTGACCGCGGCGCCGGAACTGGTTCGTGTGCCCCTTGGGCATTTGAATCGAGTGACAGCTCTCGCACGTGTCCTGACCTTCTCTCGCATTGTGGCAGAAGGTGCAGGTGTTCTCCGTGCCGAGTTGCAGCGTCTGACCGTGCGCCTGCATCCAATTGGCCCGATGCGAAGGCGGCGGCACGTCCGAGCGGATCCGGCTGTGGCAGGTGGCGCACTCGGAGGGAACGCCGCGGCTCTCGTGGCAGGACAGGCACTCGGGCTTCGAGACGCTCACCTCCGGACCGATGGTCTCGGCTGCGCCGATGTCACCGTGGCAGCTACTGCAGTCGCCGGTCGCGTCGATGTGCCTCTTGTGGTCGAAGAGCAGCTCGTCCGAGAGCTGGCTGAACTTCGGGCCGGCCCAGAGACCTTCCTCGTAGAAGCGCGCAGCGTGCTGGTCGGCAGGCTTCTCCTCATCGATGCCCTCGTGGCAGATCTCGCAGGTCTCGAGGAGCGTCGGACCGGGGTCTTCGCTCTCCTCGTCCGGCGTGTGGCAGTCGGTGCACTCGAGCCCTTCGTCCATATGGACGCGGTGCGGGAACGCGACGCGTGCGCTCTCACCGTCGTCCGGACCCAGTGGGAAGCTGCAGCTCATGTACAGGACGAGGCTCACCAGCGTGACCGCCGTCAGCACCAAGAGTGTTCGCGAGCGGCGGGTCATGTCAGAACCTCCACAGACAGCCGAGTCGAAGGGTGCGATAGGAGTCCTGGTCGTCGCGCTCGTGAGAGAGCGCGATGTCGAATCGAACCGAGTCGGAGGCATCCCAGTCAGCGCGAAGGTAGAAGATCCGTACTTGCTCGCGCTCGCCCCCGAGGAGCGGGTCGAACTTGTAGAGCGCGTACTCGCTGCCGAAGCTCACCTCGAAGGCATCGCTGAGGGCCTGGGAGAGATCGAAGCCGACGCTGTGGATCTCCTCGCGGTCGGTGTCCCACAGCTCGCCGGTCAAGGAGAGGCTGGTGCCCTCGTCGGGCCAGCCGACGAGGCTGGGCGTCAGGTAGTAGCGGCGGAACTCACGATTGAAGAGCCCTTCGTCGGAGGGCTCCCGCAGCTCGCGGAACCAGACGCCACCCTCGATGGTGAAGTGCTCGCCGAGGGTCTTCGAGAGCAGGACGCGCCATTCGTCGTAGGGGTTTTCCTGCTGCAGCACGGGCGAGAAGGGATCGACCTCGGTGACGAGCCGCCGCTGCGTCCGGAGCAGCGTGAAGTAGGTCACGTCGGCGCGCAGCCCGTAGTCGGTGCTCCAGTAGGTCGCCCGGGCGCGGAGGTCCCGGACGTTGCCTTCGACGGCGGTCGAGCGAATACCCAGCTCGAACGGCTCGGCGAGACGCTGCCGGGCCTCGAAGGCGAAGAAGCCGTCTTCTTCGGTCGTCTGCAGCCAATCATCCCGAAGGCGGGCGTAGTGCAGCCCGGCCCAGGTCCACTCGCCCGGCGTGATCTCGACGCCGCCACCGTACAGCCAGTCGCCACTGGGCGAGGACTCGTAGAGGTGCGCCGGCACGCCGCCGAAGGCCCGCAAGAGGACCTTCCAGTCCGTCCACTCGGTGGTCTCAGCCAGAGCGCCGTCGAAGAAGCGGAGCTCGGCGAGGAAGGGCGCGTCCTGGCGCCCGACGCGGAGCCTCTCGACAGGGCCGAGGCGATGGAAGGTCGCGTTGGCCCGCAGCAGTCGACCGTTGATGTGGCGGTCGTAGGTGTCCTCGATCTGAGCGAAGGACGAGGCGCGCTCGCGGCTGTCGAGGTCCCAGTCATACTCACCGAGGAAGGAGAACGTCACGTCGTGACGCGCGGCGTCTCCGAGCTCGAGCCTCAGGACCTGGGACAGGTCCTGATCGGTCTCGTCGAAGGTGGCCCGAGCGCGATACCGCGTGCGCAGGTCTCCGGTCAGCGTGCTCAGATAGCTGTCTTCTTCGGAAGGAGCAGCGACGGTCTCGGGAACATCCGACGCAGGGTCTTTCTCGGTCGGATCCTCCTCGGACGGCGTCTCGGCTTCGGCCTCCGAGGGCTCCTCGTCCTGAGTCGCTGGGAGGACGGGAGGGGCTGCGATCGCGAGGACGAGGCAAATCCACCCGAGTCGGAGCACCCGGACCGCGAGTCCGGCCGCTCCCTCACGACGGAGCGAAGACTCGCGATTCCGGAAGAAGGGCGTTCCGGGCGCATCGGCGATTTGTAGGTGCGTGTTCATGATCCTCGAACCGATCGACGGACCGGAGAATCGGGTCGCGGGGTCCACATAGCCATCGCCGGTAGCCGTGTGGAGCCTCGGGAGCCTGTCCGGCCCGTAAAGTGGCGCAGCGCGAGAAGAGGGGGCGCCTGAAGATGATCAAAGGAGCAAAGGAACCCCCAACGGTGTACCGTCGACCGGGCGAAGAATCAACGGACAAGGTGTTCCTTCTTTCTCAGGCGGAACGGAGCAATTCATGAAATGGATCATTGAATTCTCGCTCGGGTTTTGAACGGGCTGGGTCTGGTGGTCGGCCTTCGAGAGAGGGCATTTCAATGGGGCCGCTCCTGTTGGTAGGATGCGGTTCCGGCGTCAGGGTCGAAGGCGACCCTGGAATACTCATCTCCGGTCTCTGAGTATGATGGACAACTGCTTTCGGTTGCCGGCTTCGTCGGTCTCGGTCGATGCGGTCCGGTACCCGTTCGAGCAGCTCAGCCCAGGAAGGGTCACTGATGCCCAAGCGTATGAGAGTCGTTCTCGCCGCCTTCGTCGTTCTCGTCTCGGTCGTGGCCTGGCCAGGCTTCGTTCGCTCCCAAGACGGCGAGAAGAAGCCCGAGCCGAAGTACATCGGAATCAAGAAGTGCAAGCTCTGCCATTCTCGAAAGTCGATCGGAGCACACTACAAAGTCTGGGAGAAAGGGCCGCACGCGAATGCGTTCGAGGTCCTCAAGAGTGACAAGGCCAAGGCCGTCGCCAAGGAGCAGGGCCTGAGCACACCGCCTCACGAGGCCAAGGAGTGCCTGCCTTGTCACGTGCCGGGCTACGGCCTGGACAAGAAGCGCTACGACAAGGATTACGATCCGACCCAGGGCGTGACCTGCGAGGCCTGTCATGGCCCCGCCGAGCTCTACTGGGAAGAGGAAAAGCACGCGGGTGACGCCGCGCAGGCGGCCGAGAAGCTCGGTCTCGTCCATCCCACCGAGAAGACCTGTCTCGGCTGTCACAACGAGAAGAGCCCGACCTACAAGCCGTTCGACTTCGAGGAGCGGTGGAAGAAGATCGCGCACATGACGCCCGAGAAGTAGCCGGGAGAGCCTCTCGCGCTGAAGGGCGCATCGAGGAGAGAGCCCGCACTCTCTCCTCGTGAGCCTCGTCCCTTTCTCGGGAAACTGCGCTCAGCTTCGAGTCAGCCCCAGGACCTCGAGGTCGTGTTCCGGGAAGGCCTGTTGGGCCGCTGGATTGCCGAGCCGCTTCTCGAGGACTTCGGCCAGGAGATCGCGCAAGTCGATCGTGATCCGAACGTCTCGACCGTCCTCCAACGCCCGCGGCCGAAGCCCCGGCCAGCGATGGATCACGCGGCCACCCGCGATGCCCCTCCCGATGAACATCGCCACGCCGCCGCGACCATGGTCGGTGCCACCGTTCCCGTTCTCGGCCACCCGTCGCCCGAACTCGGTGAAGACCGCGATCGTCGTCGGACGGGGCAAGGGATCGGTCAAGGCGACCAGCTCGGCCAGACCGTCTCCCAGCGTCCTGAGCTTGGTCTCCAGTGCGCCGCCGATCGCACCTTGCTGGACGTGCGTGTCCCAGGTATCGAGCTCGACCGTCAGGACGTCGATGTCGGGACGGGCGCAGGCGACGTGTCCGGTTCGCTCCAAGGCCAAGCGCCACTCCCGTCGCGCGGTGGACTCGGGCTCTGTCGGGACGCCCGGCAGGGTCTTTGGATCGATGGCGATCAAGGCCTCCATCGCGTCCCTCGCCGCAGACCACGACGGATCCCCGCGATACAGGCTTTCGAGCACGCGACGGAGCGGAGGCGACTCGGCCAGGCGCTGAAGCGACGCGCGACACTCGGGAGACGGCATCGCCGCCACGCGGTCGGCGCCGCGCAGTGATCGAGGTACGAACGCGTTCATCGACAAGGCTCGGATCGATCCCTCCTCCTGCGGCGGCGTGCTGGCGAGATGCCGCGCAATCCAGCCGGTCGCGAGCTCGCTCGTCGCGCCCGTTCCGGCGTCGAGCACCGCCTGGGCATTGAAGTGGGAGCGGTCGGCGATCGGGAGGCCGCAAGCCGGAACGATCGCCAGTCGGCCGTCTCGAAAGAGAGGCTCGAGGGCAGCGAGCGCGCGCGGCAAGGCGAAGGTGCCATCGAGATCGATCGAGCCGCCGTGGTCGGGCGATGGCAGCGCCGTCGTCGGACGAAGGCGCCGGTAGGCCTTCTCGCGGTAGGGGATGCACATGGAGAGACCGTCGGCCCCTCCTTTGAGGAAGATGGCGACGAATCGATCGCGCGGGGATGTCGTGCGGGTGGTCATGGGATCAGCACCAATGCCAAGAGGGAGCACACAAGGCCATCGCCCGGCGGTCGCGCTCGGAGCTGCCGGAGACCTTCGGCAACGTCGACTCGAGCAGCGCTCTCTCCTCGCCTCTCAGCCACGAGCTCGCCTCGTCGAGGTGGCGGTCCTCGACCTCGAGCGCCGGCACGCGACCGTCCGCGACGTCGAACGCGAACTTCCAGCGAGGCAAGAGGGCCGAGATCCAATCACAGGCCTCGACCGGGTACCCGTCGGGCGTCTTCCACTGGAAGGGGACCTGACCCATCTCGCGCAGCGGGATCTCGAAGGTCTCCAGCGCCCGATGCGGCTGATAGCGGGCCTGAGTGCGGCGCGCGACCAGAGCGAAGAAGTGGACCGGGCGAGTGACGAGGGGGCGGGCCGCTTCGATCGAGGAGCGAGAGAACAGCTCCCGATAGGTGGCTCGCAGGTCGCCCTGCGTCTCGCTGAAGCGCTCGGCCACTCGCCGCACGACCGCCTCTGGCGCCTCCTCGGAGATGAAGTGACGGACGAGCTTCGTCGCCAAGAATCGGGAGGCCGAAGGATGGGCGGCGAGGTGGGTGATCATCCGCTCGCCTTCGTCCTCGAAGCCACCTGCCGGCAACTCGACACCGAGGACTCGCTTTGCGCTCGCATCGTGCTCCGCGCTGTCGAACCGGAACGTTCCGAATCGCTGCTCCGATTCGTCGACGCTCCAGCCGGTCAGGACTCGCGCCATCTCCTCGACATCGCGCTGCGAATAGCCGGCGTCGATTCCGACCGTGTGGAGCTCCAACAGCTCTCGCGCGTAGTTCTCGTTCGGCCCCGAGGCGGTATTCAGGTGATTGTCGAGGTAATACAGCATCGCCGGGCTGTGGGCCGACGCCCGGAGCAGATCCTCGAAGCGCGAGAACGCGTGCCGGCGAATGACGTCGCGATCGTCGAGCGTCTTGAAGCGCGGAACCTGTCCTTTGACGTGGTTCACGTTGAAGTGATCGGACCAGAAGTCGACGATTCGCTCGAAGAGCTGCCGGCGGCTTTCGATGGCGCGCACCAGCCGTGCGGCGACGAGCTCTCGGACGATGGCTTCGCCAGGCAGCGGCTTCAGCTCCGGTCCGGAAAGACCGAGCGTCGAGAACACCGAGAGGCGGCGCTCGAGCGAATCGTCGTCGAGGCTCTCGGGGTGGAGCTGCTCTTCGAGGGTCTCCTCGTATCCGAGCGACTTGGCTCGGTCGAGGCTGGCGGCCGTTGCTCCGAACGAGGTTCGCGAGAGCAACCACTCGATGGGGCCATCCAGGGTCGACGAGAGGAAGCCGGATCTCCAAAGCCAGAGTCCGGCCAAGCCGCTGGCTCCTCCGGCGAGCAGCGCACGGCGCGTCCAACGCGATGGGTTTCGGGACATCGGGTGTCCGTGGCGAATTGTCGTGTTTCTTTGAAGCTTTCCCGCGGTTCGTATGCACCGACAGTATCCGCGAAGCCCGGCGCCTGCAACCCCGTGGCACGAATCCGGATCACCGAAGCTCTGAATTCAATTGCCGATTGACCGGTGATCTCTGACGTCCCATACTCGGACGCCAGAGCCGCAAACGGGAAACGACGAAGGGACCACTCCTCGAATCGCGTGATCGTGACCTCACCTGCGCCGCCAGGTGTCGAGGAGCCGTTCCAGAAGGAGGAGTGCGATGATCTCCCTGGCTCTCGGCTGTGTCTTGGCTCAGTGGATGTGTCTCTTTCCCGCGGGTGGCGCCCTCGTCCGGGTCGGTGCCCAAAGGCTCGAGAACGGATTCGATCCGCGCCGGGTCGAGATCGCGGCCGGGGAGACGGTCAAGTGGGTCAGTATCGATGACTTCCACACCGTGACGAGCGGCTTGCGCTCGAGCTGCGCCGACGCCAAGGTGCTCTTCGACGCGGCCATTCATATCGGACAACCGATCGTCGCTCGCCAGTTTCCCCATGCGGGTCGCTATCACTATTATTGCGTGCCGCACGAGCGACACAGGATGACAGGCATCGTCGATGTGTCTGGTCTGTCACTGCTCGGGACGCCCAAGGCCGGCAGCGTCGTGCAATGGCAAGTGCGAGATCTGCCGCCCGAATCGAATGGCAAGCTCGCGCGAATCTTGCTCACGGCGAGCGGGTCGTCACCGGGCGTGCCCCTCTTCTGTCTCGGGGAGCTTCCGTTGCAGCCGGACTTGTGGACCGACTTCTCGATTCGGCATCCGGGTATCTTCACGACCGGAGTCATTACCGGAGGGACCGCCGTCACGCCGCCCTTGACTCTCCCAGGTTGGATACCGGCCGGATGGACCATCGTATCGACGGCCCTCGTACAGGATCCTTCGACAGGGCTTCCCGAGCGCATCCTACCCGCTCTCACCAGCGTGACGCAGTGATGATGGCTCATCGGAGGCGACGAGCTTCATCGGTCGTCGGTTGCTGGCTCTTCGTCGGACTCACGGCCGGAAGCCTCTCGGCTCAAGAAAAGCTGTTCGTGTTCGAGGGCGGCTCTTCGGGGGATCAGCTCGGACGCTCGCTCGCCGCTATTGGCGACCTCGACGGAGACGGTGCTGGGGACATCCTCCTCGGAGCGCCCCAATACGACTTCGACGCTCCGGAACAGAGCGGTCCGGGCTACGTCGAGGTACGGTCCTCGGCGAGCGGAGCCCCGATCCGGTCCCTCACGGGGGATCGCACCGCCGATGGCTTCGGCTTCAGTGTCGCGAGTGCCGGTGACCTCGACGGAGACGGCTTCCCCGAAGTCCTCGTCGGAGCGCCGCAGCCGAGTGGAAACGGCTACGCGCGTGTCTACTCGGGCCGCTTCCTCGCCACCGGTCAAGGACCGCCGGTGATGTTCGCCATGACCGGACGAGCGCAAGGTGACGCATTCGGCTCGCTCGTTCGTGGCGCCGGTGACCTCGACGGGGACGGCTCGCCCGACTTCGTGGTCGGCGCACCGCTCGCCGACGAAGGCGGATTGCAGGATGCCGGGAGCCTGTCCTGCTATTCCGGCGCGAGTGGCAAGCTGCTGAGGAGGCTGCGCGGCCAAGCGGCCGAGGATTACTTCGGAAAGGCGGCCGCCGGATTGGGAGACCTCACCGGCGATGGATACGGGGAGCTGCTCGTCTCGGCGCCCGCCGCAGATGATCCGGGCATGACGGCGGGTCGCGTCGAGGTGTACTCGGGCAGATCGCTCGTCGACGGAGTCCTGCCGCGCGTCCTGTGGTCCCGAACCGGCACCCTGGAGCGAGAGGCCTTCGGATACTCGGTCGCTTCAGCGGGTGACGTCGATGCCGACGGGCTGTCGGACTTCATCGTCGGCGCGCTCGGCGAGCGGACCGGTGGCCGGCTAGCCGGCGCCGCCTTCGTGTTCTCCGGGCGTCTCGACGGCACTCGGCTCCTCGCCTTCTACGGCAGCGCGATCGGGGAGTCCCTCGGGCACGCGGTCGACTCGGCGGGCGATCTCGATGCCGATGGTCACGGTGACCTCCTGGTCGGAGCGGAGCACGCCTCGGGCGGTGGAGAGAGAGCCGGGCGGCTCGATGTCTACTCCGGTCGGACCGGAGAGCGCCTGATCGCGATCGACGGAGCAGCCGGGGACTGGCTAGGTCACGACGTCGCCGGCCTCGCGGACGTGAACGGCGACGGCGTCCCCGATCTCCTGGTGTCGGCGTTCCGCCGGGACACGACCGGGACGGACAATGGCGCGGCCGAGGTGTACTCCGGGTGCCTCGGGAGCCGGGAGCCATACGGGGCGGGCACGCCAGGCAGTGGCGGTCTCATCCCTTCTCTCAAAGGGCGCGGTTGTCCTCGGCAGGGTGCGACCATCCGCCTCGAGGTCTTGGATGGACTGGGCGGTGCCACAGGGCTGCTCGTCCTGGGCACGGGGCGGGCGTCGATACCCGTCTCCGGTTGCACACTCCTGGTCGCACTCCCTGCGTGGACGCTCCCCATCACGTTGGGCGGCGCGCCTGGTGTCCCAGGTGCTGGGAGTCTCGAGCTCATAGAAGTGCTGCCGGTCGGTCCGGCATGGCACGGTCGGCGCATCGACGCTCAAGCATTCGTTCTCGATGCCGGTGCGCCACGCGGCTTGTCCGCGACGGCAGCTCTCGAGCTCGAGATCGATTGAAGGAAGAGGCCATGCAATCCTGGAAGCTCATCCGGCGCTCCGTTCTGGTCATCGCTCTCGTCACCCTCACCTCGACGCTCGCCGTTGGCCAGGTACTGTCGCCGCCTCCGGATCAGGTCTACTTCGGCGACACCTGCGACGACCTGTTCGGCTATGCGGTCGCTCTGGGAGATGACTGGAATGCGGACGGCAGTCCGGACCTGATCGTCGGGATGCCGTTCGACGAGTATCAGGGGACGACGCCTGGCGGAGTGCAGCTCCTCTCCCTGAAGGACGGACGCGTGATCCGGACGCTCTACGGTGATGGGATCTACGGCGCCGGCTTCGGAGTCTCGGTTTGCTCGGCGGGCGACCTGGACGGTGACGGTCTGGATGAGATCGCCGTCGGAGCTCCGTGGGATCGCCAGGTCAAGCTGATCAACGGCAAGGTGTGGATCTTCCGCGGAAGTGACGGGCAGCTCTTCCGAACGCATGCCGGCGATACGCCCTATGAGCAGTTCGGTCTGTCGCTCGCCAATTTGGGAGACCTGGACGGCGACGGACTCGACGATCTCGCGGTCGGCGCGCCTGGCGAGTCTTGGGGCGGTCTGTACTCAGGGAGCGTCTATGTCCTCTCGGGGCGAGACGGATCCACGATCCACCGCTTCGACGGGGACTCGGCTTTCGATTATCTGGGGCGCAGCGTGGCGGCGGCCGGCGATGTCGACCGGGATGGTGTGCCCGACATCTTGATGGGAGCCCCTGGAGACGACGCGGGCGGTGTTCCCGGAGCCGGCGTCGCCTTGGTCTGCTCGGGTGTCGACGGGTCGGTGCTCCATCGAGTCGAAGGCACTTCGATCGGCGGACAGCTCGGCCACGTCGTCGTTGGACCCGGAGACCTCGACCGAGACGGTCACGCCGACTTCCTCGTCGGCGCGCTCACCAGCGACGAAGCCGGGCCCTTCTCGGGGAGCGTGTGGGTCTACTCGGGCCGGCGAGGGCGCCTGCGCTATCGGGTGGACGGGGTGGCGGCTCGCGAGCACTTCGGCTGGGCGGCCACCGGCGCGGGAGATGTCGATGGCGATGGATTCCGGGACCTGCTCGTCACCTCGGGCGGAGGAAGCTTTACTCAACTGAGTCCCGCTCGGCTGATGTTCCTCTCGGGTGTCGACGGCCGAGTCATCCGCGAGCTCAGGACTCGCACGATCGGCCCTTGGATCGGCCGGGTCTTCATGACCATCGGCTACTCCGTCGCAGGCGTTGGCGATGTCGAAGGCGATGGCTTCGACGACGTCGTCGTGGGCTTCCCCAAGGATCCCCTCAACCCATCCGGAGGCGGCAGCGTGATCCGGCTCTCCGGCGAGGATCTTCGCTGAATCGAGCCAGAGCCAAACCGACCGGAGCGACGAGAGGTCGCCGAACTGGCAGTTCATCATCGTCGGATCGCCAGAGCTCGAGGTCCTGCCGAGGGACGCTCGGGGAAGCAGGCCACGCCGAGGAGCTTCAGGGTCGGAAGCTCGACCTTGGACCGTCCCTTCGCTCTGGTACCGCGATCGGCCCTCGGTATCATCTCGCTTTGCCGCCGCGGCCCCGGGGGGAGAGGACCGTTCTCCGAGCTGCCAGGAGTCTCCGTCCGTGACGTGTGAAGGCCCGCCCGTCGAGCGATCAGCTCGAGCGACCGAATGACCGTCTCGATCTGGCTTCTGGCCGGGATCGGGGTGCTCGGTGCGATCGACATCGTCGCGTATCACACCCTCGCGCACGCCATTCGGCGACACCCCGAGTGTCGGCGAGAGGTCCTGATCCATGCGGCAAGAGGACCGGGGTTCATGATCCTCTTCGGCTTGCTTCCCAACCTCGCCTGGGAGGGAGCCTGGTTCTGGGCGCTGATCGCCGTCCTCGCCGCGGAGCTCCCCATCTCCCTCGTCGACTTCTTGATCGAGAAGCGAAGCCGGAGCCACCTCGGGGGGCTGCCGACCGGCGAGTACATCCTGCACTCGGCGATCGCTGTTCTGTATGGCGCCTTGATCGCCTGTGTGTTCTTCGAGGGGGCACACTGGGCGAGCTCGCCGACCGGGCTGAGGTGGGAGCCGGCGGCCGTTCCTCTCGCGCTGCGGGTCCTGCTGGGGCTGATGGCGGCCGGCGCTCTCGTCGCATGCGCACAGGATCTTCTGGCCGCCCGTCGACTCGATCGAGCCGCTGTGTCCGAGAGGTGTTCCTGAGGTGGACACCCGTTACGAGGCCGTGCGGACGGTGGCTCCACCGGATTCGGCTCTGAACTTCCTGGCTTCATAAGCTCTTTTAGATATGCGACTTGCGGGCGTGCCAGTTCCTGGATCTCCGATGGCCCACCATTTGCCAAGGGCCTGGCGGCTGTCCGAGCCGGGCAGCCGGCCCGCAGTACTTCGGTTCAGGTGCACCCGATGCCCGAGACCGAACGCCACGAAGGAACAGGAGACGACGATGACCTCGAGGCCCTCCCTCGCCACCCGGGTGACCCTCTCCCTGGCGATCGTTCTCCCGATGGCCGTCGCATTGGCCGCCTGCTCAACGGACGCACCGCGCCGCGACGCAATCGACGATCGTTCACCCGACGTCTCTCCTCCCATGACCGCCCAGGAGAGCAGCTACTACGAAGCTGCCAGCCGCATCGAGCTTCCGGAGGTCACCCCCGAGAACGACTCCGGGATCCACAACCTCGTGCACCTGAGCCCGAACATCGTCTCGGGCAGCGAGCCTCACGGCGAGCAAGCATTCGTGAAGCTCGCGAAGATGGGCATCAAGACCGTCCTCTCGGTCGACGGCAAGGCCCCGGACGTCGAGCTCGCCAAGAAGCATGGTCTCCGCTACGTGCACGTCCCGATCCAGTACAGCGGCATCGACCTGGAAGAGATGACCGAGATCGCCAAGACCTTCCGTGAGCTCGAGGGTCCCTTCTTCGTGCACTGCTTCCACGGCAAGCATCGCGGTCCGGCTGGCGCCGCCGTCGGTCGTGTCGTACTCGATGGGGTCCCGCGCGAGCAGGCCATCGCCGAGATGCGGCAGTGGTGCGGAACCTCGAAGAGCTACGACGGTCTTTACGGCGCGATCGCGGCCGGCGACATCCCGAGCGCCGAGAAGACTCGGGCGCTCGAGTGGGACTTCCCCGAAGCGCACCGATATACCGGCTTCCGCCATGCAATGATCGAGCTGACCCGCGCCCACGACAACCTCAAGCACCTCTACCGAAACGATTGGCAAGTCGATCCCGAGCATCCCGACATCGACCCCGGCAATGAGGCCACCAAGATCGCGATGCTGTTCCAGACGACCGCCGACCTCGACGAGGTGAAGGATCGCCCCGAGGACTTCCGCACCTGGCTGTCCGAGTCGGTCGACGCCTCGAACGAGCTACGGGAAGCTCTCACCGCCTGGAAGCAAGGTCAGGCCGATCAGGAATCGGTCGACACGGCCCACGAGAAGGTCACCGAGCTCTGCGGCACCTGTCACAAGTCCTACCGCAACGACTGATCCTCGAATTCCCCCTGGTCGGTCTCCTCTCTCCCGACCCCCTGCAGCAAAGGCCTCCGTTCCCGAGTGGAACGGAGGCCTCTTTTCATGCGGAGATGACCGCGCCGCTCAGTGCTCCGAGACCCGGATCAAGCAGATCCAAGGACGCTCGGTGCGAGTCTCCTCGATCGGAAGGAGAGCGCGGTGGATCACCGTCCACTCGCCGCTCTCGAGGGCGACGGTCGGACGCGCCGAAGTGCTTGCTGCGCGCACGAGCTCGAAGTCGGAGCCGCCCAGTGCCATCTTCGAGTACCGCGCGATCTGGGCGCCCGGCTCACAGTAGTGAAGGCGCGATTCGAGGGACCAACGGCTGTCTTGGCGCTCTTGCAGGCGGCCCTCGAAGGCCAGGCCCTCGAGGAAGGTGTCGACCACCGGGTCGATGATCCCAGAGCCCTTCGCGATCGCTGGATCGCCGTCCTTGATGTAGCTGCGCTCGACACCGTCGACCCAGCGGAACTGGTCGCTCCGTCGCGTCGGGATCCGGCAGTGGCGCGACAAGGCCTCGGCGAGCTCCTCGTCGCCGATCTCTCCGAGATCGTGACGGCGGAGCAGAGCGTCATCGGGCGTGCCGTAGGCCAGCTCGATCTCGATGTTGGTGGAGCCTTCGGGCACGAGCGACTCGAGAATGCTGCGAGCGCGCTGAGTCGTCTCGGCGCCAGGGGAAAGGAGGGCATAGTCGGCGATGAATCGTGGCGACAGACCGGCCTCGTTCCTGCAGAGCATGTCGAACACCTCGAACATCCCGGAGTCGTTCGGAGGGAAGGGCTTCTGCTCGCCGAAGCCGAACGCGGACCGGGACACTTCGATGCCCGGCACCTCGAGCCATTCCGGTCGCATCGACTCGGTGATCGTCGCGAGCGGGAGGAAAGACCAGGATTCGTCATCGCTCGCCATGCCCGGCTGGCTCCCACGAGGCCGGATCAGGTATCGCGCGCCTTGGCTCGATCCGACGAGCAATCCGCCACCGTTCTCGACCTCTCCGGACGCGAGCACGATCTGCGTGCGAACGGCCGGGAGCTGCAGGCCGCCGAGCTCTTCTCGGACCAGGTCCACCGATCGAATGGCCTCTGCCAGAGCGTTCTCGCGGACACCGGCTCTCACGAGCCAGCGATCCTCGTGGGTTCGATTGACGATGAGAGTCGCCTGCAAGCCCAGGTCGGCCACGCCGACTTGAGGATCGCCGGTGTCGGAGTTCTCGCTCACCTCGGCGTCGTAGTCTTGGACGAAGGACTGGCGAGAGACGGCACGGACCTTGGCCGGGCGACCGGTGCGGACGACGCTTTCGCCGATGCGCTTTGCGATGCCCTCTGTCTCGAAGCGCGCGAAGTCCTCGGCAGTCGGTTTAGCCGGAATGGCTTCCTCGGCGCTCGGATCCACTCGCCAGATCTCGATGGTGACGTCACGGAGGAGCTCCCGCTCGAGGACGGCGAGGAACTTGGCGATGCGCTCATGGATTTCGGGAGGTGCCTTGGCGATCAGGCGAGCGCCTTCGAACCGAGCCCAGCTCCGTTGATCGTCGCTGCTCGGCAGCCCGATGCTCGGATGACGGAGGAGCCTATCGAGCCGAGTGAGCTCGAGCGGTTGCCATGTGTAGCCGAGATCGATCGAGACTCCCGACTCGGAGTCCTTCTCTTCGAATCCCGATCCCGGAAACTCGATCGGGAGGTGAATGGGCATGAGGGCGCGATCGGTCGCTTCTTCGGTCGGTTGGGTGAGCGCCCGCAGGTCATAGACCTTCAGAACTTCATCGTCGGCGGTGGCGGTGCTCGATAAGCTCAGGAGCAGGGAGGCGAACAGCATGGGCATGGGGGAGGCTCCCTCGAATTGAACTGGCGGATGATCTTGGTGAAGCACCCGCGGGTTGATGTTTCCCGAGCAATCGATGGTGAGTGAGACCGAGGGAGAATGCAAGGCGAACAGCAACCATCAGAGCCCGACCGGTTCCGCGGCGTGGAGTCCGGGTCCTTCTCTGCGCTTCCTGCGGCAAAGAGGCCGGAAACGTCTCGAGGTGAGTGAGGGACGCAGAGACCTTCCTCGCAGCGCAGCCACGATGGGAACGGACCCAGCGCGAGGCGGGTCTCCTCGTCCCTCACGAGCCAGCCTCGATCCGCCGACCAATGAGGCGGGGCGTGCGTTCATTCGTTCCGCAGCAACCATCCCCCGGGACCTGTTCGGGCTCGGATGGTGCTTACCGTCAGCGCTGCGCGCGCTGGCGGTCGTAGCTCAGGACGAACAAGCCGCGGTTGTGCTCGCCGGAGCTCTGCGACAGGTACAGCCGGTTGCGGCCGACCCGCACCGCAATTCGGATGGAATCATCATTCGGGTGGTTCGGGTCGTAGACGTGTAGTGTCGTCTCTCGGCCGCTCTGCTCGTAGCCGTACACCAGCACCTGATGATTGTAAGAAGGGTTGGAGAGCCCCGAGCGGCGAATCAAGCAAATCGGAACGGCCCAGCCGCGGTCGATGCGATCCCGAACCTTCGCGAGCTCGCCGGGCACCATGCGCCGCAGGCTGGACAGAGGGCACCAGCGTGTCTCGCGATCGGGCCGCTGCTGCCACTTCAGCACCTTCGCCCAGACTCCAGGCACCAGGGTCTCGGTCTGCCGCTGCATCAGGTCCCAGTACCGATCCGATCCGAACTTCGGACGCGTCTGATCGCGATCGACCTCCTCGCCGCCCTCCCAGGCATCGAGCGTCCGGTAGATCATGCCGCCGCACAGCCCGAAGTCGCTCCGCAGCTTCCAGCTCGTGAAGCCGAGCGGGATCTCCAGCTTCACCGGGAACGAGTTGACGAATGGGAGACCGTGGAGGGAGGGGCGGAATGGCAGGATCTCGCGTGTCGCGGTCGGCTCCGCCGAGGAAGGGCCCGGGTCGCCGAGCATCAGGGCCAGTGAGAAAAGAGCGGTGAGCATGGCCGGGCTCCGTGAATCAGGGGCTCGAGTGGGTGTTCGCGAACGTTCATAGGCGCCTGGAACGTGCCCTGGCGAGGTCTATTCAATCGGTCGCTGCAGTCGAATCCGTTGAGCCGGCCCCTCGGGAGGGATGTCTCAGGAGGGGCCGAACAGTCCTCAGCGATCCCTTCGACCGCCGTTTCCGTCCCCTTTCTCGTCGGAGCTCCCATCACGGTCGGGCCTCGGCTGGCGCCGCCCTTGGCGTACGGGCCGACCATCGGGTCCGACCTCGCGCTCGTAGGCGGGAAGCTGCAACAGCTCGGGATCGAGCTTGGAGAGCGCGGCCTCCAGCCTCTGGAGCTGATCGACCTTCTCCTCACGGCGGAAGTACCCACGCAGCGTTCGTGCCGTGTCGGCGGGCGAGAGGTTCATGCCATCCTGGGTCGCGGCCGATTGCGGACGCCGTTGCAGGGAAGCGATCAACAGGTCGAGCGCCGCGTCGGCGTCTCGGTCCTGAAACTTCACGCGCGACTGGCCGGCCAATGCGAGGGCGATGTAGTGGTCGGCTGAGTCCCGATTGTCCGGCTGCTCCTCGATGTACTGCTCGTAGAGAGCCATGGCACGATCGTAGGCGGCCAACGCTTCGTCGCTGTTGCCGTTCCGTCGTTGGAGCTCGGCGGTGACCATCGTCGCGAGACCGGCGTACCAACGCGTGATCGGCTGGACGTTCTCTCCTTGAAGCATCCGAGCATAGACCGCTTCCAATCCCTGGACACCGCGGTCTGCCAGGATCCGGCCGCGCAGTCGATCATGCAACATGGGCGACTCGGGGAAGCGCGCGAGCCCTTCTTGCAGCGCGCGGCTCGCCTTGTCGGTCGCCCCGAGGCGACGGAGGAAGTCGTAGTGAGCGACGACCTGTCCCGCCGTTCCGAGAGGATGCTTCGCCAGGATCGAGTACGTCGAATGGACGTCGGTCAGCCACTCCTTCGGCCATTCCTCCTTCTGACCGAGCGCATCGAGGATCGCCTGCCGGCGCGACTCGGCGAATAGCCCCAAAACGGCCATCGCGTTCCAGCTCGCGTCTCCGGGCGGCAGCGCCTTCACCGCGTCAGCGGCCCGCTCGTAAGCCGCCTCTTTGTCTCCGAGGTAATACGACGCGAGCGCCACGACGGCGTCGACTCGCCATCCCTCGGCACCCAGCGATTCCGCCTCGAAAGCCTGCTCGAGGGCATCCTCGTAAAGCAGCTTCTGGAAGCTCTGCGCCGTCTTGGGATCCCCGGCCAAACCGGCAGCGGTCTCGGGATTGACGACGTAGGCGAGGGAGGCTTCGGCCAGCTCGAGCTGGGACTCGGCGGACTTGGGCTGGTCCTTGGTCATCGAGGACTTCTGCTCGAGCTGAGAGCCGAGGTCGACATAGTCGGTGGCGGGCTGATAGGCGGCGCCGGCGAGGCGGTCGGTCCAGCCTTCGACGTTGACGGCGCTCTGGCCGCCGGAGAGACCACGCTGCACGACGGCGAGCGTCTTGGCGCGCGACGACGTCTCACCGAGGCGCTCGAGGGCCCCGATCAGGGTCTCCCGGTCCTGGTCGCCCATCGGCACACGCAGGGCCTCGACGATGAGGCCGGTGGCGTCCTCGGAGTCGACCTTGGCGAGCGCATTGCGCGCGCGCTCGCTGAGCTCACTGTCGAGGCCGAAGATCGCCAGGCGAAGCAAGTCGAGGGGCGCGGCCTCGGGATGCTCCTGGGCGGCTGCGAGCAGCTTGGCGCGCAGCTCCTTGTCGCCTTCTTTGAATGCCTCCTCGACGGCCTTTCGGTCCTCGATGTGTCGGCTCGCGACGCGCTCGAGGATGGGTCGATCGCCGCGGACGATCGTGCGAGGATCGATCTCGCGATTCGCGATGCCGTCCTGGATCGCCTGGAAGACCGAGTCGGTGTCCCAGGCGTAGAAGACGTCGTAGACCTCGGAGCCGTCCAGCTCGACCATGATGTGCCGGGGAGCGATGCGACGCCCGTCGAGGAACTTCTCGTAAACCAAGGGCTCGATCGAGATGTGCTCGCCGCAGGTGACGCTGCCGAACCTCGGACAGAGGAGGCGCTCACCCGCCTCGTCGTAGTCGCGCGGCGTGTGGCGATACACCGAGGCGATGACGCAGACGTAGGGCTCGTAGAGCTGGGCGATGTCGGGCTGCCGATACCGCACGCCGGCGTAGTGCTCGCTGGCGATCTCGCCGTCCATGTTGACGCAGACGAGGATCGCCTTCTGCTCTTCGCGGGCGACGGTGAGGGCGTCTTCCCACGTTCTCTGGAAGGTGATCAGGACGGGCTTCTTCCAGTCCTCGGTCGTGGGGGCGTACCACATCGCCTCGCGGTCGACGCCGCCTGGCGGCTGCGCTTTGGCGGGTGAGGCGATCAGGAAGAGGGAAAGGAGAAGAAGGAAGCGGATCGAAGTGCTCCGCACGACGCGGGGGAGGGCGCGAAAGGTATACACGGCGGACCTCTCAAGGTACCTTGTTCGGGCATGCCCACCCAGACTATCGCGCCGGAACGCCCTCCACAAGGCAAGCCCGGCCGAGGTTCGGCGTCCGTCCCGAGGCGGTCCCGCGCCACCTGGTCTGGTGACGACTCGTCGCCCCAACAGGAGTTGCCTCACCCGTGACCGACGTCGCTGCCGTCGCCGAGCGCATTCGCGAGGAAAGCACCTTCCTCAGGTCCGTGATCGACGAGATCGAGACGGTCATCGTCGGACAGAGAGCCCTGGTCGAAGGCCTCTTGATCGGCCTCCTGGCCGACGGCCACGTCCTCCTCGAAGGGGTGCCGGGATTGGCCAAGTCCTTGGTGGTCCAGTGCCTGGCGACGGCTCTCGGCGGCACCTTCCGGCGCATTCAGTTCACGCCCGACCTGTTGCCCTCCGATCTCGTCGGCACGCAGGTCTACAACCCCAAGACGGGCGAGTGGACGGTCAAGGAGGGACCGATCTTCGGCAACTTCCTCCTCGCCGACGAGATCAACCGCGCGCCCGCCAAGGTGCAGTCGGCGCTGCTCGAGTCGATGCAGGAGCGTCAGGTGACCTTGGCCGGTGACACCCGGAAGCTGCCCGCGCCATTCCTCGTCCTCGCCACGCAGAACCCTGTCGAGCAGGAGGGAACGTATCCCTTGCCCGAGGCGCAGGTCGACCGCTTCATGCTCAAGCTCGTCGTCGGCTACCCGACCCAGGACGAGGAGAAGCGGATCATCCGGCGCATGGCCACCACGCGTCAAAAGCCGGTCACGAAGCAGGTCGCGACTCCCGAGCAGGTCTTGGCCGCACGCGAGCTGCTCGACACCGTCTTCGTCGACGACAAGATCCTCGACTACGTCGTCCATCTCGTCTTCGCGACGCGGCAGCCCGAAGACTTCGGACTGAAGGACCTTCGGCCTTTGATCCTGTATGGCGCCTCGCCGCGCGCCTCGATCGCGTTGACGCAGGCCGCAAGGGCGCGGGCATTCCTCGATGGCCGGGGCTATGTGACCCCGCACGACATCAAGTCGGTGGGCTTCGATGTCTTGCGTCATCGCATCATTACAACGTATGAAGCCGAGGCGGAGGACGTCACCTCCGAGCAGGTCATCGCGCGCGTCTTCGAGAGCGTGCCCGTGCCATGATCGCGCGTGACCCCGAGGTCTCGCTCGCCGATGTCCTGCGGGAGGTCCGGCGGATCCAGGTCCAGAGCAAGCGGCTCGTGACCGGCTTCATGGCAGGCGGCTACAGCTCGGTGTTCCGCGGCTCCGGCATCGAGTTCGACGAGGTCCGCGAGTACGTCGAAGGCGATGATCCGCGCTCGGTCGACTGGAATGTCACCGCGCGCGTGGGCCGCCCCTTCGTCAAGAAGTACAAGGATGAGCGCGACCTGACGGTGCTGTTCGTCCTCGACCTCTCGCCCTCGATGTCGGCCGGCTTCGGCGCCTGGTCGGCCCGCGAGACGGCCGCCCGCATCTGCGCTTGCCTCGCGCTCTCGGCCGTGCGGAACAACGATCGCATCGGGCTCATCGCCTTCTCATCACGGGTCGACAAGCACGTCCCCGCGCAGAAGGGCATCGGGCACGCGCTTCGGGTCGTGCGAGATTGTCTGGCGCTGCCGAGCGGGGACGGGCCGACCGACCTCGGCGTCGCGCTCGAGCTGGCGACGCGCGTCGTCCGGCGACACTCGGTCGTCTTCGTGATGTCGGACTTCCTCGGGGACGGGTGGGAGCGGCCGATTTCGCTCTGTGCCCGTCGTCACGACGTGATCGCGGTGAGGCTCCTGCCTCCCGAGCTGCGCTCGCTCGAGGCGGGCTTGTTGCACGTCCGCGATCCCGAGACTGGGGAAGCGCTCTGGCTCGATGCGAGCAACGCCCAGGTGCGGAAGGCCTTTGAGGAGCGCGTGCAGGCATGGAGCTCCCGCGTCCAATCGGCCTTGATCCGTGCCCGCGTCGATCGCATGGACGTCCCGATCCCCAAGCAGCCCGACGGCGAAGCCGCCGCGCGTCCGATCCTTCGCTTCTTCCGCATGCGCGAGCTGAGGGGAATGAAGCGATGAGTATCTTGGCCATCGCTGGGATGCTCCTGGCGGCAATGACGGGTGAGGGACAGCCTGAGCTCGAGGCCCGCATTCGTATCGAGGCACCGGACGGGCCGGTGAGCTTCGGGGAGCCGTTTCAGTTGACGATCATTCGGGAATGGAGCGCCTCGGGTCTGGCGGATCCCTGGCGTGACGACGCAGTGGCGCCCTTGCGCTTGACGGCACTGAAGACGCTCCTGGTCGAGGAGGAGGGCTTCACCCGGGAGACGCGCCACTTCGAGGCGATGGCCTTCGACCTCGGCGAGCTGCGCCTGCCGCCCATCGAGCTGCGGGTCCGGTCTCGAGTGACGGGAAGCGCTCTCATCGTGAGTAGCTTGCCGGTGGCACTCGAGGTACGAGGCGCCCTCGATCCGGCCGCACCCGGTGACATCGAATGGCCTCGCCCGTTCGCCGAGGCGCCCATCGATTGGCTGGCCTGGGGCGCTCGCTCGGTCGGTGCGGCGGCTTTGATTCTGCTCGTCGTCTGCCTCGTTCGGGGACGGCGCCGGAATCAGGATGGCAGCGAAGTGTTGGCTCCGGCCGAGCGTGCTCGCCGCGATCTCGAAGCCGCGCGCGCGGGCGATGTCGACCCTGCTTCCGCCGTCCACTGCATCTTGCGCCGCTATCTCGAAGAGCGCTTCGGTCTCCCGGCGATGGAGGCCTCGAGCGAGGAGCTCATCACATGCGAGCGCCTGCACGCTGCGCTCGCTGCACCGCTGCGCGAGCGGCTGGGACAACTGTTCCAGACTCTCGACCTCGCCCGGTTCGCCCCAACCGTGCGCAGCGATGTCGAGCCCTGGGTTGACGATGCTCAGGCGTGGATCGCCGACATCGAGGCAAGTCGCAGCGTGACGGAGGTCGACCGTGAGGTGGCCTGACCTCGAAGACGCCTCGTTCGGAACGCCGGCTTCAGCCGGTCTCGGTGTCCTCTCCTCGTGCTTGCTCGGCTCAGCCTCCAGACACCGGAGACCGGGATGATCTCCGCGCTCGAATCCTGGCTAGGTGTATCGCTGCAGGCACCCTGGCTGCTTCTTCTGTGGCTCCTGATTCCCCTCGCCGGTCTCGTCCGGTGGCGCTTGGGACGATCCGCGGTTTTCTTTGCGCCGACCGCCGTCCTCGGACGGAACCCGCCCCTGTTGAGAGAGACGACACCATTCCCGATCTCGATGCGCGTCCGCTCGCGCGTGATCCCGATCTTCCTTCAAATGATCGCCGCCGCCCTCGGCGTCGTCGCCCTGGCCCGGCCGGTGGAGCGCGCGCCGCTGCCGCTGCGGATCGAAGGCATCGACATCGTCCTCTGCCTCGATGTGTCTTCGTCGATGAAGGCCAACGATCTCGATCCGAAGCGCACTCGGCTCGATGTCGTCAAGGAAGCCGCGGCACGCTTCATCGAGGATCGACCTCAGGATCAGATCGGACTCGTCGCCTTTGCGCGCTACCCCGATCTCCTCTGTCCGCCGACCCTCGACCATGCGGCCTTGAGCCGTATCCTCGCGGATCTCGAGGTCGTCGAGTCCGACACGGCCGAAGACGCCACCGGCATCGGGACGGCGATCACCCGTGCCGAGACCGTCTTGCAGTCGAGTGACGCCCGCTCGAAGGTCGTGATCCTCCTGACCGACGGGGAAGAAAACGTGGCCTCCGCCGACCGGCCGGAGGAGATCGCGCCGATCCACGCCGCGCAGCTCGGTGAGCAGCTCGGGATTCGTGTCTATACGATCGCGGCGGGCAAGGGACGTCCAAGCGCGGGTGGCGAGTGGATCCCGCTCGACACCGAGCAGGTCCGCACCGTCGCCGAGCGCACCGGTGGACGGTTCTTCGAGGCGAAGGATGCGAGCGACGTCACCGCGGTCTACGGCGACATCGATGCGCTCGAGAAGGTGCAGCTCGAGGCGCCGCGCTATCGGCTCGAGGACCGCTTCCTGCCTTGGCTGCTCGCGGCGATCGGGCTCTGGCTCTTCGGCTGGTTGCTCCGGCAAACGTTCTGGAGGGCTTTGCCATGAGTGATCTGTTCATTCACTCAGAGCTTCTTTGGCTCCTCTTGCTGGCCCTCGGAGTGCTCCTCGTCGGGTGGTGGAGTGAGAGCCGAAGAGAGCGGACACTGCGGCGCATGATCGGGCCTCGGCACAGGGTCCTCACGGCCGAGCGCAGCCCGCTCCGCCGTCGGCTACGGGTGATCGTCGCCGCGCTCGGAGTCCTGGCTGCCTCGCTGGCCGCCCTCGGACCCGCTGGCGGTGTGAGCGATCGCAACGTCGAGCAACGCGGCGTCGACATCGTCGTCTGCTTGGATGTCTCCCGCTCGATGCTCGCCCGCGACCAAGCACCGACTCGACTTGCGGCCGCCCAGCAGGAGATCCGCTCCCTGGCCGAGCGGGCCCGCGGTGAGCGCCTGGCGCTCGTGCTCTTCGCGGGAGAGGCGCGGCTTTCGGTGCCTCTGACCCAGGATCTCGATTCCTTCGTGGAGATCGCCGAGCTCGCCGATCCCTATGTCCTCGAGAAGGGCGGCACGGATCTCGGCGCTGCGCTCGAGACGGCGCTTGCAGCGCTGGTCGGGAGAACCGGCGAGCACGAGACGATCCTGCTGCTCACCGACGGGGAGGATCTCGAAGGGCGCGGACTGCGCGTCGCCGAGACTTGCCGCGAGCGTGGAATCCGCGTGCATTGCCTTGGCTTTGGCTCGGTGCGCGGCGGCAAGATCACGCTCGAGGGCGAGGACGGCGAGACGTTCTTGACGGACGACGCTGGCCAGGAGGTCGTGACGGCGCTGGACCCCGGCAGCTTGCGGCGTATTGCCGACGCGACCGGCGGCGAGTTCGTCTATGCCGCCTCATTGGAGGATCCGCTTGCCGCACTCTACGAGAAGCGGGTTCTTCCGATGGCACGGCGCGCCTTCGACTCGGACCGAAGGAACGAGCGCGAGAACCTGTACGCTTGGCCGCTAGCCGCCGCATTGCTGCTCTGGCTGCTCGAGCTGGCGCTGGGCGATCGCCGCCATCGCCGCGCCGCGACCGTCTCGATCCCGGCGGTGGACGGCCGCGCTCGCGTGTGAAATGATCCTCGCGATGGCGCGAGTGAGACTCCGTTGCAGAAGGTGCGATCGATGTTTCCCAAGATCGAGCTCGAGCTACCGAGCTGGCTCGAAGGCGAGGTTCAGTCCGATCAGGTCTTCGAAACGCTCGACGAGCGGATGGCGCTCACGATCCGTCTCTCGAGCCGCAATGTTCACGAAGGCACCGGTGGCCCGTTCGGAGCGGCCGTGTTCGAGCGCGACACGGGTCGCCTCATCGCCGCCGGAGTGAACATCGTCGTCGCCAGCCATTGCTCGATCGCCCACGCCGAGGCGATCGCGCTCATGATCGCTCAAAAGCGTCTCGGCACCTACGACCTCGCCGCCGAGGGGCTGCCCGCCCACGAGCTGGTCGCCTCCTCGCAACCCTGCATTCAATGCTTCGGAAACATCTGGTGGTCCGGCGTACGGCGCGTCGTCATCGGAGCCCGCGGCGAAGACGTCGAGAGGCTGACTGGCTTCGACGAGGGGCCGTTGCCCGAAGGGTGGGAGGAGCTCCTGAGAAGCCGAGAGAGTCCTCCCGGACCCATCCAAGTCGTCCAGGACGTCCTCGCCGAAGACGCGTCCCGCGTGCTCCAGCGCTACCGCGACGAAGGCGGCGAGATCTACAACGCTGGCTCCGGCCGGAGTTGAGAGAGCTCGAGGCCCGCTCATCTCGGAAATCAGAGCCCGCGCGACCGAGACGGAAGCGGGTGTCGAATTGGAAGCCGCTTCCAATCGAGGTCGCTGAAGATCAAGCCAATAGGGGCCGAGCAAGGGGCCAGCAGGAGCGCGACGTCTCGCCAAAACGGCGTGCCCCGGCTCCGCACCTCGTCGTCAGACGCCGACACATTGCCCTCCCCGGCCCAAGCTCGCTCGGGAAGACTCGTAATCGACAGACTCGAACCTTGGCTCGCTCGACTTGGGCACTCCAGGCGAAAGGCACGGGACCTCAATCTCGCGCCGCGCGCCTACTCTCCACCAGCCCCAACGCGTCGCTCGGCACCCAGCCCTCACCTCGAGATGAGCCCACCAGCGCCCAGCGGTCGGAGAGCTGATGCACTTCGACGAGGTCACCGCCTTCCAGCTCGAAGACTGGGGGAAGGTCCGAATGCGGCTCCAGGCGTGCAGTGCAGGCGTCGCTCAATACGACAGCTTCGCGATTCGGCGGGAGCCAGGCGTGCACGACGAGCTGCGCGCCGCATACCAGACCAGCAAACAGGCAAAGCGCGGCCGTTAGCCTCCGGCCGAAGCCTGCATCCTTGACGAGCATCAGTCCCAATAGGGAAAAGGCGAGGAAAGCGCCGGCCATCTGCCAAAGCGAGACCTCACCCAGCCACCTCCAAGCCGACTCGAGCCAGGGCCGCTGAGTCGCTTCGTGTGCCAGGCGGCGCTCGGTCAATTGCAGATTGAAGCGCGCTTCCTCGTCGTCGGGGCGCAGGCTCGAGGCTCGGCGATAATACCAGACGGCGTGGGGCAATCGATCCAGGCGGTAGGCGCAGTTGCCCAGGTTGAACAAGACGTCTGCTTCGGAATAGGCGCCCGTCTCCAGCGCGGCCTCGAAGCCGCGCGCGGCTTCCTCGAAGCGCCCTTGGCGATACGCGTCTTCCGCGGCATCCAGATCGACGATCGAAACGGCGAGTAGGCAAACGGCGAGGATCATGACCGTGCCTCCCGGCGGAGGAAGCCCTCTTCGAGTCGAGCGACGATTGCACGCGCCGCGTCCTTGGCTCCCGGGACCGACTCGCCGCCATAGCGAGCTCCCACCAACCTTTCGCAGAGCCGTTCGGCGTCCTCGGCAATCGCCGCGTCGATCCCGGCCTTTTGCAACCGCTGCGGCAGATCCGGATCGATCACGCTCGCGCGTGAGCAGCCGAGTCGATCGGCGAGGTAATCGGCGAAGACCTGGTCCGGGACCGACCACTTGTGTCGAATGCGCCTCTTGAAGCGACGCGCCGCGCGGCGTGCGCGAGCGGCACTCGTGTCGCGCCAATCTCGCCACATCAGGCTGCGGCCGAAGATCCAGACGGCACCGAGAAGCCACGGCAAGGCGAGCAAGATCGTGATCGACCAGCGGCTCCAGCGAATCGGCTCGCTCGAAGCGCGCTTCGTCAGTGAACGGATCTCGAAGATGTCGTCGACGCCCGGAACGGCCTTCAAGTCGCTCGGCGCTTCCGGCTCGCCTGGCAGGGATTCCTCTGCGCCGGATGCACGGACCTCGAGGGCAATCGGAGCTGTCTCGATCGTCCGGTATCCGCTGGGCGGCTGCGGATCGAAGTAGGCGAAGCGGATCGGCGGAACCGATCGCACACGGGTGTTCAGCGGCGCGAGGTCGACGACGAACGTCTTCTTGGCGTCGCCGCTCACCTTTCGAATGCCGTAGATGTGGAAGTCCGCGAGCGCTTCGAGCGGAGGAGCCTCGATCGCGTCGAGGTTGCCGTCTCCGGTCACCTCCAGCTCGAGACGCAGGCTCTCACCGACATCGATCGCGGTGCGATCGACGTTCGCTCTGAACGACAAGCTCCCGATGCCGCCCGAGAACTGAGGCGGGCGCCCCTCATCGGGCAGCGCGCGAACGGTCCAGGACCAGGGCGTGCCTCGGATGACGGCCTCCTGGCGATCGACCGGCACGCGACCGTTGAAGAGGTCGTCCTTGAACTCGGTCGCGTAGGCGAGCCGCAACGTCGGGGCCTCGAGCCGTCGCACGCCGGGTGCATCCAGACGGACCGGCAGCCGGACCTCGAGCACGCGAAAGGTCCGTCCCTCGACCTCTCTGGCGTCCTGCTCCCGGAAGGCCACGATCGTCTCGCCGAGGGCGAGCGTCGGGCCGCCACGTGTCGGCAGACCACCGATCGCCTCCTTCATCCCTTCTAGCCAAGGTGCTTCCACTTGGACCGGGAGCTCGAGCTCACGCCGGAAGAGCTGCACCAAAGCGCTCTCGGCGAACGATCGCTCGACGCCGACGCGGATGACCAGCTCGGCGGTCTCGCCGACCCAGGCCTCGGTCTCTGGAGAGGAGAGCTCCACGAACGCCGACTCGGCGGGATCGACTCGCAAGGGCATCAGGATGGCGAGCACGAGCCCGATCACCAGTCGCGCTCCGCCGGGCCACTTCGCTTCTCGCGCTCCGCCTGACGCAGCGCCCGCTTCTCGCGCTCTTTCTGGGCGAGCCGCTCGATCAGGCGTCGCACGTCCTCGACCGGGAGCTCCGCGACCGCCGCATCGAGCTCGATCTCCTCCTTTTCGGGCTCGGGCTCTTCGGGCTCGGGCTTCTCGGGTGGCGGATCGCGCTCGGTCTTCTTCTTCTGCTCCTCGAGCTTCTTTTGCTTCTTGAGCTCGAGCTGGCTCGAGGCGAGCTCGGCCCGCTCGGCGTTGCGGCGCGCGGCGGGCCATTCGCCCTCGCCCAGGTGAGCACGAATCCAGCCGGACTTCGCTTGCTGCATGAGCCGGATCGCGAGGTCGTAGGCGAACGGCTCCGCTTCGGGCAGGTCCGCGCGCAGCTCGGCCTGCTTGGCCCGGCCGTAGCGTGCGTTGGCTTGCAGGAACTCCCGGAGCGGGGCGAGGGCGGCGTCTGCGACCACCAACCGCTCGGCGGCGATCTCGGCATCTGTCCAACGGCCGGAGGCCAGCGCCGCTAAGGCCATATTGGTCAATAGCTCGGGCGGCACATCGGGTCGTGCTCGATCCGCTGCCTCTCGCCAGAGCTCCAGCGCCGCTTGGGTGTCGCCGGACGCCATCGCCGCCGACCCGCTGGCAACGGGGTCTTCTCGCAGGGAGAGGGGTAGCGTCGCCAGGAGGATCGCGAGCAGGACGGTGGCCGTCAGCCAGGTCGCCTTCGACATCGAGACCGAGGACTTTCTTCTCCGGAGTGTCGGCCGGCGTGCGGGCAGCCGCCGGTAAACCAGCAGTATCCGACGAGTCGCTCGATGGGGCAAGGGCGCGTCGCGCGGCGATTCGGACTGCCGCAGGGTGCCTGTTCTAGAAGACGCGGTGCGCGTCGAGACGAGGGCGCTGTCGGAGACGTCTCTCCCCGCGCTGGAGCTCGAGCGACGGGTCGCGCTGTCCGCCAGCGGAGGGGATCCCCACAAAAAACTGATTCTGATAGACTTCGGCGATTCGTGCTGCGCATCGCCGAGTCGAACCCGGACGGAGAGTGACGGACATGTCCGAGAAGAAAGATCGCCCGCCCCGTGATCCGAAGGTGGACCTCACCTCCACACTGACGGGAGAGAATCTGCCGAGGCCCCTCGCACGCACGGACTCCGGTGAGGTCACGACCGACATTCAGGTCGAGGTCATCGGCGGTCCGATGGACGGGCTCCGCCAGCGAGTCTCCAAGGAGATCCTGACGATCGGTCGCGGCGAGATCCATGACCTCTCGCTCGGTCTCGATCGAATGGTCTCGACGAATCACGCGGCGATCCTTCGCGAAGGCGAGCACTACTGGCTCGAGGATCTCGACAGCCGCAATGGCACGTTCATCGGTGACGAGCGGATCGATCGTCGGACGCTGATCGGTCCCGGGACGATCTTCATCGTCGGGCGCACACCGATTCAGTTCATGCCCTACCGCAGCGGCGTCTGAGAGGAGCACGGCAACATGGACCTCTCTCGTCTTTCGCCGGCTTCGCAGAAGATCCTCGCCGAAGCCGCCACGATCAGCACGAACCTCGAGCATCACTTCCTCGGCGTCGAGCACCTCTTCTTGGCGCTCATTCAAGCGCCCAATTCGTGCCTCAAGACGGCCTTCGACAAGCAGGGCATGGACGCCCAACGCTTCGGCCAAGTGCTCGGACAGCGGGTCGTCGCGGTCGAGCGCACTTGGGGCGACGATCTCCTCTTCACGCCGCGCTGCCAGCGCGTGTTGCAGATCGCCCATCGGGCGCTCGGGTCCGATCCGGCGGCGCGCGTCGAGCCCGAGCAGCTCGCCGAGGCGATCTTTCGCGAAGGGCGCAGCAGCCCGTTGCGTCTCTTGCGCGCGTTCGGGGCCGACATCGTCGAGATCCAGGAGCAATGTCGACCGGCGAAGCTGGAGCAGCCCATGGCGGCCACGCCGACGCCGCTGCTCGATCGATTCGGACGCGACCTGACGGCCCAGGCGAAGGCCGGTAAGCTCGGTCCCGTGATCGGCCGGGACAAAGAGCGGGACCTGATCGCCCAAGTGCTCCTCCGAAAGAACAAGAACAACCCGGTGCTCGTCGGTGAGGCAGGCGTGGGCAAGACCGCCGTCGCCGAAGGCTTCGCCCAGCTCCTCGTGTCTCCGAGCTGCCCAGAGCCTCTTCGGGATCGGCGCCTCGTCGAGCTCTCCGTCAGTAGCCTCGTCGCCGGGACGAAGTTCCGCGGCGAGTTCGAGGAGCGGCTGTTGACGCTACTGCAGGAGGTGAAGGCCCACCCCGAGATCGTGCTCTTCTTCGACGAGCTTCACACGCTCGTGGGAGCGGGTGCGTCGGGCTCGGGGGACACGCTCGATGCGGCGAACATGTTCAAGCCCGCTCTGGCGCGCGGCGAGATCCGTTGCATCGGCGCGACCACGATCGACGAGTTCCGCCGCCACATCGAGAAGGATCCGGCGCTCGAGCGGCGCTTCGAGCCCGTCTTCGTCGAGGAGCCCACGCCCGAAGAGGCCGTCGAGATCCTCAAGGGGGTGAGCGAAGGGCTGCAGCGCCATCACGATATCGAGGTCACGCCCGAGGCCATCGAGGCCGCCGTCGAGCTGACGGTGCGTTACCTGCCGCAGAGACGCCTTCCCGACAAGGCGCTCGATGCGCTCGATCAGTCGTGCGCCCGGAAGCGTCTCTCGGGTTGGATGAAGGAGGAGACTCCCGACGTCGAGGCGAGCACGGGCCGCGTCGATGCGGACGACATCCGTCGCACGCTGGCGCAATGGACCGGCATCCCGATCGAGAAGCTCACCGAGCAAGAGGCGTCCAATCTGCTCCACCTGCAGGAGCGCCTGGCCGAGCGAGTCGTTGGCCAAGACCGAGCGGTCGAGTCGGTCGCCCGTGCGATCCGTACCGCCCGAGCCGGCCTCGCCGATCCCAATCGTCCGACCGCGGTCTTCTTGTTCCTCGGCCCGACCGGCGTCGGCAAGACCGAGCTCGCCAAGAGCCTCGCGCTGCTGCTCTTCGGCGAGGAGAAGCGGCTCACCCGATTCGACATGTCCGAATTCACCGAGGCGCACTCGATCTCCAAGCTCATCGGCTCGCCGCCGGGGTACGTCGGCCACGAGCAGGAGGGGCAGCTCGTGCGCGCCGTGCGCACGCGTCCGCACTCGGTCATCCTGTTCGACGAGGTCGAGAAGGCGCATCCCCAGCTCTTCGACCTCTTCCTGCAGATCTTCGACGAAGGCCGGCTCACGAGCGCGCAGGGCCGCAGCGTCGATTTCCGCCACACCGTGGTCATCCTCACCTCGAACCTCCAGCCCGTCCGCGCTGAGGAGGAGAAAACGCCGCGCCTCGGCTTCCGCGAGAGTGCGATGGAGACCGAGATGGAGTCGGCCGAGAGTGGCGAGCCGGTGACGCCGCCGAGGGAAGCGCTGTTCCAGTTCTTCCGTCCCGAGCTCGTGAACCGCATCGACGAGATCGTCTACTTCGATCGCTTGAAGCCCGTCTCGCTCGTCACGATCCTCGATCACAACATCGAGAAGATCCGCGGCTTGCTCGAGCCGCGCGGCTTCGGGTTGGAGGTCAGCGACGAGGTGAAGATGCTCCTCGTTCGAGCCGGGACCAGCGACACCTTCGGCGCTCGCGAGCTTCGGCGCGTCGTCGACCGAATGCTGCGTCAGCCCCTGGCCGACGAGATCCTCGAGCACCCCAGCGGCGGCACGATTCACGTCACCTTGAAGGACGATCACATCGTCTTCGAGAACCGCTGAGGTCGCTGGCGAGCTAGGCCGTATCCGGCGATGGAGGGCAACGAACTGGAGTGCGCAAGTCGAGCGAGCCAGAAGCCGATGTTCGAATTCTTCGCCTGACTCGAGCGAGCTTGCGCCTTTGGGGGACGCCGCGCTCCACCGCTCAGCGCTGACCGAGCAACAAGCGACACTCGAGCGCGCCGTTCTGCAACGGGACGACCTTGTCCGGGGTCAAGCCGAGGGAATCGGAGAGCTTGGGGTTCCCGCTCAGCAGCGCGTAGTGATAGCCCTCGCAGTGCTCGCGGAGCTGCTGGCCGAATTGATTGTACAAGGCTCCCAGAGTCGTGCCCTTCGCCCCGATGCGCTCACCGTAGGGCGGGTTGGTGACGACCCACGCGTTCCAGCCATGGCGCGGCGCGAAGCGGGAGGCTTCACCGCGAAGGATCTCGATGCGCCCTTCGAAGCCGGCGGCAATGACGTTCTCCTTGGCCGCGGCCACGGCCATCGGATCCTCGTCCCAGCCTCGCAAGACCAGCTTCGGCGGAAGCTCTCCGGCATCGCGCGCCTCGTCGCGCAGACGTCGCCAGGCGGCTTCGTCGTGTGACGGCCAGGCCTCGAATCCGAAGCGCTCCCGATAGCGACCGGGAGCGTAGCCGCCGGCGAGGAGCGCGGCCTCGATGAGGAGCGTGCCGGAGCCGCAGAAGGGGTCGAGCAAGGGAGAGCGGCGGTCCCACCTCGAGAACTGGAGGACGGCCGCGGCCAAGGTCTCCGAGAGCGGGGCCCGCGTCTGCGCTCGCCGCCAGCCACGCTTGTGGAGAGAGTCGCCAGACATGTCGACCGACAGCGTGCAGCGGTCCCGATAGAAGTGGACGAACACACCGAGGTCCGGGCGGTCCTTGTCGATCGACGGCCGCTCGCCGGTCCGCTCACGGAACTGGTCGACGATCGCGTCCTTGGTCTTCTGCTCGATGAAGAGCGTGTGGTCGAGCGAGGAGTCCTTGGAGTGCGCCTGCACGACCAGGGATCCGGTCGGCCTCAGGTAGCGGCTCCAATCGATCTCCGAGATGCCGCGGTAGAGCGCGTCGGCGTCGCGAGCTTCGAAGCGGTCCAGCCGCATCAGGACACGAACGGCCGTTCGCAGCCAAAGGTTGGCCCGCATGCCCTCTTCGAAGCGACCCTCGAAGTGGACGCCTCCGACCTGCCGCTCGATCTTGCCGAAGCGGAGGGACCTCAATTCCTGATGGAGAACGGGCTCGAAGCCCGGCGCGCACATCGCGAAGAAGACGTTGTTTCGTGCCATTCGGCAGCCACTCGTCGCTCGAGAGACTCGGGAAGGAAGGGGGCCTCGGCCAATCGGCCGGGCCGAGACGAAGCCCGCATTCTCTCATTCGGGATGCCGAGGGCGAATGAAATCCGGCGATTCAATCCGCCTCACCGAGAGAGTCGGAGTGGGGGTGAGCCGGGATAGATGCCGGTCGAGGTCCATCGGTGGCGCAAGCTCGCTCGAATCGGGCGTCGGCGTTGATCACCGGGTCTGGCTCGCTCGGCTTGCGCACTCCGATCGGTCGATGTCGATCGCCGATAGTGCTTCGCTCGTCTGCCTCACTTCACCGATCGAATGCCATCACCTTCGCGACCCAGGCGCGGGTGCGCTCTCGATCGGGGCCGAGATCCAGGCTCTTCTTGAAGAAGGCCGCGATCGGGCTCGCCTTGGCCGCCTCGTCCGAGATCATGCCGTAGAAGAGAGGAGGCGCACACACGATGTCGGCGATGCTCAGGTGATCGCCCACGAGCCACTCCGAGCCTTTGAGGCGCTCCTCGATCGGGGCCGAAGCCTCATGGGCGATCTGGCAGGCGCGCTGACACTCGGTCGGATCCGGTGTGTCGCTGAAGGCTTGGCCAAAGACGATTCCGACGGGGGCGATGCACTCGGTCCGCCCGATCTTCTCCCAGGCTTCCATCTCGCGCGCGATCGGATACACGGTCGAGAAGATCGGCGGCGTGTCCGGGAAGTTCGCCTCGAGGTAACGGAGGATCGCCGACGAGTCGAACATCCGAACGGAGCCGTGGACGAGGACCGGCGCGAACGGCTGCCGGGAGAGCTCTATGAGCACCGAGCGGTCACTCTGGCTGGGCGGCACACCCGGCGTCATCTGGAGGGGAATGCGCTCGAAGGCGATGCCCTTGTAGTTCAGGGCGATGCGGACCTTCATGCTGTTCGGGGACGGCGGGATCTCGTGCAACT
>JAVJTD010000128.1:0-16295 GCA_040219065.1 Planctomycetota bacterium
CCAAGAGGCGCCGAGCAAGGGGCCGCTCGGAATGCGCCGTCGTCGCAAGGTTCGCCCCGGCCCAAGCTCGCTCGATCAGAGCTCTCACCGACAGGCTCGGTCACAGGCTCGCTTCGACTTGGGCACTCTCGAGGTCGAGGCTGATCTCGAGATCGGCCTCCAATGCCAAAGGGCAAAGGAGGCCGACGAGATTCGCGGGCCGGGTGGTCAGCCGAGATCTCAGAAGCACATCTGGATCATGTGCAGCGTTCTATTGACCGCGCCGACGAAGGGCGGCGCGATACCGGTCGTCCTCGAATAGTTGCTGCCGATGTCGAGCATGCGGCCAGTCAGCCAGGGACGCTCGATATTGGGAGACACCGGGAAGCCGGCCTCGGTCATGACGCCGTAATCGACGTCGATGCTGGGTGGCGGTGAGCAGTTCCCCGAATAGAATTGGAAGGACTCGTTCGCCCAGACGAGCTCGGGGCCGGGGAAGGGTGTGCCAGGGCCGGTGCCGGTCCAGGTGCCGAGGCCAATCGCGATCATCGCGATCCAGGGGAATGGGGGCGGCGTGCCAATCGCGGTCGAGCTCGCCGGTGGGTTGCAGGTGCCGTTGAAGCCGAACTGGAGCGCCGTGTATTGGAACGGGCCACCGAGGTTGAGCGGGCAAGCGCAGGCCTGGCCGACCAGCCCCAGGCTGCCGAGGTTCATCGGCTCCTCGAAGAAGCAGCTCGTCCCGGGACCGAGGCGTCGCGTCGCGCCGCCGACCGCGGGCGCGGCGAAGGGCGGGAACAGCGACGGCACGAACGGGTTGGCGGGCGTGTTCGGGCCGACGATCGCGAACGATGTCGTCGGGTGGTACGGACCGGGGAACGACGAGGCGATCGGGTGATGGATGAAGAGGTCGCAGCCGTGGAAGAGGCTGATCGAGGACTCGAACACGTTCGTCACGCAGTTGAGCGCGTAATCGACGTGGCCGTAGTAGAAGGCGGTGTTGCCGATCGTCGTCAGACAGGACGGCGACTGACAGAGGGTCGCGTCGAAGCCGGGGCCGGGTCGGAAGTCGGCCTTCGCCACGAACCGCCAGACTTGCAGCGACTGACCGTCGAAGTTGGTTTCCTCCCAGGTCCGGGAGTAGTCGAGTGTCAGAGCACCCGAGAGGACGAGGTTCCCGGCCGTGTCGAGGATCGAGACGGCGGAGCCGTAGCTGCCGCAGCCGAGCGGCGTCGGCGCGGAGACCTGGATGGTTTGATTGATCGACGCCGGTCCGCAGGCGCTCCAGCAGGTCGAGGACGCCGGGAAGGAGAAGTTCGGGAACGTCGGCAGTGTGATCGAGGTGTTCGTGCAGCACGGGCCGACGAGGTTGTCGGAGCCGGCGCAGAGCTGCGCGTGGGCCGGTGCCGCCAGCAGGCAGAGAGCGGCACACAGCGCGAGTGATGAAGGCAAGAGCAGCTTGCGAGAGATCATGAGGCCTCCTCACGAGAGTCATTCGGGTTTCGGCTCGAGGAAGAGCTCGCTCGGCCGGGTCCCATGGTGAGAGGGATTCTGCCACGAGACGCACCGGAAAAAGGGCGATTCCTGCAGGATTCGCGGCGGCGCGGCTCGGCGCGCGAGGCTTCGGCAGCTCGGCTGCAAGTCTGCCAGAGCGATCCGCGAAGGGGATTCCGATGACGGCCGACACCGAGGCTTACCTGGAGTTGCATGGTCTCGAATCGGCCCGAGCGCGCGGGGCGATCGAGTGGCCTCTCCACTGGCATGCCCTTCGCGAATTCGATGAGCCGTTCCAGAGAACTACCCCCGTCTCCGCGAGAGGAGCATTCGCATGAAGATTCGCGACATACTCAAGGAAAAGCCTCAGACGATCGAAGCGCACGAGTCCGTGACCCAGGCGGCCAAGATCATGACCGACCGCTCGATCGGTAGCTTGCCGGTCGTGGAGAAGGGCAAGACCGTGGGCTTCCTCACCGACCGAGACATCGTCACGCGAGTCTGCTCGGCCGGCACCTCTCCGACCGACTGCCGCGTTCAGGACGTCATGACGCCTCGGCTCTTGAGCTGCAACAGCGAGGACGATCTCGAGACCGCGGCCAGCCTGATGAAGGAGCACAAGGTACGTCGGCTGGCGGTCCACGATGAGAGCAAGCAGCTCCTCGGTGTGATTTCGCTGGGCGACATCACCCAGTTCGAGCAGCGCAGTGGCTCGGAAGCGATGCAGACGATCTGCACGCCCGGCTGATCGGATCGGCTCGAGAGGGGGAGCGATTTCAGGGCGCGCTCCCCTTTTCACACTTTGGGTCGCGCAGTACAAAGAGGAGAGCGCGACTAGCACTCGAGCTCCCGATTGGAGAATCTGATGAGTCGGAACGTGGCCCAAAAGCTGCTCGCCGAGCACAGTGTCGATCTCTCCACTCCAGCCGGTCAGGAGATCGCCCTACCGATCGATCAGACTCTCACGCAAGATGCGACCGGCACGCTGGTGATGCTCGAGCTGGAAGCGATGGAGCTCGATCGGCTGCGGACCGAGCTGTCGGTCCAATACGTCGATCACAACATCGTCCAGAACGACAGCCGGAATGCCGAGGACCACGCCTTCCTGCAGAGTGCAGCGAAGCGATTCGGTCTCTGGTATAGCCGACCCGGAAACGGCATCAGCCACGTCGTTCACATGCAGCGCTTCGGCAAGCCGGGACGGTCCTTGTTGGGCTCGGACAGCCACACCTGTGCGGCCGGCGCGTTGGGCATGCTCGCGATCGGCGCAGGCGGAACCGATGTCGCCGCCGCCATGGCCGGCCGTCCCTTCCATGTTCCGATGCCAAGGATCTGGGGCATTCGCCTCGAGGGGCGTTTGCCTCCGTTCGTCAGCGCCAAAGACGCGATCCTCGAATTGCTACGTCGCCACGGCGTGGCCGGCGGGCTGGGCTTCATCCTCGAATATCACGGACCTGGCCTCGACTCGCTCAGCACGATGGATCGGCATGTCGTGGCCAACATGGGCGCCGAGCTGGGCGCCACCACCAGCGTCTTCCCCTCCGACGGCGAAGTCCGGCGATACCTCGAGACGCAGCGACGTGAGAACGACTGGACCGAGATCATCGCGGACGAGGGAGCCAGCTACGACCGGGAGGAGGTGCTCGATCTCTCCACGCTCGAGCCAATGATCGCCTGCCCCTCCAGCCCTGGCAACGTGGTGAAAGTGCAGGAGGTCGCCGGCCGGCCGATCAGTCAGGCGTACATCGGCTCCTCCGCCAACCCCGGCTACCGGGACTTCGCCGTGGCGGCCTTCATGCTGCGCGACTCTCGGGTCAGGACCAGCGTCTCCTTCGACATCAATCCGACCAGCCGACAGCTCCTCTATGCGCTGGCGACCGATGGCCGGTTGGGCGAGCTGATCGTCGCCGGGGCGCGTCTCCATCAAGCGGGCTGCAACGGCTGCATCGGCATGGGCCAGGCCCCGGCGCGGGGCACGATCAGCTTGCGCACCACGCCTCGCAATTTCCCCGGTCGCTCCGGCACCCTCGACGATCAGGTGTACCTGTGCAGCCCGGAGACGGCCGCTGCCTCCGCGCGCCGCGGTCAGATCACGGATCCGAGGGAGCTGAACGTCGATATCCCTACCGACATCCGCACCGAATCGGACATGATCGACAGCGAGCTGATCGAGCCTCCGGTCGAGCCCGAGGTCGCCCGCACCACCGAGCTCGTGAAGGGGCCGAACATCTCGAAGCTACCCGAGCTGGAGCCCTTGCCCGAAGAGCTGACGCTCGTCGTCGCCCTGACGCTCGGCGATGACGTCTCGACCGATGAGATCCTACCGGCCGGCTCGGACGTCTTGCCGCTTCGAAGCAACATCCCCGCGATCAGCGAGTATGTCTTCTCCGAAGTCGACTCGGGCTACGTGAGCCGGGCGATGGAAAGGCGCGCTCGAGGTGGCCACGTCATCGTCGCCGGCGAGAACTATGGCCAGGGATCCAGCCGAGAGCACGCCGCACTGGCACCTCGGTACTTGGGGCTCCGAATGGTGATCGCCAAGAGCTTCGCGCGAATCCACAGGCAGAATCTCGTCAACTTCGGGGTCGTTCCCCTCAACTTCGTCGATCCGCAGGACTACGAGCGGCTCTCCAAGGGAGTCACGCTTCGAATCCCGGGCCTTTGCGCGGCCGTCTCGTCTCGCGACGCCGTCGAAGCGGATCTACGGGGAGACTCGCGACCACTCGAGCTGTCTTTGCACCTGTCCGAGCGCCAACGTCGCATCCTCATCGCCGGGAGCTTCTTCGGGCACTTGACCAACTGCTGACCTGAAGCCACTGGGAACGCGGGCGTCCCGCCCGCTTGGATCGCGGAACAGGCTCGCTGCTCAAGTAGGTTCACGACGCCCCCCCGGCCCAAGCTCGCTTGCGCAGAGCCCTCGCCGACAGACTCGGTCTTTGACTCGCTCGACTTGGGCACTCCATCGCCCTCAGGCCCGAATCAGAGCCCTCGCGACCCAGAGCTGCCGGGAACTTGAAAGTTGAGAGTCGGACGTTGAGCCGTTGAGCGTTCTGCAAAGCCAGGCTCGCCGAGAGGCAGTACCACGAGAACTTCGGAGTCGAGAGTTGGACGTTGAGCCGTTGGACGTTCCGAGAGGCCCAAGCTCGCTCGTGACTGGCAGTGGGGTGTGAGTCGTAAGCCGTGAGCGGAGCGATCGGCTCTCCCCCTTCCGTGATGTCGGGTTGCACTCATCGGAGGACCCGATTACTTGGTCACCCAATTCGATTACGGCTTGCTTCCGCCGATCTTGCTCTTCACCTTGTCGACGAGCTCGCCGACGACGATCTCGGGCTTGGCGAGCCGAAGGGTGGGGTTGGCTTCGCACTCGGTCCAGCAGGCGCAGCCTTGATCGCGGATGTCCTTGCGCACGGCACCGAATGCACGGTCCATCCAAATGCTCTCGAAGCTGGCTCGCTTGATGTTCCCGAGAGTGCGGTCGGTGCGCATGATGCACGGGAAGACGTCCCCGTAGGGATCGACCCAGACCGAGGCAAACCCCGAGAAGCACGGTTGCACCTGCCGCGCCGGGTCGTTCAGGAACTGCTCCATGTTCTCGAAGAGCAGCCGCTTTTGCTTGTTGTCCCCTGCGCTCGTGACCTCCGTCTGGAGCTCTCTGCGAATGGCGGCGTTCTCTTCGGAGTCGAACGGCGCGATGCGCCCCTCGCCGTAGTACGGCGACGTCGATGCCACTCGCCAGGTGAAGCCGATGCCGCGCTCTTCGGCGAATGCACGGACCTTGCCGATCTGCTCGACGCGACCGGGGGTCACCGTGAGCCCCACGCCGACCGGAGTGCCGTGCGCTCGCGCCATCGGCTCGATCGAGTCAAGCGTCTCGCAGACCTTCTCGAAGTTGCCGGGACGACCGCGCACCTCGTCGTGCGCCGCACCGATTCCATCGAGGGACACGTCGACACCGAGGAAGATCCCCCGATCGAGGATCGCCCCGACCGTGTCGGCGATCCGACGCGGGCGAAGGCCGTTGGTGATCGTGCCGAAGGCACGCACCTCGGTGAACACCTGCGCCATGGCGACGATCTCCTCGAGGTCCTCTCGAAGGAACGGCTCGCCGCCGGAGATCGTGATGCGTTGGACGCTCCGGATCATCGGATCGCGAAACAGCGTCTCGAAGTCCTGGAGCGTCAGCTCGCGCTTCAGGTCTTCTGGGCGATCCTGATAGAACTTCCAGATGCCGCACGTCGTGCAGCGCGAGTCACACTTGTAAGTGACCGACAGGTTGAGCGTGCGCAGCCGGTACGCCTTTGCCCGAGACCGGGCGTGGCGCGCAGCCGCGAGGTCGAGGAAGTCCTTGGAGATGTGAACCAGGGTCTTGAGCTTCATCGATGAGATCTCCCGATCGAGACCGGGCCAGATCGCTCGGTCCGAAGGTGCACTTTCGAAAAGGACTTCTTGCCCGGCTCCGAGATGACCTCGCGGTAGAGGCCGACGAGGCGTCGGGCGATGACGGGCCAATCGAACGACGACCGCGCTCGCTCCCAGCCTTGTCGGCCCAGGCGAAGACGAAGCGGCTCATCGGTGACCAGCTCTCTCAGGGCCTGCATCAAGGGACCGATCCGACGTGGCGGAACGAGACGTCCTGCCTGTCCGACGGTCTCGGGCAATGCTCCGACGTCGCTGCAGACGACGGCGGCGCCGTGGGCCAGCGCGTAGCTGACGATGCCGCTGCCCGCGGATTCCAGGTAAGGCGCGGCGACGATCGCCACGGACTCCATCGCGCGGTGAAAGTCCTCGCCGTCTTCCAAGAATCCCTCGAACCTCGCCTGCTCGAGGAGACCGTGTCGTGACAGCATGCGCTCGACCGCCAGTCGCTCGTCGTCGGAGTAGTTCCCGAAGAAGCGAACGAGCGGGTGCAGCCCTTCGGAAGCCAGCCGGCGCAGGGCGGCGATCAGGTAGCGCGTGCCCTTGACGGGACCGAGGTGTCCGAAGCAGCCGATGCCCGTTCGGGCATCGGCGGATGGGAAGGTCGACGGCACCGGAGCGCCGTGCAGGAGAACCTTCACGTTCTCACTCACCGAGAGCTCGGCCGCGAGCCTATCGGCGAGTACCGATGAATGCACGAGCACGATCTCGACTCGGGAGAGCACGTCTCGGGCGAGTGGTCCCCAGTCCTCGATCTCGTGGACCGTGACGACGATCGGCGGGCGACGTCCGCTCGCGATCGCGCTCAAGGGCTCGAGGCCGTAGTAGTTTCGGTCGAGATGGTAGTGGACGACATCGGGACGATGTACGGCGATCTGCTTTCGGTATCGCAGGCCCCGAAGCCAACCCGACACCGACCGCTCGGGATTGTCATGCGGCCGGCCTGCCCATTGACCGCGGCGCCGATCCACGCGGCGGCCCAGCCTCTCGAGAGCCGTGTACGCGCAATGCGCGTCGGCATCGACCCAGCTCGCCCCGACTCGGTCCTCACAAGTGCATTGACCAGTGACCTGACGATGCTCGACCTCACCAGTCGCCGTCAGAGCCGCTGCCAGTGCCACACCGTAATCGCCGACTCCGGTGCCTCGGTAGCCGCAGTTGAAGGTGAGCACACGGATCGTGTCCGTCACTGTGCCCCCCCGGATCTCCAGATCGAGAAGCTCCGCTCACGCAGCTCGAGCCAGGTCTGGAAAGGACCATTGCCATTCTCCGACAACGTGCGAGGCATACCGATTCGATCGAGGAGCTGGTGAGCCGCCTGGCAACGCTCTCGATGCTCCGACGACCAGGTCTCGGTGCGCGTCGGTGCGACGTCCGGCAAGGCGAGGCATGTCTCCACGATCGCCCCCCAGATGCAGCCCTGTCGGTACCGGTCCGAGTCGAACGGTGCGAGCCAACCGCCGATACGACCTCGGACGCGGTCGGTCCAGCGCAAGACCGAGAGGATCTCGTTTCCGCGCACTTCGCCGGCGCCGGTCCGATCGTGATGCGGCCGGCCGGTGGCGTGGGCGATGGCGTCGGGCAGCACCGAGCGGAGAGCCCGGCGAGCAAGGGTCCACGATTCGAATGCCGCCGAGCGCAGATCGCCGAATCGCTCGGTCCACACAGCGGCGAGATCCTGGACCCGGCCACTCAGCTTGACGTCGACGGCGCTTTGGGCCGCGCTGCGCAGCCACTCACCGTTCTCGAGATGGGAGAAGCACTCCGCTCTCCGCTCGAACAGCTCGGCGCGACGCCGATAAGGAGCGACGTACTCGCCACGCGTCATCAAGAGGGCCGTCGCTGCGTCGGCGATGTGCTTCTCGCTCTGATACAAGCTCTCGAGCAGGCGATCGTCCCGCTCGACGCCCTCGCCGAGCAAGGTGACCTCGGGAAAGAGCAGCTCCAGTGATCCTCCGAAACGGTTGACGATGAGACGCAGTGGCTCGAGACGACTCAGTGCCATCTCCGCCACGTCGGGCAGTAGCCGGCTAGGCGGCGCGCCGCGCAAGATCGTCGAGGCGTGGAAGACGTCCCAGGCCGCCTGCGTGCCGGCCGACCGTCGCAGATCGGTCAAGGTCTGGATGGAGACGTCGACGTGGAGCAGCACCCCTTCGGGACGGAGCCGTTCCGTCCAATGTGCCGACAGCTCCCGCGCGAGGATATCGTCACCCGGAAGCGCAGCATCGACGAGCACGAGCAGGTCGTAGTCGCTGTAGACGAGGAGCCTCCCGTCGGCCATCTCGGCGGACGTCTCTCCGCGCCCGGGCGCACCGGTCACGAGGAGTGCCTGCACGCGCTCTTCGCCAAACGCCGCGACGACCGCGCGGGCGATGCGCTCGAAATGCTCTTCGAGGTGCTGACGCACTTTCGGATCGGGATGGTAACGCGCGACGTCTTCACGGGTCGGGACGGGATGGACCGCCCTCATTGGCGCACCTCCTTGCGTTGAGGTCGCGCGAGCGAGGGAGCTTCTCTCGTGATCGGGCGAGTGCTGTCGTGTGCCCACTCCGCCTCACGGACCATCAGCTCATGGAGATCGGTGATATGCCGCGGTGTGGATGGCTGGAAGTTGGCGAGGAAGCAGCCGTGGGACCAGCGATCCTCGGGATCGAAGCCGTGCATGCCGTCGGGCGCCTCGCGGCCCAGGTCGCTCGGACAGAGGATCGTGCCGGTCTCGGTCAGGAACACCCACTCGCCGAAGCGCTCATCGTCGAAGCGTACGCCCTCCCTCTCGAGCTCGCTCCTCGAGAGCAGTCGGCCGTAGTCTCTCGACTCGAGGAGCTTGCGGAGCGGCTCGGCCGCATGGGGCGAGCGGATCCAGAAGCGGGCCATCGTCGAGTCGAGCATCGCGACGTAGTCGCGGTCGGGCGTGAGCGGCAATGTGGCGAGGTCCGCCTTGAGGTCGGCGGTCTTCGTCACCGGCGTCATGCCGTGATCGGAGAAGACCGAGACGTGGACCTCCTCGGCGCCGGCCTCCTCGGCCACGCGCACGAGTCGCCGAATGGCCGCCTCGTACCAGCGCAGGCGCTCCCGGACCGCGGCGCGATCGGTACAACGCGCGTGCAAGAAGCCGTCGACCTCGGTCAGGTACAAGAAGTGGTACGGAGCGTGCCCGTCCTGGATCGCCTTCTCGCAGGCATCGATCGAGTCGGAGTCCGTTGATGGGTAATGATACTTGCAGTAACTGAGTCCAGCCGCATCGAGACGGTCGAAGATCGACTGTCCGGCGTTCAGACCCTTCCGCTCGAACGGGCTCTTGCGCTCACACGTGTCGAAGAGCGGCAGGCGGTCGAGGGCGATCTCGTAGGACTTGAAGTAGCCGGTTATCGATTCGGATTTGGCGGCCGCCCGGTCGAGACGAGGACGCAACCGACAGGCGAGGGAGTTGAGGTGGAGGAGCCACTTTGGCGTGAGCCGGAGGAAGCTCCGATAGCGACGCCACGGGGACGTGTCCGGGGAGTAGTAGAAGAAGTTCCAATGCCCACTCTGCGCAGGACGCAGCCCGGACAAGATCGAGGGGATCGCCGCCGAGCTGTATCCGAGCACGGTCCGCAACGGAACCCGGCACTGGGACAACTCGGAGGCGAACCCGTCGGGCTCGACGTACTCCCAGCCCAGAGCATCGATGAGAAACGCCAGGCTGACTCGGCGCGGGGCCATGCTTCACTCCGATCGATTGGTCGAGAAACGCCAGGTCGGGACGGACCGTCTGCCTCAGGCATCGGCCCTACCTCGTCTCGAACTTGAGGAAAACGGCCGGAACCTCCAGGACCCGCGGTTCCGGTGCTGGGTGCTTGGGTGCTTGGGTGCTGTCGCCTGATCACCTGATCACCTGAGTACTTGATCACTTGAACACGGCGGTATCTCGCCCTGAGGCTCGCTTCGCTTCGCGGTTCTTTGGGCGAGCGATGAGCCGAACGGCCCTCCCCAGTGTCTGGGCCGGCAGGACCCTCCACGGACTCGGCTAGGACCGATCGCTGCGCTCACGGCTCTCCCCCTTCCGTGATCTCGGGTCTCCCTCATCGGAGCACCCGATTACTTGGTCACCCAGATCACCGGGTCACCCAGATCACTTGGTCACCCAGATCACTTGGCCAACGGGTCGCCTGGGTGCCCGGAGGTTCACCCCGATCACCCGATCACCAAGGCACCAAGACACCAAGACACCAAGGCACCAAGACACCACAGCACCACAGGTTCTCAAGGTCGTCGAGGAATTGGCCGATGAGGGGGTGGAAGCGGATCGCCAGGCGATCGATCTGCCCTTTCTCGCAGCTCCAGGAGGATCCGGTGGGCATCACCCTCGACAAGATTCGGCGCGCGGTCCAGGACCCTCGGTACGCCTCGAAGGTCTTGATGCAGCGGTTCGCGTGGCGCCAGCAGCTCGAGCGGGTCCCCTTCGGCCCGACCGTGCTGAACATCGAGACCACCAACAAGTGCAACCTCCATTGCACGATGTGTCAGCGCGAGTTCGGCGAGACCCAGAAGATCCTCCAGGCCAATAGCGGCCTGATGAGCATGGAGACTTACCGGAAGATCCTGCCCTTCTTCCCAGGGGCGAAGCGCATCGCGCTCAGCGGCTTCGGCGAGACGTTCCTGCATCCCGAGTTCGCCGAGATGCTGCGCCTGGCGAAGGAGCATTCGCCGGCGCATACGACCGTCTACACCAACGGGACGGTTCTCAACGAGAAGAAGGCCGAAGCGATCGTCCGATTGGGCCTCGACTGCTTGAGCAACTCGATCGACGGCGCCACGAAGGAGGTCTACGAGCCGATCCGCGGCATCTCGCTCGATCACCTCATCAAGAACTTGAAGGCACTGCAGCGGATCAAGCAGGAGCTCGGCTCGGACAAGCCCGAGGTGATCTTGCAGATGGTCGCGATGAGGCAGAACCTGGACGACCTGCCGCGCCTGGTCGAGCTGGCCCACGAGGTCGGCGCTGCCGAGGTCTCGATCGTGAACCTCACCGTCCACGCCGATCACCTGCGCGAGCAGAGCCTTTACCTGCATCGCGGCGAAGCCGAGCGCGTCTTCCAAAAGGCGCGGGCCGTCGCCGAGAAGCTGGACGTGCGGCTCTCCTTGCCGGGCTTCGACGACCATGTCGCGGGCCTGCGCTGCTTCCTGACCGATCTCTTCGTGACCTTCGACGGCCTGGTCCTGAGCTGCGCGCTCGAGCGGCACACGCTGGGCTCGCTGAAGGAGACCTCGATCCAGGAGATCTGGAACAACGCGCAGATGGCGCACCTCCGCAAGCGCATGTACCAAGAGGGCATCGGCTGCGTTTGCACCGGCTGCCCTTACAACGAGGTCACTCAGGACGCCCATCTCGCGCCCTACGACGTCGGGTCCACGCGTCGTCGCCTCGACCAGACCACCGTCGCTGCCAAATGAATGCCGAGGTCGCGAGGCGTGAGGGACGCGCCTGCCGCATCCGCTCCATCGCCCTCGCACTGATCGTCGTGGCCTTCGTGCCGCGCATCGCCTTCATCGCCGCCCGCGGTCCGCAGCGCACCGACGACACGGTCTCCTACCTGACCATCGCCGAAAACCTCCGCGAGCACGGCGCCTTTTCACTCAGCACCCAGGCGCCCTACTCGCCGACGATCCGCCGCGCACCGGCCTATCCCTGGCTGATCGCACTGATCGGCCCGAACGCGTCGCTGCGCATCGTCTCGATCCAAGCGCTCCTCGACAGCCTCGTCGCCGCCCTCGTCTTCCTCCTCGCGAGAGGTGTCGTCGGTACTCGCCTCGCCGTGCTCGGTGGCCTGCTCTACGCCCTGCATCCCGGAGCGGTCCTGGCCAGCGCGAGCCTGCTGTCGGAATGCCTGTTCACGGTGCTGCTCACGGCCGGCGTGTTCGCATTCGTCCGCGGACTCGAGGGCGGTCGCGTCCGGCTCTCGGTGATGGGCGGCTTGTCCCTGGGCCTGGCGGCGCTGTGCCGCCCGATCGCCGCTCCGCTGCTCTTCGCCTTACCCGTCCTGGTTTGCCTCTTCGCCCGGTCCCCGGGTCGGCTGCGGCAGTCGGCGGCGCTGCTGTTGGTCGGTCTCTTGACGATCACCCCTTGGGTCGTTCGGTCCAGCCGGTTGGCAGGCGGCTTCGTCCTGGTTCAGGGATACAGCGCGGCGAACCTCTACATGGCGTCGCGGACCGACTGGGATCAGTCGCACATGACACGCGAGCGGATGGAAGACGACGAGTACTTCCGGCGCCTCTACGATTCGGAGGACGACCCGAAGGCGATCCGCGAGGCGGACCGCTTCGGGATGCACCTCGCCGTCGATCGCATTCGGACGGCTCCGGCCGACTTCGCGCTCGATCGCGCCAGCCGGCTGCCGTACCTGGTGCTCAACAGCTTCGACGACACGACGGGTGTCGACACCTCCTTTGGCGAAGCCTGGCGAGGACGAGAGATCGGGCCGCTCACGCTCAAGACGGTCCTTCTGCTGTCATTCGCCTTGATGCCACTGCTCCTCGGACTGGCCGGTCTGAGGGGTTTCCGCCGGTCGCCCGCCACGGTCGCCTGCGCCGCCGTTTGGGTCCTCACCCTCCTCATGCATCTTCCGCTCTGGATCGAGCCGCGATTCTGGTGGCCGGTCATCCCTTTGCTCTTGGTGAGCGCCGTGAGTGCGGTCGGTCCTCGGCAGAGCCGAGACAGCGACCAGGCCGTGCCCACCACCGCCTGAGTGCGATCTGCGCGGATCTCGCCGCCCGAGCTGGGGTGGCGTTGCCGCAAATCAGGTCGACTCGGGCAGTCGAGAGCAGACGAGCCGGGGAGAATCGCTAGGCTAGAAACGGCCTACCGACTCCGCTCGACACCCGATGCAAACGAGGAGATTCGATGATGTCCATGAGAAATCGAGGCCTCCGCCTGGCGGGGCTGGCTTTCGCGGTCGGTCTTTCCCTCCCCGCGGCCGCACAAGACACCGGCAAGCTGAAGGCGGCGATCGAGAAGGCCCATGCGGCGCCGGTACTCACTGTGAAGGGCCGATCCGAGAAGCAGGAGCGTGCAGCCAATCCTGGGATGACCGTCGTCATGGCAGGCGGGGGAAGCCAAGGCTTGCCCTTCAACGGCCACTTCGAGATCTGGAAGGACAAAGAGGTCCAGACGATCTGCTCGGCCGAGCCGATCCCCGGCTTCGTCATCTACCGGGGCAAAGGCCGGGACATCGCCCAGACGACGTTCGAGCGGAGGCCGTACGACCTGAGCTCGCTCGATCTGGACCTCACGACGCTGCTCGATAGCGACAAGATCACGGCCGCTCTCGACGAGGCGGACGTCAAGTCGCGCGACGACGCACAGACGGGCAACCGGCTGTACCTCGCCACCCTCCCCGGCTCCCTCTTTCCCAAGGCCACGGGCCCGGCGATGCACTTCGCGCCCCAGGTGCTCCGGGTCGAGGCGACCTTCACGCTCGACGCGAAGGGCCAGCTTCAGAGCGCGCTCTACGAGGTCGTTCGCTCCGATCCGATGGGCAGCTTGCAGCAGCGAGCACTCTCGTCGGGGGGCGGCTCGATCACACTCGACGGGGCCGACCTGGAGGACTTCGAAGACACGACCGAAGGGGCGCGCCAAGTCTACGAGCTCGATTACAGCGAGCAGAACCCCAGCGAGCGAATCGAGGCTGCCCGCAAGGCGATCGAGACGTTGTTGGGCACCGAGCACTTCTGAGGCCGAGGCTGTCCTTCTCCGGCGAGAGGGGCAGCCATTCGTCCGCCCAGGGCGATGCTCAGACGAACATCGGTGTGGTTGGCAATCTGTTCCCGGCACAAATGGCCCACTTCGAGCGGCTCCCCTTGCTCGGCACCTCTCAGCCCGATCAGCAGCTTCATCGAGAAAGCGGCTTCTCGCTCAGCGATCGCTTCCCGTTTCGGTCGCGCGGGCTCTGGTTTCGGAAGGTCGGTTTCGGTCGTCACACGGCGGCGAGGTCGGCGGTGGCTTCTTCGGACAGGAGCTCCTCGTAGCTCTTGACCATCCGTTCGATGGAAAAGTGCTCGACGACGCGGCGGCGTCCTGCTCGGCCCATCTCGCGTGCCCGCGCGGGGTCACGGAGCATGTCGCTCAGGCTGGCGGCGAGGCGCTCCGGGTCGGAGTGGGGTACCAAGGAGCCGGTGTGTCCGTCGACGACCATCTCCCGGAGGCTGCCGACGTCCGTCGTGACGATCGGCTTCTCGCAAGCCATCGCCTCGAGGATCGCGATCGAGAAGGTCTCGACGACCGGGTACGAGGACAGCGCGACGACGTCCAATGCGGCGTGGATCGCCGGCAGATCCGAGCGCGTCCCGAGCATCAGCACCCGCCCCTGAAGGCCCAGTCGCTCGATCGTCGCCTCGATGCTCGATCGCTCCGGGCCGTCCCCTACCAAGACGAAGTCGACCTCGGGCATCTGCTTCGCAATGCGGGCAGCCGCTTCCAAGAAGACACCGTGCGCCTTCTCCGGACGGAGCGCCGCGACGAGACCGACGAGTCGACGGCCCTCGGCCTTGCGAGCGGCGAGGTCTCGGGCCGGGGTGATCGCGCCGTGGAAGCGCCGTGTGTCGATGCCGTTGTGAATGACGCGCAGACGCTCCGGCTCGATGCCTTCTTCCTCGACCAAGTACCTCGCCTGCGCTTCGCCGACCGCCACGATCGAGTCGAGGTGCTTGAGGAAGAGCCGGTCGTACCAGGTGACGACGGGTCGGTTCCAGCGGTGCGTGGTGTGGAAGGCGGCGACGACACGCGGGACGCCGGCGAGCACGGCTGGCCAGCCACCGAGAAGCGCGTTCATGCTCCCGAAGTTGAAGAACACGACGTCGGGTCGTTCCTGCTTGATGATGGAATGAACCCGGTAGCCGGCCCTTGCATCGTAGCGATGTCGGTAAAGGCTGCCGTAGCAGCGAAGGCCGTCACGGATCAAAGGCTGGGCGAGGACGCCCGGCTCCTTGAGAGTGCACAAGACGGGCTCGAACCGGTCGCGATCGAGCTGCCGGATCACGTCGCTCATGACCCGCTCGGCACCGCCGACGAGCAATGTCGTCTCGAGGAACAGGACACGGCGCTTCATGCCAAAAGGCTCCGGAGGGTCCCACGTCGAGCCCGAGGCTTCCGGCCATACCAATCGCCGGCCTCGCCGGCCCGGGCTCCTTCCCGGGTTTTCGGCATTTCCTTCAAACTCCCTTTAACGTGATCCGGAAGCTGAGTCTCCAGTATCTGAAGAACCTCGACGATCGATAAAAGCCTCAAGGCATTGCGGGTCTTCGCCGATGAGCTATGCGCATGCAAAATGAACTGATTTCAGCGCTAGGAAGCGCCCTTGCGCACCGCCGCTGCGGACGAACCCGGCGGCCCCGCACCAGACAGAAAGAGAAGACAGTAGTGGAAACGATTCTCCTGGCCGGAGACTTCAAAGGGGAATTCCCGGCCGATTCCCGACCGACCGATCCCTTCGTGGCATTCGGTCAAAGCACCTTCCTCGGCGAGATCCTCCAGTGGCTCGCCCAAACCGGAGTCGAGCGCGTCATCGTCGCCTCCGAAGCTCCCCTCCCCCGCCTGAGACAGGACTACCCCGAGCTGACCGCCTTCGGCATGGAGCTCGTCGAATGTGTCTCGGAGCCCGGCGCCGGAACCGGTGGAACCCTCCGCCGCGCCGCCAGCCGCGCCCTCCGCTCGGACGAGTTCCTCGTTCTGCGAGCGGATCGGTTCCTTCCGGTCGATCCGCACCTGATCCAGCGCCGTCGCGCCCGCGCCGGACTGGACCTGGCCATGGCGCTGGTGACGGCCCCGGCCGGAAGCGATCGGAGCCGCATCCAGCTCGACGATGCCTGGCGCGTGGTGGAGCTCCACGAGGCCGAATCGGTCTGGATCGATGCCGGCATGTACGCCATGACTCGTCATGCGCTCCTCGCCTCGGCCGAGCAAGCTGGCTTTGACTTCGCCAGCGAAGGCCTCTCGGCTCTCAAGGGCCGCATCGCAGGCCTGGTGTTCTCGGGCCCGATCGCGGACCTCCGCCTCCCGTCGACTCTCGGCAAGCGACCGAACGGAGCTCCGGAGAACGGCGGTCCTGCCTCGATCGGTCACCGCGGTCCAGCCGCGTAGCTTCGGCGGTTTGGTGAGCGGTGATCGACCATCGCTCACCAGGAAGACCAGCGCATGAAAAGTGGGCGATCTCTTCCCGGCACAGATGGCCCACTTTTCAACGCACCCTTGCTCGGCGCCTTACCGCTCCTTCGCCAGCACCGCCGAGAAGGCGAGCTCCCGTTCGGCGGCCCTCACCGCATCGGTCGAGCGGGCTCTGGTTCTGGGCGATCTCTTCCCGGCACAGATGGCCCACTTTTGAACCCACCCTTGCTCGGCGCCTCACCGCTCCTTCGCCGGCACCGCCGAGAATGCG
>JAVJTD010000140.1:0-30338 GCA_040219065.1 Planctomycetota bacterium
GCTCTTCCGATCTGATGCCGGACTCGGGGCCGCCGTTGAGCAGCGCCGCCACGGTGCGATGCCGCTGATGGGTCGCGGCGTAGAGCACGTCCGGATCGCTCGGATCCATCACGACGTCGGTCACGCCGGTGTAGGGGCCGGCAGCCAAGACGAGCTTCCAGGACTGACCGCCATCCTCGGTGCGGAAGAGGCCACGCTCCCCGCCCGGCGACCACAAGGGCCCTTGCGAAGCGACCAGCACGGTGTCCGGATCGCGCGGGTCGATGACGATCTTGGCGATGTGCTCGCTGTGCTTCAGCCCGAGGTTCTCGAAGCTCTGGCCGCCGTCGCGGCTGCGGTACACGCCGTCGCCGAAGGAGACGTGACGTCCGCCAACGGCTTCTCCGGTGCCGACCCAGATCGTGCTGCAATCGGTCGGGTCGATGGTGACGCAGCCCATCGAGTAGGAGGCGTAGCGATCGAAGATCGGTGTCCAGGTCGTTCCGGCGTTCGTGGTCTTCCAAAGGTTGCCGGAGCCGGCCGCGACGTACCAGGTGTTCGGATGACACGGATCGACGGCGATGTCGGCGATGCGACCCGACATGAACGCCGGTCCGATCGAGCGGAACTCGAGCGAGCTGACGAGACGGGAGTCGATCGAGGGGGGTGCGTCCTCTTGGGCGAAGAGGCGAGGACCGAGACCCAAGGCCAACGCGACGATGAGAAGGCGATGCATGGTGAGAGCTCTCCTGCTGAACTCGATACAGGGCCGGCAATCTCCCTTCCGGGCGGAAGGGGGCCTTATCGTATGCATCCAGGAGAGCCCGCGCCATGGCGGCGCTCAGGCCGTGCCGGTCGTCGAGTGCACCAGCGGAGCTCTACACCGCGCTTGGCACAGCGCGCTCCCGGCTCTCAGTCCGCGCGGATCCACTGATGGGCCGCGCCGGCATCGGCGATATCGAAGTATCGAATCTCGGCCGTCGTGAACGGGCGACAGAAGACGGACATGCCTTCGTGCCATTTCGAATCACCGACGATGGCGAGCTTTTCGAAGTCCCGGAAGTGCTTCACGTCGAACTGGATGTCCTCCCACAGCGCGCTCGCCGACCAGCCTTCGAAATCGTCCAGTAGGACCAGGAGGCGCAGCTTACCGTGCTCCTCGATCTCCTTCTCGAAGACGGGGATGAGCGCCTCGTAGTCGGCCTTCTCCAGCTTGCCGCTCACATTGACTTCGATGATGGGCGTGGCCTGACTGTGGTTCTTTGCGGTTTCATCGAGCATGGGTGGCTCCGCTCTCGAAATGCGGTTGGAAGCGAGAGGCTCGGAGGCTCGTTCCGAGTCGGTCGCGAAAGACTGTTCCTCGTACAGCATCGCTCTCGTGCCAAGAAGATTGTCGGTTTCGTCCCGATCGACGCTCATTCGTCGAGCTCCTCGAGTCGCGCGCGAGCCGACTTCAAGGCCACGGCCTTCGGAGCACGCGCCCAGGGATCTTCTCGCTGCCCGAGACGGCGGAAGATGTTCTTCAAGTGGAAGGAGCGCGCCTCGAGAGAGCCGAGCTCGTCCCAGTCGATCGGCGTCGCGATCGGGGCACCCGGCAGGGCTCTCAAGGAGTAAGGCGCCACCGCCGTCTGACCATAGGCATTGCGTGCGACATCGAGGAACAGCCGTCCTCGGCGCTCGTCCTTGCGGATCTCGGTCGTGAGGGTCTCGGGATGACGCCGGGCGAGGACGTCCATGCAGTCTCTGGCAAAGGCGCGGACGGTGTCGAAGTCGGATTTCCCATCGAGCGGGATCAAGAGGTGCACGCCGCGCGATCCGGTGGTCTTGATCAGGGCCTCGAGCTCGAGCTCGTCGAGCAGCCTTCGGCAGGCGCGGGCGGCCTCTCGAACGGCACCGAAGTCCTCATCGGCCGGGTCGAGGTCGATGATCATTTGATCAGGACGGTGAGGCGAGCTCTCCTTGGAGAGCCAAGGATGCCAGCTGATCGTGCCTTGATTCGCGAGGTAGGCGAGCGAGGCGGCCGAGTCGGCCACGACCAATTCTTGGCGTCCGCCCTCGACCTTCTCGATCTCCACCCTGCGGATCCAGTCGGGGAAGTGCGCCGATGCCTGCTTCTGGTAGAAGCCGTCCTTCGAGATGCCGTCAGGAAAGCGCTGCAGGGTCAAAGGTCGCCCAGTCAACCACGGCAAAGCGTGCTCGGCGATGCGCTCTGTGTACTCGATCACCTCGCCCTTGGTGATGCCGACGTCCGGGAAGAGCAGCTTGTCTTCATTTGATGTTTCGAAGTGATGAGAATCGATCTCGCGCCGAGTCATCCGCTCGCTCCGATGTCATCGGGTAGGGGGCTGGGCTCTTCGCGAGTCACGTCGCGTGCCCTCTTGTCTGGCCGCAGGCCGAGGAAGCGCGGGTGGCGGAGCTTGCCGCTCTCGGTCCATTCCGTAAACGCGATCTCGGCGACTAGCTTCGGCGTCACCCAATGCGACGCGGCGACTCGCGGGTCGCCCTCGAAAGGGCAAGTCGTCCGCTCGATCTTGGAGAGCCTCTCGGACAAGCTCTCGAGCCGTACATCGTCGAGCTTCGAGTGCTTCGAGCTCGGCATTCATCGGGATCGTCCTCTCGAGGGTGGCTCGATCGTTCGTCCTCAGTTAACTCCGCAGAGCCCTGGATGCGAGCGGCTCCGCGCGCCTGCGAAAGCTTGGAGAACGAACATGTCGAAGCAGCTCGATAGTTACCGTGATCGGCGAGAGCTTGAGCGAGAGAAATGAGCGGCGACTCCGTCTTTCCGCCCGGTGGCGGACCGGTTTGAGCTGAGGATGATCGGAGACGCTCGAAAGTCCGAGAATGCCCGAGCGACAGTGGTCGAGGCCGAAGCGGCCGGAAGATCCCAGCCCAGGGCGAAAGCCCTGGGTTCCGAGCCATCCCTTCATCCTCCGAGTCCTGAAGGTGCGGCCCACGATCGACCGCGGCGAGTCACACAGAGACCGGCTGAAGCCGGCGGTCCGATCGAACGTACCGCTGACCAAGTCACCAGTCACCGCTTACCGTCGTCGTCGCCGCGGACCGACTCGAAGCCCGAGAGCACGTCGAGCAGCTCGGCGGTGATCTCCTCCTGACGGGCGCGGCGGAAACGGCCCGTGATCTCGTCGATGTGATCGGAGAGATTGCGCTCGGCGGCTTGCATCGCCGCCAGGCGACTGGCGTGCTCGGTGGCTTGCGATTCGGCGCAGGCCCGAAACAGAGAGATGAACAAGTGCTGCCGGAGGAGCTTCTCGAGGAGGAGCTCGGGCTCTTGGCGATAGGTCGGCAGCATCTTCGAAGGCCAGGGACTCTCTTCCAGTCGATGGAAGCGGCCCAGATCGATTGGCAGGAGCTCGGCGTCGGTCGGTCGGTAGGGTCTGCCGCGCACGGGGCGATTGTGGAAGACGTGGAGGCGAGGCTCGGTGTCGCCGCGCCAGGTATCGATGCGGGCGAGCAGACGTTCGATGGTCCGCGCGATCTGGCTCGCCGAGCCGGGCACCAGGAGCTCGTCCTCGACGACGAGTCCAAGACGCTCGAGACCGGCGGTCGCACGCGCTCCAACGGTGAGGATTCGCCATCGCTCGATGCTCGGCTCGGCAGCCCTGAGGTGCTCGTGGGCGTGCGCCGCGATGTCCTCGTTGAACCGTCCGCAGAGGCCGTGGTCGGAGCCGAAGACGAGGGCGCCCACAGTCACGTCGCGTTCCTTGGCTCGCGCGGGCGGAGCCCTTCGGCTCCGAAGCACGACATGGAGGCCGAGCTCGACGGTCCGCGAGTAGTCCTGGAGCGCAACGACGGCTCTCTCATACTGTCGAATGCTCACCGCCGAGAGCGCCTTCATCGTGCGAACGATCGACAGCAGATCACCGAGGTCCTCGAGCTGGGCTCGGATCGCTTCGGGGTGAGGCACCTCAGTCCTCCTTCTCTTCCGCGGCTCGGCGAGCGAGGTCCCTTAGCGCTTGCCAATCCGAGTCGTCGAGGGCTTCCCCCGTTTCGATGCGCCGGCAGAGTGGGGCGAGCTCATCGAGCAGGCGCGCCCGGATACGTGACTTGGCCGGACCTACCGAGTCGAGAGGGAGCGGGTCGAAGAAGCCCTCGTTCGCCGCCAGCAAGACGGCGACTTGCTCGCTTGCACGCAAAGGGTGATGCTCGGCTTGCTTGAGCACCTCGCGCACGCGACGCCCGTGCTCGATCGTTGCCCGCGTCTCCTCGTCGAGGCGGGTCGCGAAGCGGGCGAAGGTCTCGAGCTCTTCGAATTGGGAGTACGAGAGTCGAATGTCCCCCGAGACTCGCCGGTGCGCCGGAAACTGCGTCTTGCCACCGACGCGAGACACCGAGCGGCCGACGTCGATGGCCGGCAACCAGCCCTTTCGAAACAAGGTCGGAGACAGGTAGATCTGGCCGTCGGTGATCGAGATGAGATTGGTGGGGATGTAGGCGGAGATGTCCTGGGCCTGAGTCTCGACGATCGGCAGCGCCGTCAGTGAGCCGCCGCCCAGGGAGTCGGCGAGGTGGGTGGCGCGCTCGAGGAGCCGGGAGTGGATGTAGAAGATGTCTCCGGGATAGGCCTCGCGACCAGGTGGCCGTCGAAGGAGCAGGGAGAGCTCCCGGTAAGCCCGGGCATGGCGCGTGAGGTCGTCGAAGACGACGAGGGTATCCCGGCCCCGCTCGACGAAGAGCTCGGCCATCGTCATCGCGGCGTAGGGGGTGAGGAAGCGCAGGCCTGGAGGGTCCTCACCGGAGGCGACGACGATGAGCGTGTAGGCCAGTGCGCCATGCCGACGGAGCGTCTCGACCACACGGGCCACGGCCGTGCCCCGCTGACCGATGGCACAGTAGACGCAGATCACGTCCTTGTCGTGCTGGTTGAGGATCGTGTCGACGGCGACCGATGTCTTGCCCGTCTGTCGATCCCCGACGATGAGCTCGCGTTGCCCTCGACCGATCGGGATCAAGGTGTCGATCGTCTGGATCCCCGTCTCGAGCGGGACCGATACCGGTGCCCGATCCAAGATCGCTGGCGCGGGTCTTTCGACCGGGCGACGCTCGCCGCGGGGTAGAGGGCGCCCCGAGTCGAGGGGACGTCCCATGGCGTCGATCACGCGGCCGATCAGGGCCTCTCCCACCGGCACGTCGGCCTCCCGGCCCGTCCGGTGGACGCGCATCCCGGCTGTCAGGTGATCGGACTCCCCCAAGAGCAGTGCACCGATCTCATCGGGGCCCAGATCGATCGCGATTCCCAGTACTCCACCCGGGAAGAGCAACAGCTCTTCGGAGGTGACTCCGGGCAATCCGTCGAGCCGGGCGATTCCTCCGCCGACAGAGCGAATCGTGCCCGTCTCCTCGAGACGGAGGCGGGGCCGGCCGACGTCGAGTGTGGCTCGCAGTCCATTCAGGACATCGTCGAGCAGTCCTTCGAGCATCGCACTCATTTCCCCACCGGTGGCCAGATGTCTTCGATCGAGCGCGTCCACTGGTCGAGATACTCACTCAAGCTCCAACGGACGCGGCGGCCGCCCGCGGCGATCTCGATGCCGCAGAGCAGCTCGTCGGAGACGGCGTACTCGACCTCGGCGTCGGCGGCGATCTGCTCATGGAGGGCGTGGGTCAGCTTTCGGCGATCGGCGCTCGCGATCTCGAAGCTGCTCGTCACGCTCAGAGGGCCATCACTAGCGGCGAGGGCATCTCGCGTCTCGGAATCGAGGCTCTCCAGCCTCGAGAGGAAGTGGTGCAGGATCCGGGACTCGAGGTCGGCATCGGCCAGGCCGGCGAGCGCCCGGCGGGCGACGTCGGGCACCAGATCGGCGATGCCGAGGCGGAGAGCCTCGAGGAAGGCATCCTTCTCCTGCTCGGTCTGGTGCTGCCAACGCTCTCGGGCTCGAGCGGCATCTTCCTTGGCCAGCTCCAAGAGCTCTTGCTTCTCGCGCTGGGCGGACTCGCGCTGCTCGGCCAGCAGTTCATCCCGGCGTCGCTCGAGTGCTTCGCGCTCTTGCTGGTAGCGCTCGCCCTCTTCCTGCGCGTCTCGCTCCCTTCGCCGGGCGTCCTCGAGCTGATCGGCGATGCGCTGCTCCCGCCGGTCCATCGCCGCGAGCACGGGCCGGTAGAGGAATCGCTGGAGCAACCAGACCAGCACGAGGAAGTTGACGACCTGAGCGATGACGGTGATCCAGTCGATCTGCACGGATCAGCCTCCCGAGGCGACCTGGTCCCAGAAGGGGTTGGCGAAGATCAAGATCATGGAGATGACGAAGCAGTAGATGGCGGTGGACTCGACCATGGCCAGGCCGACGAAGAGTGTCCGCGTGATGGTGCCCGACTCATCGGGCTGCTGAGCGATGGCGCTGAGCGCTTGGGCCAGGGCGCGGCCCTCGCCGAGCGCTGGCCCGATCGAGCCGATCGCGATGGTGAGGCCTGCCGTGATTATCGAGGCGAAGCCGATGACGGTGAGAGGGTCCATGAATGCTCCTGGGGTCAAGGCTCGAGGGACGAGCTCGTGGAAGGGTCTGCAGAGTCGCTGGACTCCTGGGCCGACGTGGCCGACGCGATGTAGACCATGGCCAGGATGGCGAAGATGTAGGCTTGGATCATGCCGGTGAGCAGCCCGAGGAGCTGCATCACGACAGGGAAGAGGAACGGCGTGAGGCTGAGCAGTATGGCGGCGATCACCGTTCCGCTCATCATGTTGCCATAGAGGCGAACGGCCAGGGCGATCGTCCGGGAGACCTCGCCGATGATGTTGAAGGGCAGCATCAACGGGCTAGGACGCACGTAGTGCGCCAGGTAGCGGCGTGGGCCCTCCAGCACGAGGCCGTAGAGGGGCACGGCGAGGAACACACAGATCGCCAGCGCCGTCGTCGTCGAGAGGGAGCCCGTCGGGGCCATGTAGCCGGGCACGACGTTGAGGAGGTTGGCGGCCGCGATGAAGCAGAACAGGGTTCCGACGAAAGGAAGGTAGGGGCCGGGCCGCTGCCGGCTGACCTCTTGGATGTGGTCCTGCATGCCGACGACCAACACCTCGAGCAGGTTCTGCCAGCGCGAGATCTTCGAGCCGGTGGAGAGCCGGCGCGTGATGCTCCAAGAGAGTAGCGTCAAGAGCGCCATCACCAGCCAAGTGAACACGATCGTCCCGTTCAGCGCGAAGGAGCCGAAGCGCCAAAGGACGAGCTCGTCGGGGCTGATCTTCACGTCGTCGCCTCTTCCTTCTCCGATTCGATTTGGAGTCGGAACCGGCGCACCACGAGAGCTCGGACCAGAAGGAAGCCCCCCAGCGCGGCGACGAGGTACTCCCAGCGGCCCGTCTGCGCGAGCCCGGCAAAGGCGGCCATCACGAGTGCCAAGCGGAGGGCGAGGCTTGCGAGCACCAGCAGGCCCGGGTGCCGGACCCTGGGCGCTAGGCGCACCGTTTGCCAGAGCGCGAAGAGATAGAGCGCCGCGAGGGCCACACCGGCGCCGAAGGCGAGGAGCCAAGTGAAGTCAGTCATCGATCGTTCCTCGATGGGGAGAGCTTTGGAGCAGCAAGACCGGGAGCACCGCCTCGTTCAGCCATGTCAATCACGGGGCCTCGCCTCCCGCCTCACCCAATACCAGGCATTGACGCAGCCGATCGCCACACCGATGAAGAGGAGCGTCAGGGTCCAGGAGGGTGGACCGGCAAACCGGTTGTCGAGCCACAGGCCGAGAGACACTCCCGCGACGGTCGGGAGCGCGACCGACCATCCGATCAGTCCGAACATGCCCAGACCGAACCAGAGCGGATGTCGGCCGCGGCGGCGAGCGCGCAGCTTGCGCTCGGCTTTGCGGGCCACCTCGCGTCCTAAGCGGGCTTCGGGGGGCGTCTGTTCTTCAGGCATGGCCGAGCTCCTGCAGCTCTCGGAATCCGCGGAGCGTCGCGGCCTCGAGTCGGGACAGGGCCGTTCGGGCCTTCCGCTCGTGCTCGTCCAGATCGAGATAGGTGGCCTCGACGATGTCGCGCAGCCGCTCGAGGTCGGATCCGACCGCGCCGCGAAGTGTCGAGACCAATACCTCTCCAGCGCACTTTACCAAGACGCCCTCGTCGACGGCGACGAAGCGCTCCGCGTCGTCTTCGTCATGAAAGACCAGGACGCTCGGAACGAGCGAGGCCACGAAATCGATGTGCCGCGGCAACAGGCAAAACCAGCCGGAATCCCCCTCTGCGAGGATCTGCCGCACAGGCTGCTCGACCAGGATCTCGGTCGGCAAGAGGATCTTCAGATGAAGGAAGCTTCTTTCTGGGACTGCCTTCGCCTCGCTCACGACTCGACATCCGAGACGGGGCCGATCATGTAGAGGGCCTTCTCCGGTCGGTCTGCAAAGCGGTCCGACAGGATCTGCTCACATCCATTGAGCGTCTCGTCCAGCGAGACCTGGCGACCCTTCTTTCCGATGAACGCCTCGGTGCTGAAGAACGGCTGGGTCAGGAACCGCTCCAATCGACGAGCGCGGCTCACCGAGGCCTGGTCCTCGCGCGACAGCTCCTCCATGCCGAGCATGGAGATGATGTCTTTGAGCTCCTCGTACTGGGCGAGGGTGCCTCGGACGGATTGAGCGACGCGATAGTGGCGCTCCCCGACGATCGTCGGCGTCAGCATCTTCGAGTCCGACTGCAGCGGATCGACCGCCGGATACAGGCCCTGGCTCGCGCGCTTGCGGGACAGCACGATCGAGGCCGACAGGTGCGCGAAGGTGTGGGTCGCCGAAGGATCCGTGAGATCGTCTGCCGGCACGTACACCGCCTGCACCGAGGTGATCGCACCGTTGGCCGAGCTGCAGATGCGCTCCTCGAGCTCGGCCAGCTCGCTGGCGAGCGTGGGCTGATAGCCCACTCGAGAGGGCACGCGTCCCATCAGCCCCGACACCTCGGTGCCCGACTGGATGAAGCGGAAGATGTTGTCGATCAGCAACAGCACGTCCTGGCGCTCGACGTCTCGAAAGTGCTCGGCGATCGTCAGGGCCGCATGCCCGACACGAAAGCGCGCGCCAGCCGGCTCGTTCATCTGGCCGAAGACGAGGACCGTGTTGTCCAGGACGCCCGTGTCTCGCATCTCCCGGTAGAGCTCCTCGGCCTCACGCGAGCGCTCGCCGATGCCGCAAAACAGGCTGACCCCGCTGTAGTGCCCGACCATGTTGTGGATCATCTCGGTGATCAGGACGGTCTTCCCCACACCGGCTCCACCGAATAACCCGGCCTTGCCGCCTCGCTCGAGTGGAGCCAGGAGATCGATCACCTTGATACCCGTCTCGAAGACATCGGTCGAGGTCAGACGCTCGGAGAGCGGCAGTGGGGAGCGATGGATCGGCCGCCATTCGCAATCGTCGAAGCCTTCTCCCCGATCCACGGGGTGTCCAAAGACGTCGAGCATCCGACCGAGAAGCGAGCGACCCACCGGAACCGAGAGGGGAGCTCCGGAATGCACCGCCGGCGTCCCGCGGCCCAGGCCGCGGGTCGGAGTCAAGGCGATGCATCGCACCGTTTCCTGATCGACGTGGGCTTGGACCTCGAGCACCATCTCGCGATGGGGGCCCGCGAGAAGCTGGTGGTGGCGAGGAGGTAGCGGCTGGGCGAATCGGGCGTCGACGACGCTGCCGTGTACGGCAACGATCTCCCCGATCCGGGTGGACGTGTCGGTGCTCATGGGTCCCGTCTCGAGAGCCGAACGACCCGGACCATCCCTTGCGTCCGAAGAGGCCAAAGGCCACCCCCGCCGGCGGACGCTCGTGGGCCGAAGAAGCGCCCAGTGTACGTTGGCCGACGCCTCCTTTCGAGCCCGCGCATCGACGCAGAGCCCCCCGGCGGCGGACCGCCGGAGCAGACGAGGAACGATCACGGGTCAGGAGTCGTCTGGTTCAGACTGAAGTCCATGGCGGACACTCAGCACGACGGCCGCGCGAGCGTCCAAGTGCCGGAGACCCGGTCTTGGTGCAAGCCCTGGCGAAGCCCGGGTGGAGGGACGATTTCCCTCCCATGCTCGTGGCGTGGCCCCAATCCGGTCCGAAGCCCGAAGGGCCGGCAGATGGTAGCCCGGGGCGAAAGCCCTGGGTTTCGGGGCTGACCCAGGCACCGCACGCCCTTGACCAGGAGAGAGGATTCGCTTCGCAGGATCCACTTTCGTAGCTCTCACCGAAAAGCCGGATGATCCGCCCAGCAATCGATGAGCTCGGGTATCGCCTCCAGCTCGGCGGCGGTGAAGTCCCCACGCGCGTTGCAGTCGTCGAGGAGGCGAGCGACGGTCTGGCCCCAGCGGCTCCACGTCTCACGGTCTCCCGACTCGAGCAGTCGGGTGCCCACGCGATTGGCGGCGTCGATCCACTGGAGGATGCGCATGGAATCGTCGGAGAGCTCGGCAGATCGTCCTCGAGCAGCGCCACGTGGCGCTCGAGGCTTGCTTCGCCCTGTCCCAGGCTAGCGACCAGGCGTCTCGACCAGTTGAGCTGCTGGCGAATGCGCGGCCGATCGGGGCGGCGCCGGTCGAGCTCCTCGTGCAGCGCGAGGGCCTCTTCGGCGATGCCGGCTGCTCGCTCTGGCTCGATCTCGGCGATCCGCGAGGCGAGGAGGTTTCGGGCGTTGCCGAGCTTGAGGCCGATATCGTCGTGACCCGGCTGCTGCTCGTGCAGCTCCTCGAAGCGGCGGGCGACCTCTCTCATCAGAATGATCTGCTCTTCGCCCGTGGCGATCATCGAGAGGTTCCCCAGGACCTGGCCGAGATCGTAGGCGACCTCGAGCTGCCGAGGATGCTCTGCGGTCAATCGCTCCCCGAGTGTTCGAGCTTGGACCAAGACCTCTCGCCCGCCGACGATGTCCCCTGCCCGAAGGCGCAAGGCCCCGAGGTTGACGAGGAGCTTCAGGCGCAGGTGGTCGAGCTCGAAGTGGCGGGCGCCTTCGAACGGCGCCATGCATTCGAGTGCGCGGAGATGCTCGGCTTCGGCGGTCGCGAGGTCCCCTGCGGAGAGGGCGATGAGACCGCGGAGCTGGTAACCCGTCGAGAGGAATCGCAGGTGCGCCCGGCGATCGAACTCGGCTCGATCGGAGACGTCCAGGGACTCCAGTGTCGCGATCGCCTCCCCCGTGAGCGTCGACGCCTCCGCGACCTCACCTCGATCGGCGAGGCGTTGCGCGCGCTCGAGGAGCGCCACACCGTGGAGGAGAGCGACCTCCGAGTCGCCCGGTCGCCGAACGCGCAGGCCCTGCAGCAGGGCGAGCTCTTCCGCATGCCGCTGCTGCGATTCCTCGATGCGGCCGACGGAATCGAGATTACGGGAAAGGTTGCCGACGATGCGGGCGAGCTCGATCTCGAGCTCGAGATCGCCCGGATGAGCTTCGACGAGGCGTCTCTGGATCCGGACGGCGCGCTCGAGAGCCGTCGTCGATTCTTCTGCGCGTCCCAGAGAGCTCAGCAGCAGGCCGCGCGTCATCCAGAGCGAGGCTCGCGCGCTCCCGATCTTGGGATCCTCCCCGCCGATGGCTTCGAGGGCGACGAGGTTCTCGCTGGCTCGCTCGAGGAGCTGCTCTCGGGCACGGTCCATGCCCGGGACGTCCTGCATCGCATCGATGGCTAGCCAGCGAAGTGCTTCGTCGATCGTCTCGAGCGTCAGCTCCAGGCTGGCGCCTCGATCGGCGAGGGCGGTCTCGAGCTGAGTGTTCTTCTCTTCGATGGCGTCCCGAGCCTGCTTCTGGACGAGGGCGTAACCGAGCGGTCCGCCCAGGATCAGGATGGCTCCCAGCAGAATGGCGAGCGCCGCCGCCGGCCGGCGCTGCATCCAGCGGCGTACTTTCGAGGCCGTGCTTTGAGGGCTGGCCTCGATCGGACGCAGGGTCAGAATGTTCTCGAGGTCTCGCGCGAAGGCTTCGGCCGAGGCGTAGCGGCGCGTGGGGTCGACGTCCATCGCCTTGAGGCAGACCGTCTCGACGTCGCGCGGCAACGATGGATTCAGGGCTCGCAGCGGCTTCGGCTGGCCGCCCAGGATGAGCTGCCGCGTGCGGAGCACATCGTCCTCGCGGAAGGGACAACGCAGCGTCAGTGCCTCGTAGAGCGTGACACCCAAGGAGTAGACATCGCTTCGCTCGTCGAGCTTTTCGCCGCGCACCTGCTCGGGCGACATGTAGAACACCGAGCCCATCACCGAGCCGGTGCGCGTCAGCTTGTCGGCGCGCTCGGAAGCGGCGAGGCCGAAGTCGAAGAGCACGGGTCGGCCGTCGTCCAAGACCATGATGTTCGAGGGCTTGATGTCGCGGTGCAAGACGCCTCGCTCGTGGACGTACTGCAGCGCGCGAGCGACGCGGGCGATCAGCGAGATCGCGCCCTCGTGCCAGGTGCGCGGGCCTTCGAGGCGGGTCGGTGCCGAGTCGTCGCCAGAAGGTGCCGGTGGGCTCCAGTCCGAGCCGGTGAGCTTGGTCGGCGCTCGCCCTTCGAGGGTGTCGAGGCGCTGCGCGAGCGTCCGACCCTCGAGCAGGTTCATCGCGAAGTAGGGGATGCCCGACTCCTCACCGTAGCTGAGGACGGGCACGATGCCGGGGTGCTCGAGCTCGGCGAGGACGCCGGCTTCTCTTTGGAACCGGGCGCGCATCGAGCCGAAGTAGAGCTGCTCGGGTCGAATGAGCTTGAGGGCGACCACGCGCCCGAGCGGCTCCTGGATCGCGCGATAGACGACGCCCATGCCGCCGCCGCCGAGCGGCTCCTGGAGTCGGAACTCCCCGAGGCGCTCAGGCATGTCGGGGGCCTGGCCCGAGGACGCGATGCCGTCCAGCAAGCCGGCTCGCTCGAGCAGCGCGATGCGCCGCCGAATGAGCTCGGCGTGCTCGGGATGTTCGCGGCACATCTCCTCGAGGCCCGCCGAGCCGATATCCTGGATCCTCTGGATCGTCTCGAAGACGAGATCGTCGGCGGAGCGGGCCTCGTTCACGGTAGGCTCAGGACCAATATGCCTGACGGCCCCGGCCTTGGACCGGGATGTCCTGTCCCTTCAGAACTTCATTCTGCAACGCGTACATGCAGGCGGCCGCTTCGTCGATCTTGCGGGTGAACGCGACCGAGCCCTTCAGGATCGGCTTGAGCTTCTCCTTGTCCTGAATGCGGGCCGGCGGGTACTCGTGCTCGACGATGAGCGGGACCTTCAAGGGGTCCAGGTCGAGCAGCTCCCGCGCGGCGAGCTGATGGTCGAGCCAGTCGACGGTCCGATTCTGGAGGTAGGCCAACGGGTCGTGCTTGGCGGTGCCGGGCAGCTCGTGCTCGCAGAGGACGATCTGCTTCTTCCATGCGTTGAGGTGATCGGCCGGGTTGTCGGAGATCTTGCCGTTGACGTAGTCGCCGCGCTCGACGGTCTGACCGCCGTAGCCCCAGGTCGAGACGCCCTTGGAGTCGGTGACCTGGCCCTTGACGTGGAAGCCGTCGATCAGGAAGGCGTAGCCCTCGTCCTTGAGGACCTGGAAGATCGAGCGCGTGTCCTGCCCCATCAAGATGGCATGGGACGGGTCGTAGTGGATGCGGAACTGGTCACCGACGCCGTGCTTGTCGCAGATGCGGTGCAGGGCCATCCAGGTGCCCGGCGTGTAGGCGATGTTGTTGACCCAGCAGTCTCCGGGCACCCAGCCCGGCATCGGGCATTGCTCGACGCGATAGGTGAGTCCGCGGGACTTGGCCTCCTCGAGGAGCGGGATGAAGACCTCTTCGAAGAAGGTCAAATTCTCGTCCATCGAGAGCTGGTGATTGCGACCGACGAAGCCGCAGACCGCGTCGAGGCCGAGCATCTGCGCCGTGTCGAAGCAGCGCAGCATGAAGTCCATCTTCTTCTTGCGGATGCCTTCGTCGTGGTGGAGGAGATTGTCGAAGTAGGCGACATCGGCAATCGTGACGCCCGTCGCCTTCACCGCGGCCTGGACGCGCTTCGCGCGCTTCTCGTCGAAGGGCGCGCGCAGGTCGAGCGTGTTGGCGACGGGATCGAGCATCGCCTCCGGCGGCACGTCGGCCTCACTGGGATGCAGCGCCGCCGAGAGCTGGATCGTGTCGGCCCCGCAGTCCCGAGCGTACTCGAGCCATTCCTCGATCGCCTTGTCCGGATCCGGATCCCGAACCTCGCGGGGCGTCAGCTCCTGCAGCGCGGCCGTCAGGATACCGACCTTCATGAACTTCGGCTCGAAGGCTTGGACGCTCATCACAGCACCTCTCTCGCAATCGGTGAAAGCGCAGTCGTCATTCGGAGGCCCGATTCTGCGCTCGGAGAGTGAGCGTGTAAAGGAGGGGGGTGCGGTGCTTGGGTGGCCGGGGTGCTGTGGTGACCAGGAGTTCGTGTGCTCGTGGGAGGAGAGGCCCGAATCGACGCTGGGGGGAGAGCCGTAAGCGGAGCGATCGGTCCTCGCGATATCCGGGGAGGAGAGGGGGACGTTGCCTGTAGAGTCCGGAACGTGGAGGGCCTCACTCGGCAGTGGGGTGAGAGCCGGTGAGCATAGCGACCGGTCTTCGCCGAGTTCGTGGAGGGTCGTTGCCGGTGGAGTCTTGGGGAGGGTTCGGGCGCTTCATCGCCGTCTTGAAGAACTGCGAAGCGTAGCGAGCCTTTTCTAGAAATGGCTCGCTGCGCTCGAAGGTTCTTTAAGTCGCCGGACGGTCTTCATCTCCGCCCTGGCGATTACCGGCAGGGACCCTCTCGGGACCAAGGCTGGACCGATCGCTGCGATTGCGGCTCTCCCCCTTCTGCTTGTGAGGGCCCTCAACGTTCTGGCCGTTCTGGCCGACCGGGTGACCAGGTGACCGAGTGACCGAGTGACCGAGTGGAGAAAAGCCCGAATCGACGCTGGGGGGAGAGCCGTGAGCGGAGCGATCGGTCCTCGCCATATCCGGGGAGGGGCCTTGCCGGCTCGATCCCGAAGTGACGACGAGGACCGGTTCAGAGCCGTGACGAACCCGAAGCGCAGCGATGGGTCGTGCCGTGGTGACCACAAGACCACGTGACTCCGTGAAAAACCCGACCACCTGAGCACCTGAGCACCCAAGCACCCAAGCACTCAAGCACTCAAGCACTCAAGCACCCAAGCACTCAAGCACCTACCCCTCCAGCATCCACACCTCGACGAAGGATGGCCTCGCCTTCGAGTGGAGCACCTTCTGTCGGGCGATCTCGAGCGTCTCCGCCGAAAAGGCCGGCTCGCCGGTGTTCGGGTTGCGGTCGTACTTGGGGAAGTTGCTGCTCGAGACGTGGATGCGCAGACGCTCGCCTCGGTCGATTCGATAGGCCGTCGCGCCGAGGTCGATGTCCAGCCGGACGACTTCACCCGGTGTCAGGAGCTTCGGCTCGGTGCGTGACTCCCTCGTGCTGACGCGGCGGATGCCGTCTTCGAGGATGCGGGCGTAGCCGTCCTTCTTCACGGCCATCAGCTTGACGGTGAAATCGGTGTCCTTCGCGCTCGAGGTCACGTAGAGCTCAGCGCGGAGCGGCCCAGCGAGCGTCGCGGGTGCTTCGAAGGGCTCGGTCGTGAGGACGAGCACGTCACTGCGCTTCTCGAAGGACGACTGGTCCATCGGGCCGGCCTTGTGGGGGAAGATGTGCGAGTTGACGCCTCCCATCGTGGACACCGGGTTCGCCGGGTCGAAGGTGAACTCCGAGGCCTCGGGTCCCTCTCCCGGCTCGGTCTGCAGCCGGCCGTCACTCTCACCGGCGGCGAGGAAGAAGCGTACGGGCGAGCTGTCCTCGGGCGGCCACTGCTCGCGGTGGATCCACTCGTTGGCGCCCATCACGAAGAGGTCGACCGGCGGCTCCTCGCTCAGCCCGTTCTCCTCACCCTTGAGGAAGCGATCGAACCAGCGCTGGACGAGGGCGGCGTAGCGCGCCTCGTCCATGAGTGCGCTCGGTCCGAACTCCTCATCGCCCGCGCTCGTCTGGTCGCTGCGGATCTGATTGTGCATCCACGGGCCGACGATCAGCTTCTGAAATGCCTCGCCCGAAGAGGCCTTCTCGATCCCGGCGCGAAGGATCAAGGACTGGCGATACACGACATCGTTCCAGCCCGTGAGGTGCATCGTCGGGATGCGGATCTTCGAGGTGTCGACCGAGGCATTCCACATCGCCTCGAAGACGGCACTGTCCCACTCGAAGCCCGACTCGAGGGGGAGACGCTCGAACCGCTCCTGCCAGAGGGAGTCCTTGCGAATGGGTCGGTTCAGCACATTGAAGAACAGCCAAGGATACATGGTGTCGAGGCGAAAGGCGCCTCCGGGGAAGAAGAGCTCCTCGACGTCGGTCAGGCCGGAGACGTTGACGAGCGTCTTGATGGCAGGGTGCTCGGTCGCGGCGAGGAGCTGGGCGGAGTAGCTCTGAGAGGAGGTTCCTAGGAGACCGATTCGGCCGTCACACCAATCTTGCGCGAGGATCCACTCGAGGCTGACCGAGTGATCCTGAGTCTCGTGGATGAAGGGCTGGAACTCGCCATCCGAGCCGCCCTTGCCCCTTTGATTCTGCAGCACGACGGCGTAACCGGCCTTCGACCAAGCCTCGGCGAGCTCGCGGTGCTGCGTCGTGCCGTAGGGCGTCACGAGAAAGATCGTGGGGAACGGGCCGGACTTCGCCGGGACGAAGACGTCGGTCACTAGCTGAACGCCATCGGGCATCGGCACCCGAACGGTGTCATAGGCCTGACGCGGAGCAAGCAGGCGCTCGGCCGGCGACTGGGCGAATGCCGGAGTGAGACATCCGAAGAGGAGGGTCAGCGTGAACGTGCAGGAGGTGCGGAGCATGGTTCGGTCTCCAGGAGGTGGCAGGTACCATACGCTTCCGTATGGTAAGCGTGGAGTTCCTCCTGTCAAGGACCCAAAGGTGAGGCCGAGCCGTCAATCCAGAGCCCGCGTGACCGAAACGGGAGGTGGCTATTGAACGGGTAGCCGCTTTGGCGACGTCGCTGTCGATCGAGCGGAGACGTGCCGAGCAAGGGTGCTTTCTGAGCGTTCGGCAGGAGGACACCGAGACCGGCTGAAGCCGGCGCTCAGGTAGAGGTGCCTTGGTGCCTTGGTGATCACGTGATCATATGATCGCGTGACCGAGGACACGGAGACCGAGATGAACCAAGCCGGCGCTCTCGAGCGTTCGGCAGGAGGACACCGAGACCGGCTGAAGCCGGCGCTCCGAAGCCGGCGCGACGCGATGTGTTACCATACGGACCGGTATGTAACTTCGGTGACTCTCCCGAGAGGTGGCCATGTCGAAGAAGCCCGCTCGCATCGTCCGCCTGGACCCCGAGGCCTGGCTCGACGCCGGCCTCGACGCGCTCGTCGAGCATGGCCTCGACGGGGTGCGCGTCGAGGTCCTCGCCCGGCGCATCGGTGTCACCAAAGGAAGCTTCTATCATCACTTCAAGGACCGTCCCGAGTTCTTGAAGCGGATGGTCGAGCGCTGGCGAGCGCTTCAAGAAGGCTACCTGCGCTCATTGGCCGAGTCCCCGTCCGCCCGACCCGTCGATCGCCTCGATGCCGTCCTGACCTTCATCCATCACAAGGACTCCCGGCACGACATCGCGCTCCGCTGCTGGGCACGGCATGACGCGACGGTGCGACGGACCGTCTCGCGGATCGATCAGGCGCGCCTCGATTACCTCCAGGGCCTCTTCGAGGCGCTCGGCTTCCAGGGTGATCAAGCCCTCCTCCGCTCTCGGCTCGTCTACTTCTACCAAGTCGGCGAGCACCACTTGGCCGTCCGCGATCCAGCCGAGCAACGCGATCGATTGCTGGAGCTCAGGCGAGCATTGCTTGGCAGCGGGTGGTGAGAGCTGGTGTCCGACAGCGCGCCGGAGGCACTCCTCTGCAGGGCATCGTCCAGGAAGCGGTGATCTGACCGCGATACCAGAGCCTGGTCTCCTCCCCTCGCAGCGATGGAGAAGCTCAGATGCCCAAGAGCAAATCCTCTATCCGCCGGTTGGTCGTCATCATGTCTCAGGCGCCACCTTCGGCTGAGCCTTCCTGCGTGATGTCGCCGAGCGGGCGAGTCACACAGGCCTTCGTCTCGAGCTCGATACCGTACTTCTGGACGCGGTGTCGAACGGTGTCCCGCGAGATCCCCAGCCGGCGCGCTGCCAGGCTCTGGTTGCCGTGGCTCTGCTCGAGGGCGCGCAGGAGGGCGTCGAGCTCGATCGCTTCGAGGCTGCGCACCAAGTGGCGGTTTGGCTCCTCACTCCTCGACGTCACGACCTTCGAGGACGGCTTCAAGAAGGAGAGCATCGCTTCATCGACCTCGCCAGCGTCCTCGAGTAGGACCACCCGCTCGATCGCGTTCTTCAGCTCTCGGATGTTGCCGGGCCAGTCGTGCGTCTGCATCCGGCGAATGCCACCTCGCGTGAAGCTGGCAAAGCGCTTGTGAAAGCGGAGGTTGAACAGATGGAGGAAGTGCTCGGCCAGGTAGGGGATGTCCTCGGTGCGCTCTCGAAGAGGTGGCAGTCGCACTGGCACGACCTGGAGCCGGAAGTAGAGGTCCTTTCGAAAGCGCCCTTCGGCGACGGCTCGCTCCAGGTCGCTGTTGGTCGCCGAGAGGATTCGGACGTCCACCTCGATGTCTTTCGTCCCGCCGAGTCGCTTCATGCTCCGGTCTTCGAGGAAGCGCAGGAACTTGGCCTGGATCGTCGGGCCGAGCTCTGCCACTTCGTCGAGGAACACCGTGCCCCGGTGGGCCATCTCGAAGAGGCCCAGCTTGAGGCTCTTGGCGTCGGTGAAGGCACCGGGCTCGTGTCCGAAGAGCTCTGACTCGAGCAGTGCCTCTGGGATGGCCGAGCAGTTGATCGCGACGAAGGCCTCCCGAGCGCGGGAGCTCGATGCGTGCAGCGCGCGGGCGACCAGCTCCTTTCCGGTGCCCGACTCTCCGAGAAGCAAGATGGTCGTGGCCGGACTGACTGCGATCTTGAGGACTTGCTCGCGGAGCTGCCTCATGACGCCGGTGTGACCGAGGATCGCTTCGACGCCCCGGACGACGACGCGCGCGCTCGATCCCGATCGATCGATCCACCCTTGGACCGCGGCGATCAGCGAGCCGGGTGCGGCGGGCTCGAAGTGATACTCGACCCCGAGACGGCTCAGCTCGTAGACCTCTCGAGGCTTCGCTCGAGCATCAGCGATCAGGATCGGTACTTCGGGCGACGCGATGCGAACGGCACCGACCACTTCGTCGACCGAGGCTCCCTTCCAGGGCGGAACGAGGATCACTCCAGCCGGACGGCACGAGAGCAGCACCTCGGGAAGGCGCGCCGGCTCGGAGCACGAGACCAGCTCGAAGCCGTTGTCACCGAAGGTCTCGGTCCAGCCGCTCGACGATGGGCTCGCCCTGAGGACGAGCAGTCTCATTCGCGCCATTCGTTGCCCAAGCTCCTCGCCGCCCGCTCGGAACGAGGCGAGGACCGTTCCTGTCGGCCACTCCGTCTTCCATGCGAGCTGCACGGATCATAGTCGAAGTCGCCGGGAACGGAATGTGGCGCAGCAAAAGGGCCCGGACGTGCAGGAGCGGAGCTCCTGCTCGTCCGGGCCGACCGCCGGTTCGAGCTGGGGACGGAGGGGAAAACGCTGTCGACGTGCCCGAACGTCGGCCGGTGTATCGGAAAGGGCGGGCCGCGGGACCGCGAGAGGCGGAAGGCGTTGCGAGGCCGCGGAAGGAAGGAGCCACGTCAGCTCGTCTACCTCCCGGCAGGGGGACTGCCGGGAAGGTCTCTCGCGTACCGATTCTCGTCAGACTCTCAGCCCTTGGGGGCCACGGCGCTACGGAGACCGGTCCAGATGACCTCCGCTTCCATGTCCTCGCCGTAGAACTCGGCCAGGAAGTCCTTCACGCTCGACAGCTTGGCCTTCGGCGTGGAGGCCACGATCTGGAAGTGACAGGAGCCGGTCTTCTCGTCCGCGCGGTGCGTGAACTTCTTGAAGTACCCGGCCTGTTCGAGGGCCGTGTCGATCTCGCTCATCTGATCCGCAGTGACATCGCCGCGGACGACGAGCTCGGTGTTGTCCTGGAGCACGAGCTTCTCGGCGTCGACACGGATCCCGGTCGACTCGAGGGCCTTCTTCAGGTCGCTCAGCCGGAGCTGGCGATGCTCCTGCAGCGTCAGGAAGAGCATGCTCTTCTCCATGTCGAAGCGGACATCCTGGATGCCACTGCCTTCGACCTTGTCCATCTTGGCCTTCGGGTCGGCCTTCAGCTTCAGGCCTTCGATGGCCTTCTTGCCGGTGGACGTGTTGTCATTCGTCAATCCGACGACCGGGACGCTCCAACTCATCAAAGGGGTCTGAGTGGTCTTGGCGTCGCTCTTCTTCTCGGCTTGGCCAAAGGCCATTCCCATCGGCGCCGAGGCGATCAGGCCGATCAGTATCAGTCGGACAGAAGTTTTCATGGTACGAGGCTCCAATCAGGAAGGTCGCCGCCGGCGTGGCGCGAGGTCGGGGCGATCTGCGCGCTGCCAGCAGCCGAATCGCCCGGTCCTTGGACTCGAGGCGACTCGCCCTTACCCCTGGCAAGTCTCGATCCAGAAATGGAGAAGATGCTTCGAGCGATCGCAGCTCGTGATGGCTGGCCGAGATGTGTCGAATCCGCGAGGCGACGATGACCCCGAGGGCCAGGCCCCAATCTGGGGACCCTGCCCCCAAAGTGCCGAGGCCTCCCTCAGTCAGTGGGAGGCCGCATTCCCCCGTTCAATCTCCTACTGCTTCCCCTCGGGCATCTCGAATGCGCCTTCGGGGATCTCGACGCCGACCTCGGCCTTCTCGTAGGTCGAGACGATCGTGCCGATCATCGGGTGGATGGACTTCGATGACGTGTGGAACGGGATCTGGACGCCGGACACGTCTCGCCAGTCGGAGTATACGACCGTGGCGCCGAGCGCACCGACGCCGGGTAGCAGGTTGATGCGGAGCTCGCCGACCAGTCGCAGCGTCTCGACGCTGACCAGCTTGGTCGAGGCGGGGGCTTCGAAGGGGACGGCGCGGACGGCCCAGCAATCCTGACCCTCGAACTCGATTTGGAAGAGCACGTGGACCTCGCGATAGTGCAAGCGCCAGTCGCTCAGCGTCGTGCTCAGGCTGTCTAAGCGGACTTGCTCGGCTTGGGCTCCTTTGAGAGCGATCGGCTTACCGATTCCCGGTGCGATATTCCAAACCGTCTCGCCATCGAAGGCGACGATTTGCTTGCCCGCACCTTCGAACTCGACCTCGAGCCGTCGCCGCTCGATACCGGCGGAGAGATCCACCATGCGGCCCTTGCGCTTCTGCGCCTGGATGTCGATCTCGCCTTCCAGCCGCAGTGTCCCGAGAGAGGCGAAGCGATCACCGCCGTGCTTGGCGAGCATCTGAGGGATCAGCGCGTCGGCGGTGGGGGTCCCTTCTCGAGGGACGAGACGAAAGAGCACTTCGTTGGCCACCGGCCCGGCCGCCTCGATGCGGTTCACCTGGCCGTCTTCATCGCGGACGAAGTGGACCTTCTGATCGGCCCGTCTCGAGAGCTGCCAGTGATCGGCTTCCGCGCTCTGCTCCAGCTCGAGGATCTGCTGGCCGGGAATCTCCATCGAGAGCTTGCCGTCGTTCAGGATGATGGCGCGGTAGGAGTCGCTCCCCTCGGCCCGATACACGCCGAGGTAAGGCGCGAGCTCGGAGGGGGGGATCTTCGAGAGGACACGAGCGAGGGCTTCGGGGTCGGGATGCAGCACCGCTGCTTCGAGCGCCTTCTCGAAGGTCGGGATCGTCTGCTGCCCCCGGGATTGGGTGAAGTAGAGGACGATCAGGTCGCGCTCGGGGAAAGCGATCGCGTAGGTGCCGTCCGAGCCGCTGTGTCCGAAGGCGACGCGCTTCCCGTCTTCGTCGAGCCAGAGCTGCCACATGCGTCCGTAGTAGACGTCGAGGCCTGCGAGCCAGGTCGGATAGGGCATGTCCGAGACGGGCTCGAATCCGCGCTCGACCGCCTCGTCGGAGAGGAGGCGCTCCTCGCCGACCTGGCCGCCATCCATCCAGAGCGTCAGGAACCGCGCGTAGTCGCGCGCCGTTCCGAGCGCGCTCTGAGAGCCCATCGCGAACGGGTAGAACGGCTCATCGCCGGGCTGCCAGTACGGGAGCCACGAGCCCTCGAGTCCGATGTGAATGCTCGAGCGGCGTTCTTGACGCGGGTCGTCCTCGGCGAAGTGGGTGTCTGTGTCGCGAAGATGCAGAGGGGCGAAGAGGCGGTCTCGAAGCTGCTCACGGAGAGGCGCGCCGCCCACGACTTCGACAATGGCACCCAGGCTGTCGGTGCCCGCGTCGCTGTATCCGAAGCGCGTGCCGGGCTCGAAGTCGAGCTTGGCGCCGGCCGCTTGATCGGCGACTTGGCGCAGGCTCTCGTAGCTCTGCAGCGAGTCGCTCTGAATGGCCGTGAGCGGCAGCCCGCTTCGGTGCGTCATCAGGTGATCGATCGTGATCGCGGCCGCCTGGCCCTCGCCGAAGGACTCGAGGTACTTCGAAGCCTTGTCACTCAGCGACAGCTTGCCCTCGTCGATCCACATCTGCGCGAGCGTGCCCGTCATCGGCTTCGTCATCGAGCGCAGGTTGCAGATCGTGTCGTTCCGCCAGGGCGCCTTCGTCTCAGAGTCCAGAGCGCCGTAACCCTGCTGGAAGACGGTTCGACGGTCCTTGATGATCACCAGCTCGCCGCCGATGATCTCGTCCTCGTCGACGAAGCCCTGGATGACTTGGGACAGCTTCTCGAGCGCGGCCGGATCCAACCCGACGCTCTCGGGCTTGGCGGTCGGGAATGGTGAGTCTTGGCCGAGCGCCGCGGCGGCCCAGAAGAGACAGACGAGCAGAGAGCGAAACGCGATCATCGACAGGTCCCCCGAGTTCATTGCGTACTTCGTCAACGCCGCCCCTCTACTGGCAGCGCACTCGAATCTGTCAAAGCTCCGCACCGAGCCGATCGAGAGCTGCGGGGCGACCAGGTACGAAGTGGGCCATCTGTGCCGGGAAGAGATTGCCCACCGCACGAGGCGCGAAACCAGAGCCCGCGCGACCGAGACGGGAAGGAGCCATCGAGCCGGAAGCCATCTTCTCGATGGTGGATGCGTTCGAGCGGAGAGGTGCCGAGCAAGGGTGCGTTTGAAGAGTGGGCCATCTGTGCCGGGAAGGGATTGCCGAGCCCGAAACGGAGCTCGAATGGCTCGCCATCGACTAGCCGCGGAAAGTCGGCGCGCGATGGGAAAGTGGGCCATCTGTGCCGGGAAGGGATTGCCAAGGAACAGATCAAGGCGAGGTGCTCGAGGAGGACCATGCCTGCGAGCAGGCGTGCGTCCGACTCGGGAATGGCCTCTTCCTGAGTCGTTTCTCGGTTCGACCCTCGCTCAGCGCTTCTCCACTCGAAAGACGGCACCTTCGAGAGAGCGGCTGCCAGCTCTGCGGCTCCTTTCCACTTCGGTCGCGCGGGCTGAGGTTGCTCCGCACTGACCGCTGGCTCCGGCGCTGGCGATCTGGGATGCTGAGTCGAAGACAACCGATTACTCGCAGGAAGGGACCGTGTCCGAGCCTCACGCCCCGCGCGCTACCGCGCTCCGTTCCATTGCCGCTCTCGTCGTTCTCGCCACGCTGATCCTCTTCATCCGTTGCTCGAGAGATCCCGAGCCGGCCGAGTCGGACCGGTTCGCTGCTGCCGCCACGATCGACGACCCTTGGCCGATCGAGGTGAGTGACGGCGAGCCGACCGAGGCCACCTGGTTGCCGGATCGCAACGGGCTGTGGTGTGCCGCCATCGTTTACGACGGGCAATCCGATCGCATCGCGTTGACGCGCAGCGGCGACGATCGCGAGCGCATACTCGCCAGGGGCGGGCGCTACCTCGACATCGCGTCCTCCTGGCGCGAAGGCGGCGAAGCCGTCTTCGTCTGGAGCGAGCACGGGGAGCACGGTTGGCAGCTTCATCTGCGGACACTCACCAGCGGGCGATTGTCCGAGGATGTCGCGCTCACCGGCGGACCCGGAGAGCATCGTGCCCCGGCTCTGGCGCGCGGCCCGTCCGGCGAGCTTTGGGTCACATGGAGCGCGAAGGTCGGTGGACGCTGGAGCGTGGAGCTGGCCCGAATCGACGGGACGGCGCTCGAAGACCGGCGAGTGCTGAGCACCGGGCGTCTGAGCCTCGCGCCCGCGATCGCCGTCCTGGCGAGCGGCGCTCCGATCGTGGCGTGGGACGGCTTCCTGAAGACGGAGGCCGACTTACCGCGCGACTTCGAGGTGCTGATCTGGGCGCCGGATGGTGAAGGACGTCCCGCGACGTTTCGATTGTCGGATCATGTCGGCCTCGACGCGCGGCCGAGCATTGCCGCCGACGCCTACGGTGGGGCGTGGATCGGTTGGCATTCCGATGACGGCGACTGGGGCCGGTCGCGGGCCTTGAACCAGCAGCGCCGCCTCGAGCTCGTGTACTTTCGGGATGGGCGTGTCGGCAGGCCGGCGGGTGTGCTGCCGCGCGTCTTGCCCGAGCCGCTCGATCGGCTGGCGTCGAATCCGAAGCTGGCTGTCGATTCGGTCGGAGGCGTGCAGCTCCTCTTCACCGGGTTGACGATCCCCCAGCAAGTGCAGCCGCGCGAGTTCCAAGGTTTGGGCGCGAACTTCAAGGCCGCGGTGTGGGAGCTGTTTCGACTTCGATTCTCGGCGCAAGGCTGGAGCTCGCTCGAGAGGCTGGCTCGGAGCGACGGCGGGGCTAGGCCTCGGGTCGCGCTCGCGACCGGTCCGAATGGCGACGTCTGGGCCGGCTGGATCGGGGACGGGCGTCGCGCCGCGCTCGAGTCGGGCCGCGACTTCGAGACTCGCCGGCCCGAGTCGTCCCGCAGCGCGATCTCGGCCGCGCCCCTGGCGAGTGGGGAGCGAGGGCTGCCCGAGGTGCCGAGTGCCGGGCTGGATCAGGCGATGCGCCTTTCAAGTGAGCCGAGCGAAGAGGACCGCGCTTGCCCGAGCTGGCACGTCGATGGGCGCGAGTATCGGCTGGCCTTCGGCGACTTCCACCGTCACACCGATATCTCTCGCTGCGCCTCGCGGACGGACGGGACGTTGGAGGAGGCGTACCGCTACGCGTTGGGGCCCGGCGAGCTCGATGTCCTGTGCACGACGGACCATGTCACCGACACGCGCGAGACGACTTGGTGGGAGATCCAGAAGCTCGCCGACGTGTACGACGATCCGGGGAGATTCGTGGCCTTGTACGGCTATGAACGCGCGGAAGGCGCGCTGGGTGGGCACAAGAACCTCTTCTTCAAGGAGCGCGCCGGACCGCAGGTCTTGCCCGAGGACGCGAAGCAGCCGCAGGACCTCTGGCGAATGCTGCGGGAGACCGATGTCTTCGGCATCCCCCACATGCTCGCCTCGCGCGGCAACCCGACAGACTGGTCGCGCCACGATCCGGTCTTCGAGCCGGTTGCCGAGATCTACCAAGGCGTGCGCGGCGCCTACGAGATGCCGGGTGGTCCTCTCGTCGCCGGCGATGCCGTCGAAGCAGGCGCCTTCGCGATCGACGCGTTGCGAGCTGGACGACGCTTCGGGTTCATCGCCGCCTCCGATCACGACTCGGTCGCCGAATCGTACGCCGGGCTTTGGGTCCAAGAGCTCTCTCGCGACGGCGTGTTCGAAGCGATGCGGGCGAGGAGAACCTTCGCGGCGACTGCGCGGGTCGTGCTTCGCTTCACCGTCGATGGCGTCCCGTGCGGAGGCGTGGTGGCGCCCCGATCCGTGCCCACGCTCGAAGCCGTAGTCGAAGGCGCCGGAACAGGCCGCCTCGAGATCCTCGCCGATGGAGAAGTCATTCACACTGCGCAGTTGACGGGAGAAGGAACGGTGAAGCTCGTCGATGACGCGTTCCAGAAGCGCCGCTTCTACTACGCCCGCCTCGTGACCGACACTGCCGTCGCCTGGAGCTCTCCGGTCTTCCGAGATTGAGCTGAGGACACGGAGGGCACGGTGTTGTTACACGGGGGACACGGGGGACACGGTGTTGCTTACACGGAGGACACGGGGGCACGGTTTTGTTTACACGGAGAACGCGGAGGGCGGCTCGGCTGCCGATATGAAGAGACCCGATGACGTTTGCCGATCAGCCGAGGGCATTCATGAAGATGTGAGAGCACGAGCACTCCCCTTGTTCCCCTTGTTCCCCGTGCAAGTGTGCCCTTGTTCCCCGTGCGCTCTGTGTCGATCTCCCCGTGTCCTCCGTGCGCTCCGTGTTGATCTCCCCGTGTTCCCAGGGTGAAGCGCCCGTTGACCGAGGACTTGCCGCGTGATGGCGGCACCGCGAGAATGAGGCCGCCCAGACCCCACCTTCTCTGCTTACGAGGTTCGTCTTGCTCCGTTCGACGATCGCCTTCGGCGTGCTGCTCGGGATCTCCATCGTGGCGGCTTTCGCCGACCTGCCCTCCTGGCTGGAAACGATCGGGAACGTCACGGTCTACGGGGTCTTGCCCGGTTGGCTCCTCCTCCGCGCTCTTGCCCCGGCGGCTGGCCCGGCCCGCTCGCTCGGCCTCGGCATCTGCCTGTCGCCGATCGTGGTCGCCCTCATCGGTCTGCTCGTCGTGAGCACGGCCGGCTGGAGCGGCTTGGGCACGACGATGATCCTGCTCGAGGCCGGCTGCCTCGTCGCCTTGACGATCCGTGATCGCGGCGTGCCCTTCGGCGGAGACCGCGCCTTCTGGCTCACCCTCACCGCAGGAGCCGTCCTCGCCGTCGTCATCATGGCGCCCAATCTCGCCTCCTTGCGCGCCCGCGCCGGGACGCACGGTCTGCTGCACGCGGCGATCTCGGAGTCGATCATCGAGCGCGGACTTCCGCCCGAGAATCCGTACTTCGCGGGCGAGACCGTTCTCTACTACTGGTTTTATCATCTGAGTGTCGCGCCGATGTCCGAGCACGGGGACCCATTGCTCGCCTTCGCGCTGAGCAACCTGATCCTGCTCCTCGGAACACTGCTGGTTCTTCACGAGCTCGCCATCCGGCTCTTTCGGATCGCGGCAGCCGGTCCGATCGCCGCGGCGATCGGCTTCTTCGGGCTCAACGCCTTCGGCTGGATCTTCTTCTTCCTCGCCGACCGGCCCGATTCCCTGGAGCAGGTCGAGGCCGCCAAGCCGCCCTTCTTCTTCTACCGCTGGCTCGCCTCGGGGTGGGATACGCGGGTCACGGCCACGCTCACCAAGTTCCTCAACGTGTCCTCGAATCAGGCGACCGTCGCCGCGGGCTTGATCCTGCTCTGGCTGGGCATTCGGGCCGTGCAATCCGACTCGGAAGATCGGCGCGGCCGATGGGTGCTGGCCGGGCTCGCGACCTTCGCGTGCAGCGTGTTCGAGCCGCTCGTGGCGCTCGGCTTCCTCTTGCCCCTCGGGGCCGGATTGGTCCTGACCGGCGGACTGTCCTGGCTGCGCGGGCAAAGGGACATCGCCCTCGACGTGCTGCGCTTGCTCATCGCCATCGGTGTCGGTGGACTCCTGTCCTTGATCGTGCTGTGGCCCTGGATGGGAGCGGCGCTCGACGAGTCGAACCCCGCGCTCGAAGCCGCAGGGCCGGCGCGGCATTGGATCGGGCTCTTCGCCACCTGCGGGCTCTTGCTAGCGCTCGCAAGCTGGTCGGCGTTCCCCATGCTGCGCGCGGGGCGAAGGGACGTGCTCGTCGTGTCCGTATTCTCCGTCGTCCTCGCCGCGATGGCGCTCGGTCTGCAAGCTGCCGAGGACTGCGAGTACAAATTCCTCCGCGTCTTGTCCCTTCCCCTCGGCCTCCTCGCGGCGGAGCGCATCGCCTTTCATTGGCGGCAGGGGGGAGCACGGCGCCCGATCGTCGCCCTCGCCCTTGCCCTCACTCTGATCCCGACGAACGCGATCGCTTGGATCGCGGTCGTTGCCTTTGCGCGCGGTGAGGCGCGCTTCGAATGGACCGAAGACGGGTTCGTGCGGTCGCCCGTCGATTCACCGGCCAGCGAGATCTTGCAGAAGATCCGAAGCGAGACGACGCCCGAGACCATCGTCCTCGACGATCCGCGGTTCTACCCGAACAACGTCGCGGGCGGATTGCACCACAACGAGGTGCCGATCTTCACGCGCCGCGCCCTCTTCACCGATGACGAGTTCTACTTGACCGATCGCTACGAGGAGCTGCCAGCGCGTCTCGAGCTCTGCCAGAAGCTGTTCCGCGTCGACGGGCAGCTCACCCAAGAGCAGATCGCACTGCTTCGCGATCTCGGCCGCCCGGTCGTGCTCCTGTTGCGCGAGCGCTACGTCGCCCGGCCCGACGGCGAGCTCGAGAGACAGGGCTACGACCCGAAGATGCCGGAGGCGCTGGCGCATCAGGGGATCTTCCAGCCGGCCTTTCGCGCCGCGAACTTCTTGGTGTATCGCTTCGATCCGGAGGGAGGCCGATGAGACGGCTCGCGATCGTTCTGCTGGGTCTCGGCCTCCTGGGTTGTGGCGAAGGCGAGAAGGACGACGGAAAGCGGCCGAACGTGCTGTTGATCACGATCGACACGCTTCGGGCCGATCGACTCGGGTGCTACGGCTTCGATCGTCCGACGTCCCCGGTGCTCGATGGCCTGGCCGCGCGCGGGACGCTCTTCGAGACGGCTCGTGTCCCGATCGCCCGAACGACGCAGTCGCTCGCCAGCTTGATGACGGGCCTGTATCCGCCGCTGCACGGGGTGCGGGATCTCTGGGGTCCGAACGGCGTCTTGCCCGCTGACCGAACGACCTTGGCCGAGGTGTTCGGTCGACAGGGATACCGGACGGGCGGTGCGTGGGCGGTGCCCTTCTTCGACGAGAATGCCCAAGGCTTGGCGCAGGGGCTGGGCGAGTTCCAGCGCTCCTGGACCGACGACGTCGAGGCAAAGGTGGTGACGGACGCCGGTCTCGAGTTCCTCGGCGCGAAGGACGGGCGCCCCTTCTTCCTTTGGCTGCACTACCGCGACCCGCACATGCCGTACGGACCACCGCCGGCGGAGAACATCGCGTTCGGCGGCGAGGGCTACCGAGGTCCCTTCGAGAAGGCGTTCTACTACTATCCGATCCCGGACCGAACGGTGAGCCTGGCGGCGCTGCCTCCCGACCGCAAGGAGCGCAAGGCGAAGATCGTCTATGGGGGCGGCGACCTCACGCCCCAAGATCACAGGCGCGCGCGCGATCTGTACGCCGGCGAGGTGGCCGCGACCGACGCCGAGATCGGTCGCCTGCTCGAGCAGTTGGAGTCGGGGGGTCTATCAAAGGATACTTTGATCATCGTGACGGCCGACCACGGCGAGAGCTTCGGCGAGCACGGCTACTACTACGATCATGGTGAGTTCACCTACGACACCTGCCTGCGCGTCCCGCTCCTGATCGCGGGCCCCGGCGTCCAAGAGCAGCGGTTGGCGGAGCCGGTGCGAACGGTCGACGTGTTCTCCACGGTGCTGGAGGCTGCCGGTGCGAAGGAGGCGGAAGCCGTCAGCGGCGAGAGCCTCTGGGGAGCGTTGACCGGCCGCAGATCGCTGGTGGGGCGACCGCTCTTCGCGGAGACCGGCCAGCTCCTCCTGAGTGATCGGCACGACCGACGTCCCGTGCCAGGCATCGCCGGACGCGGCGTGGCGCTCGTCACCGATCGCTGGAAGATCGTCCACACCCCGGGTCTCGAGATCGACGGCGGATACGAGCTGTACGACCTCGAATCGGATCCGTCCGAGCAGCAAAGCCTGGCTTCCGCGCCGCCCGACGATTGTCCTTGGGAGGCACTGAAGAAGCAGCTCGCCGAGTGGGCTCGAGCCGTGCACCGAGAGCCGAAGCCCGGAGGGCAGAGCGCACTGGACCCCGATCAGATTCGCCGCCTCGAAGGCGTCGGGTACATCATGGGGGGGAAGAAGTGAGCGGGTGCCTTGGTTCCTTGGTGCCTTGGTGACCACGGTCGGTTCAACCGGAAGGATGTGAGATCTGGGGTAGTCTTCGAGGCGTTCGGATTGAGAACACGGAGACCGGCTGAAGCCGGCGGTCCGAAAGAGCCCTGCACCCCAGCACCCCAGCACCCCAGCACCCCAGCATCCAGGCACCTGTTTCTTTCTCGTCGCAAGATTACGATAGCGGCTCCCACGCGCGTGATGCTGGAGACGATCCATGACTATCGCTTCGCAGGTGCTTCTTTGGTCGGTGCTGTTTGGAGGCCAGATGGAGCCGAGCCTTCTCGAGGCCCGCGTCGATCCTCGCGTCGAGCTGATGAGCACGATCTTCCGGCTGGCCGGTCACCCCGAGTACAACCAGCCGAGCTCGGCGACGTGGGCCTGGACGGCCTTCGAGTACGGCGACACCGAGCTCGGCTGGTTGTACTCGGGGTGACCGGCCAGCCGGAAGATCGTGCTCATCAGCTCGACGCGAGGATCGACGC